>NZ_JBFTOG010000002.1:0-299073 GCF_056397865.1 Arthrobacter sp. 05L417
GACCTGCGCTACGCGATCGACTCCACGAAGCTGCGCACCGAGCTGGACTGGAAGCCCGAGTTCTCCAACTTCGAGGCCGGCATCGAAGACACCATCAAGTGGTACCGCGACAACGAAGCATGGTGGCGCCCGCAGAAGGCCGAAACCGAAGCCAAGTACAAGGAACAGGGCCAATAGACGATGTCGATCGAGTTTTCCAAGCAGCTCAGTGCCCGCGAAACACCGATTCCCGGCGTCGTTCTTTACGAGCTTCCCGTCCACGGCGACAACCGCGGTTGGTTCAAGGAGAACTGGCAGCGCGAGAAGATGCTGGCCCTGGGCCTTCCTGACTTCAAGCCGGTTCAGAACAACATCTCTTTCAACGAAAAAGCCGGTACCACCCGCGGCATCCACGCCGAACCTTGGGACAAATTCATCTCTGTGGCCACGGGCAAGATCTTCGGCGCCTGGGTGGACTTGCGCGAAGGGCCATCGTTCGGTGCCGTATTCACCGCCGAGCTGGATCCGAGCCAGGCAATTTTCATCCCCAGGGGTGTGGGCAACGCTTTCCAGACCCTGGAAGACAACACTGCTTACACCTACTTGGTCAACGACCATTGGAGCGCTGACGCCCAGGGCCAGTACACCTTCCTGAACCTGGCCGACGAGACAGCGGCCATCGACTGGCCCATCCAGCTCGAGCGGGCCGAGCTTTCTGACAAGGACAAGGCCCATCCGCGCCTGGCGGATGTGCGGCCGATGGGCCCTAAGAAGACGCTGGTTCTGGGTGCCAACGGCCAGCTCGGCAAAGCCCTTCGGGAACTGTACGACGGCGATGCCTCCGTTGAGTTTGCCGGCCGCGCCGAGTTCGACCTCAGTTCCCCGGATGCGATCGAGCAAAGGAACTGGAAGAACTACTCCGCCGTCATCAACGCGGCCGCTTACACCGCCGTCGACGCGGCCGAAACCCCGGAAGGCCGCCAGGCCGCCTGGGAGACCAACGTCGCTGCCGTCGCTCGTCTGGCACGGGCCGCCGTCGAGCACGACCTGACGCTCGTGCATGTCTCCTCCGACTACGTGTTCGATGGCGCTGCTGACACCCATGGGGAAGACGAGCCAGTCTCGCCGCTGGGCGTGTACGGGCAGACGAAGGCCGCCGGCGACGCCGTGGTCAGCGTCGTTCCAAAGCACTACATCGTGCGCACCAGCTGGGTCATTGGTGAAGGCAACAATTTCGTCCGCACCATGGCGTCCCTCGCAGCGCGCGGGATTGAACCCTCCGTGGTCAACGACCAGATCGGCCGCTTGACCTTCACCGAGGATATCGCCGCGGGAATCAAACACTTGCTCGACTCCAAAGCCAGCTACGGCACGTACAACCTCAGCAACGCCGGTGAGCCGCAGTCATGGGCTGACATCGCCGCCGACGTCTACGAGCTCAGCGGCGCGGCACGGGATTCCGTCACAGGCGTCACCACCGAAGAGTACTTCCGTGGCAAAGCCGCCGCTCCACGCCCGCTCAACAGCGTCCTGGACTTGAGCAAGATCCGGGAAGCGGGATTTGAGCCGCGGTCCGCCCGGGAAGCTCTTGACGCCTACCTCGCCACCAGTCCCGCGATCGGCTAGCGGCTGACCGAGATGGCTTATGACTCTTCCTCATTCGGTGTGGTGGCCCTCGCCGCATACCGTCCTGACTGGGACCTTTTCCGTGCCCAGCTCCGGTCTATCCAGGATCAAAGCCACACCGATTTTGTCTGCCTGATCTCCGCCGATGGGGGCGACCAGGAAATCGCCGAATTTGTCAGGGCGGAGCTCAACGACGATAGCCGGTTTCGGGTCCTTGGATTCCCTGAAAGACTGGGGTTTTACGGTAACTTCGAGAGGGTTGTTCAAGCTGTTCCCCCTGAAGCGCAGTGGGTGGCGCTGGCGGACCAGGATGATCGGTGGTACCCCTCCAAACTCGCCACGCTTATTCCTCAGCTGAATGATGTGGCGCTGGTTTCGGGGCAGGCCAGGGTGGTCCGAAATCCCGGGCATGAGGTTGTGGCTGATTCCACAGCCCGAAAGAACGTTCCCTTTAGCGCGTTGGTTGCCCAAAACCAAGTGACCGGAAGCCTTTGCGTCTTCCGCAGGGAACTTCTCGATCTGGCGCTTCCCTTTCCGCGGCTGGAAACCATCACGCAGGTCCACGATCATTGGCTCGCAGTGTGCGCCGCGGCCACCGGTGGTGCCCTGGTGGTAGAGGACGTGCTGCAGGACTACGTCCAACACGGCGGAAATGTCCTTGGGGAGGTGGAAGACCACCGAGGCATCCTGTCATCGTGGCGGCACCTTGCGTCGATGTCGAAGAAATACCATGGCAGCAAGAGCCTGCTGGCGATGCTGCGCACATCCAACGATCTCAGCTTTGGGTGGCGCCGGACCATGATGGACTGTCTGAAGGCCCGGGTTGCCATTAGTTCCGCGGACGTGGAGACCGGTCTGTCGGCCTTTTCCAGCGGTCATGCGTGGAGGCCGACGCTGAGGGTGTTGTGGTCAGGCTTGCGCAGTGGGGACATCGCGCCGCCATGCCTGCTGGAATTCGTTGCGGGTGCTCCGGCGGAGCTCTTCGTCAACGGCTTAGGAGCTCGAAGCCGCTAACTAAGGAGCGGTTGGGCCGGTGCCTGGATCCTCCACGGACTCAGGCACCGGCTTCAATGCCTGCTCCCTGAAGTGTCGCCGTACGGCCATCACTTGATAGGCGGCCACGACAACCTCGGACAAACCGACGGCCCACGCCACGCCCGAACCCCCGTACAGTGCCCCCATGGCGAACATCAGGGGAACGTTAAGAATGGCGCCCAGCGCCGTCGATTTGGCCAGGATGGCGCCTTCGCCGAGCGGTATGAGACATGCCAGGCCGACGACTTGGGCTACCAACACGGCCGCGAAGATCAAGCCAAAAGGAATGCTCAATACGTATCCGACGGTGATCTCGCCCCGTGAGAAGATCGGGCTTGCCCACGGGATCAACACCGCCAGAAGCACCCCGCCCAGGGCCCCGACAGCGGGGACAAACTTGGCCACTAGTTGGATGCGTTCCATGCTGCGGGCTCGCCCAGATTCGGGAATCCAGCCCTGCACAACTTGCAGCACCGGCCCAAACCCTGCCACGGCAAATCTGAACAGCTTGTCCGTGAGGGCGTAGAGGGGGACCGCCGGCGGGACTACGAGCGAGACTGCGATCATCGGCAGATTGCTGTTGATGGTTCCGGTGCCTGCAGCGATGACGCCAAATTTTTGGTTCCGAAGCCGTTGCATGGCGGGCACAAAGCCCAAGTTCATCGTGAGCGGTGTTTCATGTCCCCCCTTCGTGGCCGCCAGGGCTCCGACCGCGACGGCGATGACGTTAAACGCAAGCAGGCTGCCGGCAAACACGATTGCATAAGGGAAGAATTGCAGCAGAATCACGCCGGTGATGACGCCTAGTCCCTGGGGGAGCACATCGAAGAACAGAAGGGACCACGGCTTGGCCTGGCCGATGAAATACCAGGAGGCGCCGAGGAATGGCATCAAATAGGCCAGTGAGGCAACCGCGGCCGCCACGGGATCGACCCGCGTCAACAGAAGGAGCACGAAAAACATCACTGGCGCTGCGAAGAGGAACAGGTAGAGCCGGCTGACCACCGAATTCAAGAACATCTGGGGCCGCCGTGCTACCGGGGTGGAGGCGACCATGGCTGCCCCGACGGTTCCCCAACCGAACGCGACGACGACGCCGAATATTGCCGCCGTCGCTTGCGCCACTGCCAGTTCGCCCCATATCCCTGGACCCAAAGTCGATATCACAAAAGGAATGGCGAGGAGATTTACGGCAGTTGAAAACAAGAGCGACGTTGCAAAGCCTCCGAATCGGCGCAGCAAAGCAGAAGCGGGCTTCGAAGCCACGGATATTCCCCGTTCGTGTCGGTATTTGCACTTGGCCGATCGGCGCGGCTCATTGGCCGAACAGAATCTTACCTTGGGTATGCCGGCCTCACCGACAGCGTACGCACTGTCGAAGCTTGGTGGCGGCCCCGCAGTGGGGCCGCCACCACACTAGAACGTGATGTTCGTGCAACCCAGGAGCGTGTTTCCCAACGAGAAGGGAGACGTAGCTATTCCATGCGCGCATACCCTGTAGGTGCCCCGTTGGAGGATGTTTGTCGACAGCGAGAAGCCATGGTCTCCCGTGGTCTTCATCGCCGCGTTCACATCGGGCCTTGGCAGGTTGGCGATGATGGGGAAGTACTTTTGCTGGGTGTCTGGCTGTGTCACGTAGACGTGCACCTCAATTGATGCGCCGGTGGTCGGGTCCATGGCCCATCCGGAGGCGGTAAGGGACGTGACGCCGTTCGTTGTCGAGAGCTTGACCGAGTCCAGAAATCCGACGGGCTTGGCGCTGACTCCGACCGTCACGGACTTGCAACCGAGCAGGGCGTTTCCTGGAGCGACGGGGCTAAGTGCGATGGCCCAGGAACAGACCCTGTACGTGCCCGGTGCGCTAAGTGGTATGTCCGTCTGGTATCCATGGTCCCCAGGGACCTGAAGAACCTTGTTCACGTCCGGTCGCGGCTGTGAAGCCGTGATCTTGTAGAGCTGGGTGGTTCCGTCCGGTGATTGTACGTAGACGTGCACCGCAATTTGCCTGGTGGTGTCTCCGTAATCCAGGGCCCAACCGCGCGTGGTCAGCGAGGCCGTGGTGCTGGTCGTCTTGAGATCCACGGAGTCAAAGGACCCGACCGGCAGGGCTGCCGCAGCGATGGTGAAAGACTTACACCCCATGTCCGAGTGCAGGTACTGGCCCACGGCGTAGAAGCAAATGCGGTAGGTCCCGGCTTTTGTGATGTTGATGTCCTGCTGGAAGCCGTGGTTGCCTCCAATGCCCAAGACCTGATTCACGTCAGGTCGGGATGCATTGGCTGGCACTACGTAACCCGTGGTCGTTCCGTCGGGTGCGGAAACATAGGCGTGGGCGGCCGCCGTCGACGATGTGTTGCTCATGTCCACTACCCAGCCGCGAATCCTGAAGCTCACCTTGTCAGGTGTACGGACTTCGTAGGCATCATCGACGTTGCCGATGGGTGGTTCCGCTCCTACGACTGAGACGGTTTTGCATCCCAACCCAACGTTGGTGAATTTTCCAATGGCGTAGACGCAAACTTGGTAGTTCCCCGATACGGTCACGGGGATTTGTTGGTCGAAACCGTGGTTGTCTCCGAGACCCAGTGCTTGGTTTACATCCGGTCTATAAGTTGTGGCCGGGATCTTGTAGAGCTGTTGCGAGCCGTTCGGGGCGGTGACGTAGGCGTGTGCTTCGGTAGTGTTTTGCGGTAATCCGGCGTCCGCTGCCCACCCCCTGACTCTTAGAGAAGCGGCCGTGTCGGTTCGCTCCGCGGTGAGGCTATCAAACGATCCTTGCGGTGTCGTGCCCGCAAAGACTGCGAGCGAGGCGTATGAGCCGTTCCACACGTTCGAATCCCCCTGGAACGGGCCGGTGCTGCTGTACTGCCACATGCTGAATTGGTTCCAGCTGGCCGGCAAAACGCCCGGCGAATTGCCTGGGGAAGAGGGGTAGGAAGCAATCCACAGCGGATATGCACTGAAGGAAGCCGAGTTTCCCGTGCATCGAGCCCACCAATCGGTAGTGCTGTAAATAACGGGATACCGGCCGGTCAGTGCTTGTATGGTGTTCCCGAAATCCGCTATCCAGCTGCTCATTTGCGCACCTGACATGCCATAGCAAACGTCGCCGAAGTAGAAGCCGCCGATGGTTTGGCCCTCATAGGGGTTGTATTCGATGTCCAGGACCGGCGGGAGTGTGTAGCCGTCAGGGCTCCACCCTCCACCGTTTGCTACGAAGTACCTAGCCTGGTCTGCCCCCGAGGACCAGTTCGGAATGGCGAAATGATACGCGCCACGGATCATTCCGACGCTGCGTGAGCCGGCGTATTGCTGGGAGAAATTCCCATTGACGTAGTAGTTGCCCTCCGAGGCCTTCACGTAGGCGAAACGTGAGCCTTGGTTCCACTGGGATGCCCAATCGACGTTCCCTTGATACGCGCTGACATCCTGCCCAGCGACACCGAACGACGGAGACCAGTGTCCGGTGTCTAGTGCCATGGAGAGAGTGCCTGCCACGGTACGGGACCCCATGGGTGCTGCACTTGCCGGTTGGTTCTTGTCAGCCAAGACTCGCGGCGACCGCTGGCCCATTTCGGCTCCACCGCTGGGAATCGCCTGGAGCATGGCGCGCTTCATCGCGTCGCCGATGATCGGAGTGCTGCCGGGCATCGCTGGCATTGCGACCGGCGAAGGTGTGGTGACCGGCGCCGTCGTCTCTGCAGCGGAGTCGGTCAACGGACTTAGCGCACTTGCTGGAGCAGGCGGCCTAGGAGCAGGGGAGCCGCCAGGAACCGTCGGAGATTGGCCCGGTTTCGTACCCGCAGTTGTTTCTGCTTTCGTGGCTTGCGTCTGTGCTGAAGCAGCGGAGATCGCGCTTTCCGACGGAGTGGCCCCGGCCACGGTGAGAGTCAAGCCGAGCGCGATGCCTAGTGCGACGCCAGTGCGCGCGACGGGGAATCGAAGTGCCTTTACAGCGGTTGTTCGTTTCATTTTCAATTCCGGCAAGGTGCCGCTCAATTGAGGGCACATGGTGATAGCTTGCGACTGCAGCTCCAGCAACTAACGCTTCTGCAGTGCACCATAAGGCCAGCTCCTAACCGGGACACCATAGCATTCAGGGGCAGGAGTGACCAGAGTTTTATGTGGTGCTGGTGTGACTAGTGGCTGAACAGTTATCCAACGACTGGACCAACATTGGCGCCACTGTGCGTCCATCCGAACCTGGGGTCCTCAAAGTTAGTCGGTTCACAGCGCCGGATGGGCTAACCGGCGCCTGTGGCTGTAGTCCTCAACGACCGATTCTGGCGTTGTAGCGGTACATGAACGCAGCCATGGCGTCGCGGTTGACAGGGTTCAGCGGCCGGAAGGTGCCATCGGCATATCCGGTCGTGATGCCGGTCGAGGCCAGCCACGTGATTTCGAGGTAGAACGGGGTAGCCGGGGTGAGATCGGTGAACGGTGAGGCACCGGGCGGGGTGTATGCGGGTTTGCCGGCAAGCCGGTAGAGGAATGCAGCCATGGCATCGCGATTGACAGGTTCCGAGGGGCGGTAGGTGCCGTCGGGGTATCCGGTGGTGATGCCGGTGGAGGCCAGCCAGGTGATTTCCTTGTAGAAGGGTGAAAGTAGTCCGATGTCCCTGAACGGAGAGATGACCGGCGGGATGAAGAAGGGACTTCCCCTGAGGCGATAGAGGAAAGCAGCCATTGCTTCGCGCGTGACGGGTTGGACGGGGCGGAACGTACCGTCGGGATAGCCCGTGGTGATGCCGTTGTATGCCATCCACGTCACTTCTATATAGAAGGGGTAGCTGCCGGGGACATCGGTGAACGAAGGCGGGCTCGAAGAAGAAGTGAAGGCTGTCAAACCTTGAGCGGTGCCGAGCCCGGTGGGCCCGTCGTATCCGTAGCCGGCGGTGCACAGATAAGGCACGGTGCACGTCCCGTTCGCACCGTTGGCAACATCATTGAGCGCCCACGGTGAGCTGTAGCCAAGCTGGGCAGGGGAGATTCCCGCAGGCGTGGGGCCCGCGAGGGCGTACGTGGCTGCGATGACGGGGGCGGCAGCGCTGGTTCCGCCAAAGACCATCCACCCGCTCATCCCGTTGCTGGGGGTGCTGTCGTAGACAGCGACGCCGGTGCTCGGGTCGGCAACTGAGGCCAGATCGGCGACGGTGCGGTTGGGACAGCCCGTGTCGTGCTGCCAGGCCGGCTTGGGCTCGTAAGCCGAGCACCCGCTGCCCGGACCGGCCGCGCCGGATCCGGTGGCCCCCCAAGCGCGCTCGGTCCAGCCCCGCACCTTGCTTGTGTCGAGGGTCAGGGTGGTGCCCCCAACCGCGACGACATTGGGGGAGGAGGCTGGATAGTTCACCGAAGGCGGTGCGGTGGTGTTCGTGT
The DNA here is from genome assembly GCF_056397865.1 of Arthrobacter sp. 05L417. Taxonomy (NCBI): domain Bacteria; kingdom Bacillati; phylum Actinomycetota; class Actinomycetes; order Micrococcales; family Micrococcaceae; genus Arthrobacter; species Arthrobacter sp. 05L417. The sequence goes on from NZ_JBFTOG010000002.1 coordinate 8,017, forward strand.
AGCCGTTGTCGCCGGAGCTGGCCACGAGAGGGATCCCGGGGTGATTGAAATAGGCGGCGTCGAACCGGGTGATCCCGCTGACCTCTGGCCCCCCGAAGCTCATTGAGACAGCACTGGCACCCAGATTGACCGCGGTATTGACCGCAGTGCCCAGATCGGTGAGGGAATTGGATGTGGCCTCGACGAGCAGGATGTTGCAATTGGGACAGGCCGCCGAGACCATTTGGACATCGAGGGACGCTTCCTGGGCCCACGCCGCGTTGGGGGCCGGCAGGGAGGTTCCGCCGTTTTGGTTTACTTTCCGGAAGCACCCCGAGGCTGAAGAACAAGGAAGCTGCCCGTACCTCGTCCGGTAGACAGCCAAATCCGCCTCGGCAGTCGGGGCATCATACGGATCGACTACCGCTACGGTCCTGCCGGTGCCGGCGGTGAGTGAGGGCAGCTTATAGGCGGACTGCAGGTCTGCCGGCCCGTACCCGGCGGGGAGAAGCTGCCCGGCAGCCAGGGGACCAGCGACTTCGTCGTCGATTTCCGCATGGCATGATGCGTAGCCTGGGGGTGCGTCGCCGCATACCCGCGAATGTCGGTGCCCCTTCAACCGTGCCATGGCCTGGGCAGCCGGCGTGGGGTCAGGGGGCGAGACTGATGCCGACGATGTTCCAGGAAGGGGGTCGCTTGAACTCTCTTCTGCTTGCGCAGGCGTGACAATCGCGGACAGTACCATCAGTACCGCGGCACCGGTCACCAAGCGGGGCCTGCTGAACCAGCGGCCGCGGGGATATCCGCGCGGTGTTTTCGGCATGAGATCCTTCTTTTGCCCTGATAATTGGGGTCTGGAGTGGCCAGAGATTCACGTGTTTCTGGTGTGACTTGCGGATAAGACAATTATCCACAGGTCCCTCAAAATGACTTGGTCTCAGCTTGTAACCTCCCCTACTTTTAACCTTGTTGAAGGTTTTCCGCAGCGCGTGGGCGCATGCTGCATTGGGGGGAAAATGGAGGCTTTGCGCATCGTCGAGGATGAAGTCCGCGAGCTGATTCGTCGGCGTGGACTGGATCCTTTGAGCCAAGCAGTCGAAGTTCACCGGCTCGTCGAGGCCGCCGTGAATGACTACGATGAGCGGGCGCTTCTCGGCCCCTTGCCTCCTTTGGGACATTTGGACATTGCGCGCAAGTACGTGTTCGACGCCGTTGCCGGCTTCGGCCCGCTCCAGCCGCTTCTGGATGACCCCACCATCGAAGAGGTCTGGCTCAATGCGCCGAACGAGGTTTACGTTGCCCGGAACGGCGAATCCGAACTTACCTCGATCAGCCTCACGGAGCAGCAGGTTCGCGACCTCGTTGAACGGATGCTTAAGAGTTCCGGGCGCAGGCTGGACCTCTCGTCACCCTTCGTGGACGCGGCCCTGCCCGATGGCTCCCGGCTCCACGTAGTCATTCCCGATGTCACCCGCCGCCATTGGGCTGTCAATATCCGCAAATTCGTGGTCAAGGCGACCCGGCTCGAGCATCTGGTGGAGCTGGGGACGTTGACGCCCGGGTCAGCCCGATTCCTGGGAGCCGCGGTGGCAAGTGGACTGAACATTCTCGTCTCAGGAGCCACCCAGGCCGGAAAGACCACCATGCTCAACTGCCTGGCAGCCAATATCGGCTCCCGGGAGCGGGTCATCACCGTCGAAGAGATCTTTGAACTCCATTTCCCGCTGCGTGACGTCGTTGGCCTCCAGTGCCGCCAGCCAAACCTCGAGGGTCAAGGCCAAATTCCCTTACGCCGGCTCGTCAAAGAGGCTCTTCGCATGCGGCCGGATCGTCTCGTGGTGGGGGAGGTCCGGGAAGCCGAAAGCCTGGACATGCTTATTGCGTTGAATTCGGGCCTGCCTGGCATGTGCACCGTCCATGCGAATTCCGCCCATGACGCCGTGACCAAGATTTGCACTCTGCCTCTGCTGGCCGGCGGGAACATTTCGAGCGCGTTCGTCGTTCCGACCGTGGCATCCTGCATCGACCTCGTGGTCCATTGCAGCCGCCACGCCGATGGACGCCGTCAAGTCACAGAGATCCTTTCGCTGGGCCGACGCGTGGAGAACGGCATCATTGAGTCGTCCAAGGTATTCGCGATGCAGGATGGCAGACTCCAACCCACGTCGAATTCCATGCCGGCCGCAGAGAAATTCGCCCGGGCAGGTTTTGACGTCGCCGCGCTCCTGGAGCACTACTGATGGCGCCTCTGCTGGGCGTTCTCTGTGGCCTGGGGGTGTTTCTCATCTGGTGGTCTGCATGGGAACACCCGCTCGCCGTCAAGGAGCCAAAACCGAAACGCCTTGAGTCTCTGTTGCTCATGGCCGGGATCGAAAAGGTGAGCGGCGGGGGATTCATCGCATCGTGCCTCGGATTGGGCCTTTTCACCACACTGATGATCTACATCATGACGGCGTCCTTCTCGATCGCGGCGTGCTTCGGCCTGTTCGGTGCGTGGCTTCCCTTGGCCGTTGTCAGCTGGCGGGCGCGTAAGCGGACCGCCATGCTACGGGAGCTCTGGCCCGATGTGGTCGACCATTTGCGCTCGGCAATCCGTGCGGGACTTTCGCTGCCCGAGGCGCTTGTCCAGCTCGGTGACAAGGGCCCAGAAGAGTTGCGTGCCCTCTTCCGAGAGTTTGGTGCGGATTACCGTTCCGGCGGCCATTTCGATTCGGCGTTGAACAAATTAAAGGACCGCTTGGCCGATCCCGTCGCCGACCGGATCATTGAGGCGCTCAGACTGACGCGCGACGTGGGCGGATCCGATCTCGGACGACTACTGGGAACCCTCGCCGAGTTCCTCCGTGAGAGTGCGAGGACCCGCAGTGAGCTTGAGGCGCGACAATCGTGGACCATCAACGGAGCGCGCCTGGCCGTTGCCGCCCCATGGATCGTCCTGATGCTGCTGGCCAGCAGGCCGGAAGCTGTCGCCGCCTACAACTCCGCGGCCGGAGTCAGCGTGCTGGGAGGCGGATTGTTGGTCTCGGGCTTCTGCTATTGGGTCATGCTGCGCATCGGCGCCCTTCCTGAAGATGAAAGGGTGCTTCGTTGACTGCGTTGACTGCCCCGGCCGTGTTCTGCGGACTTCTCCTGGGAGCCGGATTGTGGCTCATCTTTGTCCGCATGCCGTTTATGCGGGCCATTCCCTTCGCGGGGCGCATCGAGCCGCAACTCCGGTCCCAGAACATTGAATCGCGGCTGCTGTCCACAACCCCGGACGTTGCACCGTTCGGCCCTTTGGAGCGCATTCTGCGGCCGGTGTTCCGGGACGCCCTCCGCTACTTGGCGAAGTTCAACCTGGGCACCACTTCCCTCAACAGGAGGCTGGCAAGGGCCGGCTCTGGAAAGTCCGCGCTGGACTTCCGCGCGGAGCAGTTGCTGTGGGCGGCGGCGGGCTTTGCCACAGCGATTGTTCTGGTGGTCATGGGTGCGACCGCGGGCCGGTTCAGTCCGGGGCTTGCGGTCGTCTCGGTCCTGGTTTGTGCACTGGGAGGGTTTCTTTTCCGGGACTACATGCTGGGGGTGCGGATCAAACGAAGGGAAAGGCGGATGCTGGCGGAATTCCCCAGCCTTGCCGAACTGATGGCCCTCGCGGTGGGCGCGGGGGAGAGCACCAGCGGTGCCCTCGATCGAGTGTGTCGCACGGCCCGCGGCGAATTGGCGAAGGAATTTGCCTTGGTATTGGCGGCCACGCGGGCCGGCACGCCCCTGGTCGAAGCCTTGCACGAGTTTTCGGGACGAACCGAGCTCGGCCCGCTTGTTCGGTTCGTGGATGGAATCGTCGTTGCCGTCGAACGCGGTACTCCTTTGGCTGATGTTTTGCGGGCCCAAGCTGCGGATGTCCGCGATTCGGCCAAGCGAGAGTTGATGGAATCGGCGGGTCGCAAGGAAATCGCCATGATGGTGCCGCTGGTTTTCGGCGTCCTGCCCCTCACCGTGATCTTCGCCGTCTATCCCGGTTTGGCCGCGCTGGATCTTGGCTTCTGATGGCGGTTTCCAACAAGCCTTTTCATGTCCATCACATCGGCATTCGCTTGAATGCCGAAAACAAAGAACTGCACGGATATTCGTAACGGATTCCGGCACAACGAAATGGGGGAAAATTAAATGGGGAAAATGAAAAAGCTTGGACGTCGGGCCTTGCCCGCTTCAGGACTTTTGCTGTGGCAGCTGCGGACTCTCCTGCCGTCCAGATCAGCCGATGGAACGCCTTCGGACAAAAGGCCGGCCCCCGGCGACGATCATCCCGAGCGAGGCGACGTACCCGGATGGGTCATGATCACATTGATGTCCGCCGCACTTGTAGCCGGGCTGCTGGCGCTGGCAGGCCCGGCTCTTGAGGGACTCTTCAACCAGGCCATGAGCAAGGTCGGAAAGTAGTCCATGCCGTTCCGCACCAGGGGAGCGGAAGATGGCAGCGGCATCGGTGCCGGCAGCGGTGGTGAACGTGGCTCCGCCGTCGTGGATTTTGTGCTCGTCGGCGGGCTGTTGACGATGTTTTTCCTCGCCGTCATCCAACTGACCCTCGTGTTGCACGTGCGCAATACCCTCATTGACGCGGCCTCGTCCGGTGCCCGTCACGGCGCCCTCGCCGACCGGACACCGGCCGATGCACGTGAGCGCACCGCAGACCTGATCGAAACGGCGCTGAACGCAGACTTTGCCCGGGACATCTCGACGTCGGAGGCTAGTTTCCGAGGAATCCGTACCTTGGAAGTGACGGTCCGGGCACCCTTGCCCGTCATCGGGCTGATAGGACCCGGAGCGGCGCTGGAGGTGAGCGGGCATGCTGCCACTCCCGGCTGATCCTGGCCGTGCCGTGCTCGCCCGCTGCCGGGAGGCGGCCTGCCTGCCACTCGCGGAGAACCGGGAATCTACCGGCCCGGCATGTGCTTCTGAGCGGGGAAGCGCAGTGGTCGAGTTCATCCTGCTGTCCCTTCTGCTCATGGTTCCCGTGGTCTATTTCATCGTCACTATTGGACAAATCCAGGGCGGCTCGTTCGCCGTCGTGGGGGCAGCGGACCAAGCCGCGAAGGTCTATGTCATGCAGAATGACACCTCCCAGGGGCGGGTCGCCGCTGAACAGGCCGTCCTTTTGACCCTTGCCGACTATGGCCATTCCGCGGAGCGGGCATCCGTGGACGTCGCGTGCGATCGCAGCGATTGCGGGTCTGCCGGTGCTGCGGTCACCGTTACCGTCAGGCTCACGGTGCCGTTGCCGATGGTGCCCTTTGGAGACACTCTGAATCTGGACGCCGCGAATCTGAGTGCGTCGGCTACGCAAATCGTCGGGCGGTTCCGGTGACAGACCTTCCCATGAGCACGCGGTCCGGTAAATCGGAACGGGAAGCCGGCCATTTGATGGTCTTGACCATCGGTTATGTCGTGATTGCGTTGTTGCTGGCAACGGTCGTTGCTGCGGCCTCCGCCATCTACATCGAACATAAGAAGCTCCTCTCCATGGCCGACGGAGCTTCGGTCGCAGCCGCGGACAGCTATTCCCTCGGCCAAGTAGACAGCAGCGGTGAAACGCCCTCGGCCGTCCTGAACAGCGGGCGGGTGCGAAGCGTCACCGAGTCATACCTCAGCCAAAACGGCGCCCATTCTCGGTTCGATCAACTTGCCGTTGCACCGGGTACTGGTAGTCCGGACAGCACCACGGCCGAAGTTGTGCTGAGCGCGGTTGCCCATCCGCCCGTGGTCAGCTTTCTGCTTCCCGGCGGTGTTCCGATCGAAGCGCGGTCCACCGCACGTTCCCGGCTGACCCGCTGAATTCCAAGCGTCACACGTCCAGCCCCGTGCCAAGGCCGCCAGCGGATGGCGTACTCTGGAACAACCATGGCTCAGATTGACTTTCCCGCAGAAATCCGCGCGCTTCGCTCCACCTACCGCTCCATCGAACAGGTTTCCGACGTCGAGAAGCTCAAGGAAGAGATCGAAGAACTGAGCGAGCAAGCTGGTGAACCGAATCTCTGGGACGATCCAGCCTCCGCGCAGGTCATTACGTCCAAGTTGTCCCACCGGCAGTCGGAACTTGAGCGGTTGAACAGGCTGACGGGCCGCATCGACGATCTCGAGGTTCTTGTCGAACTCGGCCAGGACGAGGACGACGACGACTCCATGGTCGAAGCCGCCACGGAACTCGAATCAATCCGCAAGGCCCTCAAGGAACTTGAAGTGGTAACCCTGCTCTCGGGCGAATACGACGAACGTGAAGCCGTCGTCACGATTCGTGCGGGCGCCGGCGGTGTTGACGCGGCAGACTTCGCCGAAATGCTCATGCGCATGTACTTGCGCTGGGCGGAACGCCATGGCTACCCGACGACCGTGATGGACACCTCGTACGCCGAAGAGGCCGGCCTCAAATCGGCCACTTTCGAGGTCAAGGCGCCGTACGCTTTCGGTACCCTCAGTGTCGAAGCCGGGACGCATCGGCTTGTCCGCATCAGCCCTTTCGACAACCAAGGGCGCCGGCAAACGTCTTTTGCCGCCGTCGAGGTCATCCCGCTCATTGAGCAGACCGACTCGATCGACATTCCGGACAATGAGATCCGCGTCGATGTTTTCCGTTCTTCCGGTCCTGGCGGGCAATCCGTCAACACGACCGACTCCGCAGTACGGTTGACCCACATCCCCACGGGGATCGTCGTCTCCATGCAGAATGAGAAGTCCCAGCTGCAGAACCGCGCAGCCGCAATGCGCGTGCTGCAATCGCGGCTCCTGCTCCTGAAAAAGGAGCAGGAAGATGCTGAGAAGAAGGCATTCGCAGGTGACGTGAAGGCATCGTGGGGCGACCAGATGCGTTCGTATGTGCTCAATCCGTACCAGATGGTCAAGGATTTGCGGACTGAACACGAAGTGGGCAACACGTCAGCGGTGTTCGACGGCGACATCGACGACTTCATCGACGCGGGCATTCGTTGGCGCACGGGAAACCGGAACGCCGAAGGGTAACGGCGCCTGCGCTGATTGAGCGACACACCGTACCAAGCCCGCGATTCCATCGCAGAGCGTGCGTATAGTCGAAGAGCCGGCGCTCAACTTCCCCCAACGAAAGCCCGTGCGCTGGCGGTTGGACTGGCCGAACGTGGCATGTCCGGCGGGGTTCTGAAGAGTCATGATCCGATTTGAGAATGTCACCAAGGTCTACGACCCCAATGCCCGTCCGGCGCTGGATGCTGTCAACCTTGAGATTGACCGTGGAGAATTCACCTTCCTCGTCGGGGCCTCGGGCTCCGGCAAGTCGACGTTTCTACGACTCATTCTGAAGGAAGACCGGGCAACATCCGGTTCGGTCTACGTCGCAGGCCAGAACGTAGCCAACATCTCAAGCTGGCGGGTCCCCAAGCTTCGCCGTGGAATCGGCGTCGTTTTCCAGGACTTCCGCTTGCTGCCGCAGAAGAATGTCTTCGCCAACGTGGCCTTCGCCATGCAGGTGATCGGCAAAAGCCGGAGCATCATCCGGGAGACAGTTCCGGAAGTGCTGAAGACTGTCGGGCTTGAGGGCAAGGAACGCCGCATGCCCCATGAATTGTCCGGTGGTGAGCAGCAGCGCGTGGCCATCGCCCGCGCCGTGGTCAACCGCCCAGGCATCCTGCTGGCAGACGAACCCACCGGAAACCTGGACCCCATTACTTCGATGGGCATCATGGGCGTGCTCGACAAGATCAACCAGAACGGCACGACTGTGGTCATGGCAACGCACGACGACGACATTGTGAACGAGATGCGCAAGCGCGTGGTAGAGCTCCGGAACGGAGTAGTGGTCCGTGATGAGGCAAAGGCCCTCTACACTTCGATGATTCCGGTGGTCGGAGAGTCCCGGCGAATGAAGGACGCGAGCGATGCGGAAATAGACCGCGCGCAGGGGGTCCAGCAGTGAGGCTCGCTTTTATCCTGGGCGAGATCGGAAGCGGCCTGCGCCGGAACCTGTCCATGGTGATTTCCGTCGTCCTGGTGACTTTTGTCTCCCTCACCTTCGTCGGCGCGGCCGGCATGCTGCAGATGCAGATCAACCAGATGAAGGGTTACTGGTACGACAAAGTCCAGGTTGCCATCTTCCTCTGCAACGACTCCTCGACATCGACCGGATGTGCTTCGGGCGCTGTCACCAAAGAGCAGCAGGACAACCTCGCGAAGATGCTCGATTCGCCGGCGGTCAAGCAGTACATCAACGATTACCAGTTCGAGTCACAAGCCGATGCGTTCAAACACTTCAAGGAACAGTTCTCCAACTCTCCGATTGTTGATTCGGTAACCCAGGACCAGCTTCCTTCGTCTTTCCGGATTAATATGAAGGACCCCCAGAAGTACCAGATCATCAGCGAGACATTCTCGTCCCAGGCCGGGGTGGAGACCGTGAGCGACCAGCGCCAGGTCCTTGAACGAATCTTTGAGTGGATGAACGGCGCCTCCGTGGCGGCAATGGTGGTCGCCGGAGTCATGATCTTCTGCGCCGTCCTGCTCATCACCACAACCATCAGATTGTCCGCGTTCAGCAGGCGGCGGGAGACAGGCATCATGCGCCTCGTTGGTGCATCGAAGACCGTCATCCAACTGCCGTTCATCCTCGAAGGCGTCATCGCCGCCGTCGTGGGCGCAGTCCTGGCCTCCGGCACCCTGTGGCTGGTGGCCCAGTTCTGGCTCAATGGAGACTTGTCGCAGCAGTTCCTGAACACTCCGTTTATTTCCTCGACCCAGGTACTCGTGATTGCTCCGGTCCTGATAGCGTTGGGCGGCGGCCTGGCCGGGATCTCTTCACTCCTGACCCTCCGTCGATATCTCAAGGTGTAGCCATGAAGAGCACTGATCCCGAGCGAACAGGACAGCCGATGCCCCGGAAGTACCACGCTGCCATGCGGATGCGCATGGTTAGTGGCCGTGCCAAGGTTGCCGGCTCTGTGCTTGCCATCGTGCTGGCTGCGAGTTTTGGAACAGCGCCCGTGGCACACGCGGATGACCTCGATGACCAACAGGCCGCCCTCAACGCGGAATCGGCGCGCGTGCAGCAGTCGCTGGAATTCGTTGATGCCAATATCGCCAAGGCGGCTGGCGACCTTGTGGTGTACCAAGGACAGCTTCCGGGAGCGCAGCAGGCACTTCTCGAAGCCCAGGGCAGGGTTGCTACTGCGGTGAAGGAAGCTGATGCCCTGGCGGCGCGCGTGGATCTGGCTCAGCAGAGTAAAGCCCAGATCACCCAGCAGCTGGAAAACGACAAGCAAAAGATTACGGATACCAAGAAGCTCATCGGTCAGATCGCGGCGCAGGCATATAAATCCGGCGGCGTTCCCACGAATGTTGCCTTGTTGTTCGGATCGAACGACGGCGGCAACCTCACGGAAACCATGGACCTCGCCAACCAGGCGATGCGCAGCCAGAACGCCGCGATGACGAAACTGACGCAGCAGAGCGCGACGAACGTGAACTCGCAGGCCCGGCTCGCCGCCGTCGAGCAGGAAATCCGCGATCTCAAGGCGAAAGCAGACGCGGCACTTGAGCGTGAAAAGGTAGCCCGCGATGACGCCGCTGCCAAGAAGGCACAGGTGGACAAGCTCATCTCCGACACCACCCGTCTCAACGCCCAACTTCAAGCGGCCAAGCCCGGAATCCAGGCCCAGCTCCAGCAAGTGAAGTCGATGCAGGACGCCGTCGCCGCGGAAATCTCGGAGCGGGACCGCAAGCTGCGCGAAGCATGGTTGGCCGAACAACAGCGGCTGGCCGCAGCCGCTGCAGCCGCCGCCCAGGCGCAGGGCCAGGCCCCGCAGCCCTACGTCCCGCCGGTGAGCAATCCGCGCGGCAACTTCGGCTTGATCCACCCGGTACCTGGGAACATTCCCATCACTTCAGGGTTCGGTTGGCGCGCGACGCCGCCCGGAACCATCGATTTCTACGGCCAGGGCGGTTACATGCACACGGGCATCGACTTCGGTGCCCCTTGCGGAACGCCCGTATACGCAGCCGCAGCCGGCACCGTGTTTTCGGCAGGCTGGGGCAACGATGGTGGTGGCAACCGTGTCAAGATATCGCACGGAGTCATCAATGGAGATTCCCTGACTACGGTTTACTACCACAACACCAGCGTGGTGGTTTCTTCCGGGCAGCAGGTGAGTCAAGGCCAGCTCATTGCATATTCGGGTACCACGGGTAACTCCACCGGCTGCCATGTGCACTTTGAAACCTGGGTGAACGGGCAGGCTGTTGACCCGATGAACCTTCTATAGCCCACACGACAAGGTTCTGCTGGCGTAGACTAGTGTGATTCTTCGACAACCAAGGAGTTCTACCGTGCCCAAGGAAAGTGGCCGTAAGGTAGTGGCCACCAATCGCAAGGCTCGGCATGACTACCACATATTGGATACCTATGAGGCCGGCATTGCCCTCATGGGAACCGAAGTAAAGTCCCTGCGTGAAGGCCATGCGTCCATGGTCGATGGCTTCTGCACCTTCTACAATGACGAGTTGTGGATGGAGGGCATCCATATCCCTGAGTACAACCAGGGGAGCTGGACCAACCACGCGGCGCGCCGCCGTCGGAAGCTGCTGCTTCACCGCGAGGAGCTCAACAAGATCTCCGGCAAGATCCGCGAGACCGGGCTGACAGTAGTGCCGCTCCAGCTGTACTTCCTGGACGGACGAGCCAAAGTAGAGATTGCCTTGGCTCGAGGCAAGAAGGATTACGACAAGCGCCAGACCTTGCGCGAGCAGCAGGACAAGCGCGAATCCCTGAGGGAACTGCGTGAGCGCAACCGCCGCTGAGTTCGGCGAATACGGTCGGCAGTCGAAGTGTGTCCCGGAATGTCCGGGCGCCGCGATGCGTTATGATGATTAACCCGGCGGGTTTTAGGCGGTCGCTTTAGGGCGGGCTTCGTCTGCGGGGATTGATAACAAAATACGGGGATGATCGGTTTCGACGATGTTAGTCGCGACAGGTGAAGCGGGCCGAGGATGCAGAATTATCTCGTAAACGCTGTCTGCAAACCAATAAGTGCCAATTCTAAGCGCACTGACTTCGCTCTTGCTGCCTAAGCAGTAAGACAGTCCGTCAGCCCGAGGTTGCTATTGCCCCGGATCCTGGCGTCATTTAGATAGCCACTGCTGCTTGCCTTCGTCATCGAGGCGAGCGGGACTCTTAGATGACTGGGCCCGGATCAGCTACTTGTTCGCAGGATAGCTGGGGCCGAGAAAATCCGACGCGAACTGCGCCCGGAGAAGCCCTGACAACACGACATCGGACGGGGGTTCAATTCCCCCCATCTCCACTTTTTGTGATGAGTCGAGACATCCTTCACGGGTGACTCGACTCATCGGTAACACCCCGGTCTCTGACCGGGGTGTTTTTCTTTGTCTGGGTTGGTGGTCCCGGGCGGGGTTTCGCCACTCCAACCTGGTCTCAGTGGTTCGGACTCCGGGCTGCCGGCTCGTCATCCGAGCTGTCGACGCCGTTCGGGGGGCTTCCGGGTTCCCCGCCGGGATGTTTGGTGCCGGGTTTGCGATCAACCAGCCTTCGTCGCTGGTGTCCAAAGACCATCACGACGGCTACCAGTGCGGCCCCGACAAGGACCATCACGACCCAAATCCATTGTTGCCCGTCCACGTTCGCCCCAATCTCAGCCCGTTGGCTGGGTGCTGCGTTGTGCTACGAAAGGCCCTCGCTCCGTCGGCCCACGCTGGGAGGACAGGCCCGGTAAGGAGTCAGTCTTTCTCCTGATGGATTGCGTAGGCGATACACCGACCCCGGTTTTTGGAATGTGGGTAGTCCATTCAGCAAGCCCCCTTGCTTTTTGGCTGCGGCCCCTCGCCGGTCTGAGCCCAGTCGTGGCGATCCGCCCATCTGTTTGGCATGGACGCTCTCCGACACGATAGGACTCCGGGCCGTTGTTGTCTTGAGTAGTTATTACTCGTTTTCGGATATTCCTGCGAGACAACCATGCCGTGCCGCCGAGGGTGCTTATTAACAAGTACCAGGCACCCTGTCAGCGGATCCTTCAGGAAACGGTGCTCCGGCGGAGCTCGCTCTTGCGGATCTTTCCACTGGCCGTTCGCGGCATATCGTCCACGAACACCACAGTTTTCGGGATCTTGTAACGGGCCAGTTTCCCGGTCAGGTGTTCCTTGAGTTCGTCCTCGGTCAAGAAGGCGCCCTCGCGGAGCACCACCACGGCGCGTGGCACTTCTCCCCACTTCTCATCCGGCACGCCGATGACTGCCACGCTGCCCACGGCGTCGAGTTCGCTGATTGCTTGTTCCACCTCGGCGGGGTAGATGTTCTCGCCGCCCGAGATGATCATGTCCTTGAGCCTGTCCGAGACGAAGATGAATCCGTCTGCGTCCTTGTAGCCCATGTCTCCGGACTTGAACCAGCCGCCGTCTTCATATGATTCGGCAGTGGCGTCGGGCCGGTTCCAGTATTCGTGGATGACGTTGGGGCCTTTGATCTGGATTTCGCCCACCGTGCCCTGCTGGGCAAGGCCTCCGGCGACGTCGGCGATCCGGACGTCGCTGAAGAAATGCGGCAGTCCGGAAGAGCCCGCCTTGTCCCGGGACCTGGCGGACGGCAGCGTGGTGGCGCCGGGCGCCGTCTCCGTCATTCCGTAGCCGTTGGAGAAGCGCAGTCCACGCGCCTCGTACGCTTCCAGGACGCGCGTCGGAACTGCCGATCCGCCGCAGGTCAGCTTGTTGAGGGAGCTAAGGTCCGACGTCGGCCAGGCCGGATTCTCGCACAGCATCTGGTAGGTGGTGGGCACCCCGCTGATGGTGGTGGCCCGGTGCTGCTCGATGAGCTCCAGGGTGCGTTGGGGGTCGAACCTCGACTCCAGGACGACAGTTCCGCCCTTGAGGAGCGTTGGCAATACCCCCATGGCGAGTGAAGCGACGTGGAACATCGGCGAGATCATGAGGGCCACGTCGCTGGAGGAGAAATCGAAGTCGACAATCACGTTGATGCAGTTCCAGGTGATGTTGCCGTGGGTCAGGAGCGCACCCTTGGGGCGTCCCGTTGTTCCGGACGTGTAAAGGATCATGGCGCCGTCATCGAGCTCGACTTCCTCGTCCAGATGCAGGGGTGCCCCGGAGGCGACGACGTCCTCGTAGTCTTCCGCCGACGTCGGGGTCTCACTTACGGAAGCGGCGCTACGGTCGCCCGGGAAGGAATCGTCGACGACGACGCGCCGGCCCACGCGGGTGCCTTCCGCGCCGCTGGCCGCGAGGCCGTTGAGGCTCGCTGAGTGGATCAGCGCAACGGCTCCGCAGTCCTCAAGCTGGAAGTTGATCTCCGGAGGCGCCAACCGCGTGTTGAGGGGTACGAAGATCGCCCCGAGCTGCCCGCAAGCGAAAAGCGCTTCCAGGAAAGCGGGATGATTGTCACCGAGATATGCGACCCTGTCGCCTTTGGTAACGCCCCCCGCTTTGAGGGCGTTGGCGAGCCTGTCCGATCGTTCGGCAAATTCCTCATAGCTGAGTTGGCGGTTTCCGGAGATCAGCGCAATCTTGCTTCCGGACTTCGGGCGGCGACGCTGCAACCACGAACCGATGCCAAAATTCTCCATGGCGGTCCTTTCTTATTCCCAAGCTAGACCCTTCCCGGCGTCAAGGCCGGACGGCCTGCAAATCGTTGTTCTTCGGTTCCCGGGTCAACAGGATGAAGATGATGGAGACGACGGACATCGCAGCCATGTAGAACACCACCGAGCCTGTGTTCTGGCCCGAGTCCTTGAAGATCTGGGCCACGATCCCCGGCGTGAATCCCGCGCCGAGTAGCGTCGCGAGCTGGTAACCGAGTGAGGCTCCCGTGTAGCGGGAGGTGGTGCCGAACTGCTCGGACACGAATGCGGCCAGTGGCCCGAAGAGCGTTGAGTGGATCATCAGGCCGACGGTGAAGGCGACGAAGACCAGGAGGATGTTGTTCGAGGACAACAACTGGAACATCGGGATCAGATAGGCGATGAAGAGTACGAGCCCGCCGATCATCACGGGCCTCCGGCCCAGCTTGTCGGAGAGCCTGCCGCCAAGGACCACGAAGGCGATGGAAATGAAAGAAGCGGCGGCGAAGGCGTACAGCACCCCCTGGCGGTCGGCGCCCTTCGAGACGGCGAAGGTGACCGCGAAGGTTGCCAGCACTACTTGGAGGGCAAAGCCGGCGGCCCCGGCGAGCATGGTGAAGATCAAGGTCTTGGGCCGGCGGAGCACCTGGAGGAGCGGCATGACGGGCTTCGCGATGGATCGGTCGTCAGTGTTCCGGGCCGCCCTCTCCTGCTCTGCGATCCTTTCCTGCTCAATGGCGGCTTGGAAGATGGGGCTCTCCGAAACCTTTAGCCGGACGAACATGCCCACTGCCAGCAGGACAAACGAGAGCAGGAATGGAACACGCCAGCCCCAGGCAAGGAACTGGGAGTTTGGCAGGGCAGAGAAGGCGCCCATGATGAGGGTGCCGAGCACGGCGCCCGACGGAGCTCCGGCATTCACGAACGAGGCCGCGAACCCGCGCTTCCCCGATTCCGAATGCTCCAACGCCATCAAGGCGGCCCCGCCCCACTCGCCGCCCACGGCGATGCCCTGGAAAACGCGGAGCACAACGAGCATCACTGCGCCCCACGGACCGGCCACCGAGGCGCCGGGGACCAGGCCGATCAGTGCCGAAGCCAAGCCCATGACCAACATGGAGACGATGAGCATTCCCTTGCGACCCAGCTTGTCGCCGAAGTGCCCGAAGATGACTCCACCCAACGGGCGAGCTACGTATCCTGCGGCGAAAGTTCCGTAGGCTGCCACGACGCCAACCCAGTCGTCCATTCCCGAAAAGAAGACCTTGGGGAAGACCACGGCCGCGGCTGTGGCATAGAGCAGGAAGTCGTAGTATTCGATGGTGCTGCCCAGGTAGCTGGAAGCAATGACGGTGCGTGCTTCCTTGCGTTTGGTGGCCACGTCCATGGATTGAAGCTGCGATATTTGGGACATCGTTGTTCCTTAAAGCAGAGGGTGGGGGAGTGCCCGCAGCAGCGGGCTATTTGTAGAAGCGGGCTATTTGTAGAAGCGGGCGAGGAATTCGGCCACGACCGCGGGGCGTTCCTGGCCTTCGATCTCGATGGTGTTGGAGACCTTGATCTGGGCGCCGCCCTTGACCTCGGTGACTTCGGCGATGGTGGCTTGCATGCGGATCCGCGCGCCCACCTTGACAGGGGACGTGAAACGGACCTTGTCCAGGCCGTAGTTCACTTTGGTGGTGACGCCTTCGACGTCGAACAGCTCGCCCCAGAACGGGATGATGAGCGAGAGCGTGAGGAAGCCGTGGGCGATCGGGGCGCCGAACGGGCCGTCTTTGGCGCGTTCCGGATCGACGTGGATCCACTGATCGTCTCCGGTGGCGTCAGCGAACTTGTTGATTTGTTCCTGGGTGATTTCGCGGTATTCGGTGACGCCGAGATTGGTTCCGGCGAGGGTGAGCAGTTTGGCGAAGTCGACGACGAGATTTGGCATGGTTGCCTCCTGTGGTGGTTTTGGGGTTAGCGGGCGAAGGCGCTTTCGCCCGTGAGTGCGCGCCCGACGATCAGGGCGTTGATTTCGTGTGTTCCTTCGTAGGAGTAGACGGCTTCGGCGTCGGCATGGAACCGGGCAACATCACTCTCGAGCGTGATTCCGTTGCCGCCTGCCAGCTCCCGGGCAAGCGCGACTGTCTCCCGCATCGCCAGGCAGCTCTGCATTTTCGCCAAGGCGGAGTCCTGGTCGCGGTAGACCCCGCGGGCCTGCTGTTCGGTCAGCCTGACCACGAGGGACAGGCTTGCCGTGAGGTTGCCGAGCATGCGGGCCAGCTTTTCCTGCACCAGCTGGAAGGAACCCAAAGGGCGGCCGAACTGGTGGCGCTCGCGGACGTACCGGTGGGCTGCTTCGAAGGCGCCGGCCTGGATGCCGGTGGCAATCCAGGCGACGTCCGAGCGCATGGCCCGGAGCATCGCCGCTACATCCCTGAAGGAATTCACGTTGTGCAGGCGCATGGATTCGGGGACCCTGACGCCGTCGAGGGTGATGTGGGAGTTTTGCATCATCCGCAGGGAGGTCTTCCGGTGGATCTTCTCCAAGGCCACCCCGGAGGCTTCGCGGTCCACGAGGAACGCCTTGACCTGTCCGTCGCCCACGTCCCGTGCGAACACAGCGAGGACATCCGCCGTCGAAGCGCCCCCGATCCAGCGCTTGGCACCATCGAGCACCCAGGTATCGCCCTCACGGTGGGCCCTTGTGGAGAGCCCGCCGGCAATGTCCGATCCGGATTCCGGTTCGGTCAAGGAGAAGACGCCCTTGAGCGAGAAATCGACCACGCGCGGCATCCACTCGGCTTGTTGTTCTGCCGAAGCACCTACGCGGATGGCGGTGCGGAAGAGGCCGGCCTGGGCCGTGTACCAGGTAGCGAGCGAAGCATCCGTGCGGGCGAGCTCGAAGATCCTGAAGCCCTGGTAGATCCCGCGCGCCGGGTTGCTCCCTGGCCCGAGGCCCCTGAGTTCGGCCGGTTCCATGAGGTCCAGTTCGATGAGCGGCTGGACCAACTTGTCGGGGAACTCGCCCCGCTCCCAGTAGTCGGCCAGCAGCGGCTTCGCTTCGCGGTCCAGGAAATCCCGCAGTCGGCGCAGGACCCGGCGCTCGTCCTCGGTGAGGAGGGACTCCGCGTCGTAGTAGTCGCAGTCGTTGTAGAGGCGTTCCGCAACCGCGGTCTCCACGGGGGTGTCAAAGCTCAAGTCAGCCTCCCAGCCCGAGCAAGCGCACGGCGTTGTGCTTGAGGATCTTGGGACGGACCTCGTCCTTGAGCGGGAGGTCAGCGAAGGCGGCCAGCCATTTCTGCGGCGTGATGAGCGGGAAGTCCGTGCCGAAGAGGACTTTGTCCTGCAGCACCGAGTTGGACATGCGCACCAGTGACTCGGGAAAGTACTTGGGGGACCAGCCGGAGAGATCGATGAACACGTTCGACTTGTGCGTGGCGATGGAGTTGGCTTCATCCTGCCAGGGAACCGAGGGGTGGGCCATGATGATCTGCAGGCCCGGGAAGTCGGCGGCTACGGCGTCGAGCAGGAGCGGGTTGGAGTAGGCCAGCTTGATGCCGTAGCCGCCGGGCAGGCCGGCGCCCATGCCGTTCTGGCCGGTGTGGAAGATGGCTGGCAGGCCCAGTTCCTGCAATGTCTCCCAGAGCGGGTAGAACTGTTCGTTGGAGGGGTCGAAACCCTGCAGGCTGGGGTGGAACTTGAAGCCGCGGGCGCCTAGGTCGATCGCCTGGTACTTGGCGCCCTGGATGGCCTCGGTGCCGGTGCGAGGATCCACGCTGCCGAACGGGATCAGCACGTCGTTGTTCCTTGCGGCTCCCGCGATCAGTTCGGGAATGCTGTTGGGCGCGTGCTTGAGCTGGGTGCGGGCGTCCACGGTGAAGACGACGGCGGCCATGTTCAGTTCGCGGTAGACCTCGGCGATGCGGTCCAGCGAGGGCGTGCGGTCCTCGGCCTTGAAGTACTTGGCAGAGGCCTCCGTCAGGGCCGGTGGCAGGGATTCGTGGCCGTGGCCGTCCACTTCGAGATGGACGTGCATATCGATCGCTTCAAGTTTCGAGACGTCGATGCCGGGTTCGTAGTGCTGGGGTGCGGGCATGTCAGCGGACCTGTGAGGCGGCGGCCTCAGGCTGCAGTTCCGCGGGGAGCGCCAGGAATTCCTCGCCGACGGTCTGAAGCTTGTCGCTGAACAACGGGCCGAAGTTCTCCACGAGGTCCTGGTAACCCCAGCCGCCCTCGCGGTAGGCGGTCGCCGCGGCTTCGGGGTGGGTCCATAGCTGGAGGCGGTCTCCACCGGCGCCGATCGCCTGGCCGGTAATGCCGGCCGCCTCGTCGGAGGCGAGGAAGGCAATGAGCCCGGAGACGTCGTCGGCCGTTCCAAAGCCAAGCTCGTGGCGGAAGAAGTGCGGCATGGCCTCGCCGCGTTCGTCCGCCTCCAATGCTTTCCGGAAGTACGGGATAGTCTTGGTCATCGCCGTCGCGGCTACCGGAATCACGGCATTGGCAGTGACGCCGGCCTTCTTCATTTCCAGCGCCCAGGTCCGGACCATGCCCACGATTCCGGCCTTCGCTGCGGCGTAGTTGCTCTGGCCGAAGTTGCCGCGCTGCCCGGTCGGGGAGCCGATGGCGATGATGCGGCCGGCGATCCCGTTCTCCTTGAAGTAGCCAAATGCCTCGCGGGCGCACGTGAAGGTGCCGCGGAGGTGGACGTTGATGACCAGGTCGAAGTCTTCGTCCGTCATCTTCAGAAGGCTCTTGTCCCGCAGGATGCCGGCGTTGGTGACCAGGATATCCAGGCGGCCGAATTCCGTGACAGCCGCTTCCACCAGCTGCTTCGCCGCTTCTGTGCTGCCTACGGGAGCGACGACGGCGACTGCCCGGCCGCCGTCGGCCTCGATGGTCCGGACCGCTTCGCCGGCCACCTCGGCGTCGACGTCGTTGATGACCACCGCCGCGCCTTGGCGGGCGAGTTCCCGGGCGTAGGCGAGCCCCAGGCCGCGTCCGCTTCCGGTCACAATTGCTACTTTTCCTGACAGGCTCATCGCTGCTCCTTTGCTCGATCCCTGTGCATCCAGGCCTTCGGCGTGGGATGCTGTTCTGTATCCATGAAAATACGTATAGTTGAAAATGTCAACGATTGATTTTGAAGATTATTGGAGTTTGTTATGACGATCGAGGCGCAGGACGAGCAACAGGCTGCCACGAAGGACCGGCTGGTCGCCGCGCCTATCAGCCAGGATGTGGGTTTCCTGCTGGCCAAGCTCCATGCAAGCGGCTCGGTCGTGAACAACCGGGCGCTTGCTGAGTTCGACTTGAAGGAGAGGTCCTATTCGGTGTTGATCCTGGCCGACAGCGGGCTGGAGCCTACCCAGCGGGAGTTGGCGGACTTCCTCAGCCTTGACCCCAGCCAGATCGTCGCCTTGGTGGACGAACTTGAAAAGCGGAAACTGGTGGCCAGGGCCCCAGGCAAGCAGGACCGAAGGGCCAAGACAGTGACGGCAACGTCGAAGGGGAGCCAATTGCTCGCCCAAGCAGCCATTGCAGCCCGGCACGCGGAATCCGAAGTGCTGGCGGCGCTGGACGACCGGGAAGCCGCACAGCTTAAGGCGCTGCTGCGAAAGGCGTTATGGGGTTAGGCGTTGTTGGGTTAGCTGCTGAGGGGCCGGTTTCCCATTCATTAGTGCCGTGACAGAGTTCACCCACGGCGTAGGCCGGAACGGACTAACCGGAGCAGTGTATTCGTTGATATAGACACCACCGGTTACAGGAGGTGCACGATGAGTACGTTGCCGGAACAGACATTTCCCGAGGACATCCCTGACGCCCCGTCGGACGACGAAGCCTTGGACGCCTACTCGCGGACAGTGATGCACGTCGCAGAGACGGTCACGCCGCATGTTGCAGCATTGGAGATGAGCAGCGCCCGCAGGAACGGCCAGGTCAGGATCGGAAGTGGGTCGGCCGTGGTGTTCACGGGCGACGGCTATATGCTGACCAACGCCCATGTGGTCTCAGGCCTCCGCTCGGGGCGGGCAATATTCGCCGACGGAACCCATTCCGACGTCGAACTCGTCGGTGCGGATCCCTTGTCCGATCTCGCCATCGTCCGCGGGCACCACACGCCGCTGCCCGCCATCTTGGGCAACGCGGAGTCACTGCACGTCGGCCAATTGGTGATCGCCGTCGGTAACCCGCTGGGGCTGGCAGGATCAGTGACCGCGGGCGTCGTCAGCGGACTTGGACGTTCCATCCCGGTTAGGTCCGGCCGGCACAGCAGGGTCATCGAGGACGTCATCCAGACCGACGCAGCGTTGAACCCGGGCAATTCAGGGGGAGCCCTGGCCGACACCAGGGGGCGGATTGTGGGAATCAACACCGCTGTGGCAGGTTTGGGGCTCGGACTCGCAGTGCCCATCAACACCACCACTCAACGGATCATTGCCGCCCTGCTGAAGGACGGCCGTGTCCGCCGGGCATACCTTGGGTTGGTGAGCACCCCTATTCCGCTGGACGCGAGTGCGGTGATCCGGACAGGCCAGAAGGAAGCGCTCCGGGTGGTGGAAGTCATCGCCGGATCTCCCGCGGAGCGGGCGGGACTGCTCGCGGGCGACCTGGTCCTCAGTGCACAGTCGCGGGCCGTATCCAGTGCCGAGAGCCTTCAGAAACTCCTGTTTTCGCAGGCCATAGGGGAGCCGTTCCTCCTGACGGTCCTGCGCGACGGCAAAATCCACGCGATAGTGGCCGTGCCCAGCGAAATGACCGACGCGGATTCGTGAGGAGCCGCAGCCATGACGGAACCAGTCCGCTAAAAAGCCGGGGCCAAGGCTCCGGCTTTTTGCTACTTCTTCCTCATCCTCAAATGGGCCACGGGATCTACAGCGGCATCGGATTCGTGCTTGGCACGCTTCACTGCCCGTTTCTCCTTGATGGACTTGATACTCTTCTTCGTCTCGTGCTGGTGAGGCGCTTTGTCAGGCATGTCATGCTCCCTAACTACGGATCTTCCCTGCAGATCCTGCAAAGAGGGTCCTGAAAGGCCCTCTCCTTGTAAGCTACGCCTGTTTCAGGCGAAAGCAACCGGCCGCTGAACGCCCAAGGAACTAGGCTTCGGAAGCCGGGACGTCCACAACGCCAACGAAGCGCGAGCCGATTCCTTCGTACTCGCTGCGGACCTCGCCGGGCAGGATTCCGGGGACCTCGCTATTCCGGTGGTGACCACAGAAAACGTAGGTGAACTCCGGCCACCATTTCTTGGGACGCGCAGCTTCGGTGTAACCGCACACGACGCAGCTCAGGTGCACCCACACAGGACGCTTGCCGGTGCGGTTGGCGCGGGATTGGACGAGCCACTGAGGTGGATTGTCTTGCAGCTCGTTCAGCTCGGCTTGTGAAAGCCGGGAGGGGATGCCGTGGCGTTGGGCCATTTCCATCGAGATATCAAGGGCCAATGCGGCGTCACGTCTGCTAATCACCATTCAACGATACGGGACTATCGCCGTGACAGGATCCGCAGGAATCCGGGCGACAGGGTTCTAGCAGGCGTAGGCTGTGCTCATGACCGACGCAGCGGCCCTGCTGCCAAGCACTCCGCTGCAAAGGCGGGTCCTTGTTGTGGCTATTGTGGCTTCCTTCATCGCCATTTTGGATGGCTTCGTGGTGAACCTCGCACTCCCGGCAATTGGCCGCGAGTTGGGTGGTGGCCTTGTCATCCAGCAATGGGTGGTGGATGCCTACCTTTTGACCCTGGGCGCGCTGATCCTGGTCGCCGGATCCTTGTCCGACCACTTCGGCCGCGCGCGCATCCTGGAATGGGGACTCGCCGGCTTCACCCTCACCTCCGTCACGTGCGGTCTTGCCTGGAACGGGGAGGTGTTGGTGGTATCGCGGGCCCTCCAGGGGATCGCCGGTGCCCTGCTAGTCCCGAGTTCGCTCGCGATGATCGTCACGTTCTTCTCCGGGCCCGCGCAGTCGAAGGCAATCGGCCAATGGTCCGGTTGGACCAGCGCGGCCGCTATCGTCGCCCCGCTGATCGGCGGCGCATCGGTCGATCTGCTGTCCTGGCGCGTCATCTTCTTTATCAATGTCATTCCGGCCGTCGCCGTCTGGCCGATCCTCGCCGGATTGCGGAAGTCCGATGCCGCGACGGACACGAGCAAGAAGATCGACTACCTCGGCGCGTTCCTGGCCATGGTGGGACTCGGTGGCCCGGTCTACGCGTTCATTGAACAAGGGCGCATGGGCTGGGGGAACATGGTGGTCTGGATGCCGCTCGCTGTCGGAGCCGTCGGCCTGGTCCTCTTCCTTGTCCACGAAGCCAGGACCCAGGAACCGATGTTGCCCCTGCGGCTCTTCGGCATCCGCAATTTCGGTTGGGGAAACATCGCCACACTGGCCATTTACGGCGCCTTGTCGCTCGGCTTCTTCGCCGTAGGCATCTACTTGCAGCAAGTGGGAGGAATGAAGGCGACCACTGCGGGGATCGCGTTGCTTCCCGCGACAGTCCTCCTGATGCTCACGGCCTCATTCTTCGGTGGACTGGCCGGAAAGTACGGTCCGCGGTGGTTCATGACGGCCGGACCGTTCATCTGCGGAATCGGTTTTCTCATGACCCTGGCCGTCCAGGAGCCCCTGAACTACTGGACGCAAGTGCTGCCCGGGCAGATCGTCTTCGGGATCGGCCTCAGCACCTTGGTGGCGCCCCTCACCGCTGCTATCCTCGGCGCGGTACCCACGGAGGAGGCCGGGATCGGCTCCGCGGTGAACAACGCCGTGGCCCGTATCGCGGGCTTGATCTGCATCGCTTTTGCCGGGCTCATCATCGGTCCGGTCTTCAGCCGCCAAGGCCTCATGAATGCCGTGGTGGTTACCGCGGTGCTGTTCTTCCTCGGGGCGGCGGCATCCGCCGTCGGGATCCGGAACCCGGTGCTGGGCGCTGCAGTGGTGGACTCTCCGGAAGGCCCAGCTCCCGACGACGGCGGGACGGCCGCCCAGCGCGCCTGAACAGCGCCTTCTAAAACACGCCTTCTAAAACACGCCTTCTAAAACACGGCTTCGTCAGCGTTCCGCGAGGACGCAGCCTTCGTGTTCGACGTCGGTGGCTACCCACAATGCCGAGGCGACCTCATCGGCGAGATCGTAGTCGCGGCTGCCCGGGCCTTTTCCGATCCGGACCACCAGCGCACCGCCGAACGGTTTGCGTCCAATCACCTGGATGCTGGCATCGAGGTCGATTTCTTCGGCGGACAGGTAGCGCAGCAGCTCCGGGTTCTCGTCGCTGATCCGGGTGATCTTGCCGGAATGGCCGTCGTCGAGCTCTATCATCCGGTGCGCATGCGGGAGGGTCACTGAGCCGTCCGCTGCGGGGATGGGGTCACCGTGGGGATCGCGTCCGGGGTTACCCAGCTTTGCGGCCATGCGATCGATGAAGGTGTCCGAGACGGCGTGTTCGAGCATCTCGGCTTCATCGTGGACTTCATCCCAGCTGTAGCCCAACTCCCTCACGAGGTATGTCTCGATCAGGCGGTGCCGGCGGACCATGCCCAAGGCAAGCTGAATTCCCTGGGCGGTCAACGTAATGGCGCTGTAGGGCTGGTGGTCGACCAGGCCTTGGTCCTTGAGCTTGCGGACCATCTCCGAGACGGACGAATTGGCGACGCCGAGCCGCTGCGCGAGCTGTGAGGACGTGATGGGTTTGTCCTGCCACTCCGTAAAGGAGTAGATGACCTTGACGTAGTCCTCGATCGAGGAGGAGGGCGCACTGGTCTTCACGGTTCCAAGCCTATCGTGAACCGGCCGGATCAGACTTTCCGCGCCCGCCAGCTCTGCGTGAGATAGGGCAAGGGGATGGCCTCGTCTTCGGCATGTTCCAAATGTTCGAAGAGGTACCACCGGAGATTTCCCATGACTTTGGCCCGGGTGGCGTCGTTCGCCCTCAGGTAGTAGCTGCGCGACTTCACGAGTTCGAGGATGTCCGCCGGAGTCACGGGATCCTCCCAACGCGTCAGGTGGCTTTCGAGGCCGGCGAACTCCGGGCCCACCACAGGCCGGAAGTCCGGTTTGTGGACATCGCCGGCATGCATGATTCGGGACAAGCGATGGACCCAGGGCACTGAAGTGTCCAGCTGGTTCCAGATCAAGCCGATGACGCCCTGCGGTCGAAGGATCCGGGCGATCTCGGTGCTGGCGGCGAGGGGATCGCACCAGTGCCAGGCCTGGGCAACGCTGACGACGTCGAATGCTGAGTCCGCCAGTCCAGTTGCCTCGGCCGTGCCCTCCAAGGCGATCACATGCGGATACGTTTTGCGCAGCTGCATGAGCATGTCCGTGGAGGGGTCCACTGCGGACACCGCCAACCCGCGCTCGACGAGAAGAGCGGTGAACTTTCCGGTGCCGGCGCCGATGTCTGCCGCGTCCCGCGCGCCTACAGGTAGCAGCCAGTCGGCCGAATCCGCGGGGTAGCCGGGCCGCACGCGATCATAGTGCTCCCCGCCGTCCTGGAAACTCTGACCGAGTTCAAGGCGCCGTTCCTCGAAGAGCTTGGGGCCGGCTGACGCGCCTTTGGGTCGCGGGGACACGCGGGAACTCCCTTCGTAGGACAGGAAAAATACCCTACGAATCTACCGCAATCAGTCGATGCTGCAGGGTGCGGCGCCCGCGGTCCCGGGAGTGTTGGGCGCCCACTCCGGGTAGCTGCGATGGTCGTTCGCCGGAACCCAGCGGCCGGCATCCACCACGTAGTCCCAGCCGAGGCCATTGCTCTTGAGCGCCCGGATGCCCGCGATGAGCCGGGTGGCGTCTTCCAATCGCGACCCCACGCCGAAACTGGCGCGCAGGGAACCGGAGGGAAGGCCGAGGCGCTTGAGCAGAGGGTGGGCGCAAAAGCGTCCGTCACGCAGGCCAATGCCGTGTTCGGCGGCAAGATAGGCCGCAACGAGTCCGGCGTCGTAGCCCTGGAGCGAGAAGTTCACGACGCCGATGGTGTCCTCGGGATCCGTGTCGCTGAAGATCTGGTGCACGGTGACGCCGTCGATTTCCTTGAGGCCCTCGACCAGGTGCGAGCGGATGGCGGCCTCGTGGGCGTGCCATTCATCGTGGTCGAGGCTGGCGATGACCTGGGTGGCGCGGGCAAGGGTGGCCGCGCCGAGTACGTTCGGTGAGCCACCTTCGTGCCTTGCCGGTCCCGTGGCCCAGCTGACGGAATCCAGGCGCGCCTCGCGGACAGCCCCGCCACCTGCAAGGTGGGGCGTGCCGGCGTCGAGCCAGTCGGGACGGCCCACCAGGACACCGGCGCCGAACGGTGCATAAAGCTTGTGCCCCGAGAAGACCAGGTAGTCAACATCCGCGGCGGCGATATCGATGCGGCGATGCGGGGCGAGTTGCGCCGCGTCCACCACAATCCGCGCCCCGAATTCGTGGGCCAAGGCAGCGAGTTCCTTGATGGGCAGGATCTCGCCGGTCACGTTCGATGCGCCCGTGACTGCCAGGAGGCTGATGCCACCGTGGGTGAGGGCAGTGCGGACATTGGCCACGGTCTCCGACAACGTTCCCGCGGCAACGATGCTTCGGTGGGGGACGCCTTGCCACGGCAGCAGGTTGGCGTGGTGCTCGATGTCCAGGTAAAGGACTTCGGCGGTGTGCTTGCCGTCTTCGACCGGCAAGCAGCCGGCCAGGAGGTTGAGGGAATCGGTGGTGTTGCGCGTGAAAATGACGGAATCGTCCGGCCTGCCGCCCACGAAGTCACGGACGATGTTGCGGGCGTTTTCGTAGACCGAGGTGCTGATCTGGGAGGCATAGCCGGCGCCGCGGTGGACACTCGCGTAGTACGGCAGGATTTCGTTGAGGTACGCGGAAACCACGGTCAGGGCAGGCGCGGAGGCGCCGTAGTCAAGGTTGGCGTAGCGGATGTGGCCGCCCTGGATCAGGGGTGCCTGCAACTCCGCGCCGGTGACCGCGGCGAGCGGGCGCGACGCCGGAGTCCGGGATTCGCCGTGCTGATGCGCAGATTCGTGGTGCTGCGGGAGAACAGGAGAAGTAAATGTGGCTGTGCTCATGGGACCTCACTCAAGAGGGACCCCTGCGTACAGGGGGTCCGCGCTTGCCGCATCCGTTCCGGACCGGCCGGGTCGTCACCCGGGGCACCCCGCCGCGATGGAGGGTTGCCGGCCAGCAAACCGGGGTTTCGCGCTGGCACTCGTGACCTGTAAAGAGACTAGGACACCGGCGCGGCTCGTTCCAATGTGACCTCGATTGTTAAGCGGATTGTTACACAGCCGGAAAAATGTGCCTTCTGCCGAAGAAAAAGGAGCGGACGCCCCCAAAAAAGGGGCGCCCGCCGTCGTTTATTCAGTGAAGAGGGTGACTAGAGGAGGTCGTCGAGCTCGGGGTTGAGCCTCTTGAGGACCTCGGAGTGCAGGATCGAGTTGCTTGCAACGGCGTTTCCGCCGAAGGGGCCATCCGTGCCGTCCAGGGACGTGAAGCGTCCGCCGGCCTCCGTCACGATCGGTACCAAGGCGGCCATGTCGTAGACCTGGAGCTCCGGCTCGGCCGCGATGTCCACGGCGCCTTCGGCCACGAGGCAGTAGGACCAGAAATCGCCGTACGCGCGGCTGCGCCAGACATCGTTCTCCAGGCCCAGGAAGTTGTCGAGCTTATCGTGCTGCTTCCACTCGGAAAGCTCGGAGTAGGAAAGCGAGGCGTCCTCAAGCCGCGACACGTTGGAGACTTTCAGCCGGGTGGCTGCGGCCAGTGATCGGCCCATGTAGGCGCCTGAGCCCTTGGCCGCCCACCAGCGCTTGCCGAGCGCCGGAGCGCTGACGAGCCCCACCACTACTTCGCCCTCGTCCACGAGGGCGATCAGCGTTGCCCAGACGGGTACGCCGCGCACGAAATTCTTGGTCCCGTCGATGGGATCGATGATCCAACGCCTTGAGCCGTGGCCCGTGCTGCCGAATTCTTCGCCGAGGACGGCGTCGCGGGGGCGGGAACGGGAGAGCTGCCCGCGGATTGCTTCCTCGGCGGCTTTGTCGGCATCGGTGACTGGGCTCAGGTCGGGTTTGGTCTCCACCTGAAGGTCCAGCGCCTTGAACCGCTCCATTGTCAGGGAATCGACGGAGTCGGCGAGGACATGGGCCAGCCGCAGGTCGTCGTTGTAGCTCGAATCGGGTTGGGTCATGGTTCCAAACTACCGTCTATTCGCCGGTGAGCCGGGGACGTAGCCCGGCATGCGCTGAGTTAGTTGATCGTACCCAGTTCCTTGGCCTCTTGGGCTTCCATGCGCGGGTCGGCACCAAGGAGCCTGCGCAGCGATGCGAGGCGGGCGGGGCCGGCCTCCCCGGCATGGCCATCGGCAACCCAGGAATCCAGTCCGCATCGAACGGCGGAGGCATCGTGCTTGCAGCCCCGCTCGCACGTTTCCGTTCCGGGCTCCAGATCCGGGAAGGCATGCAGGATGCGGTCAGGGTTCACGTGGGCGAGGCCGAAGGAACGGATGCCGGGCGTATCGATGATCCAGCTTCCGCCCGGGGAGTCGCTGAGCTTCAGCGCAAGGGCAGAGGACGAGGTGTGGCGTCCGCGGCCCGTTACTGCGTTGACTCCACCCGTGGCGCGTTCGGCGCCGGTCAGGGCGTTCACCATGGTGGATTTCCCGACGCCGGAATGGCCCAGGAGCACGGTGACCTTGCCGTCGAGGTAGTCCCGCAACTGGCCGACGGCGTCACCATCGAGGCGGGCGGACAGACCGTCGTCGGAACGGGCGTCGATGCCGGAGGCACCCGCGTCGGCCGTGCGGCTGATGATGATCGGGAAACCCAGGCTCACATAGTTGGCGAGCAGTTCCGTCGGATCCTTGACATCCGCTTTGGTGACGAGCAGCAGCGGCTCGATTCCGGCGTCGTACGCTGCCACCAATGCGCGGTCGATGAATCCTGTCCGCGGCTCCGGGTTGGCGGCCGCAACCACCACCACGAGCTGGTCGGCGTTGGCGACGACGGCCCGTTCGATCGGATCCGTGTCATCGGCACTTCGCCGCAGGAGCGTCTTGCGCTCCTCGACGCGCACGAGGCGCGCGAGGGTGTCCGGGGCTCCGGATACATCGCCGACGAGGGCCACGAAGTCTCCGGGAACCACGGGGGAGCGCCTGAGTTCCCGGGCGCGGGCCGCGATGACGATGCGCTCGTTGTCCGAGCTTTCATCCACTATCGCGGTGTAGCGGCCGCGGTCGACTGTGATGATGCGCCCGATCACGGCGTCGTCGTGGCTGGGGCGGTCCTTGGTGCGGGGGCGTGTGCCCTTCTTGTTGGGGCGGATCCGGACATCGGACTCATCCCAGGAGCGTGCGTCGCGAGCCATCGTCAGTTGCTTGTCTCCGTTGAAACGGGGTCCGCGGCCGCTGGGCCGGCAGTGAGCATCGATGCCCAGATTTGCGGAAATTCGGGCATGGTCTTGGACGTCGTCGCGATGTCTTCAACCTGGACACCCTCGACGGCGAGCCCCAGGATGGCGCCGGCGGTGGCCATGCGGTGGTCCGCGTAGCTGTGCACGACGCCGGCGTGCAGCGCTGCGGGCCGGATCACCAAGCCGTCGCTGGTTTCCTCGGCGTCGCCGCCGAGCCGGTTGATTTCGGCGACCAGCGCAGCCAGCCTGTCTGTCTCGTGTCCACGCAAATGCGCGATGCCGGTGAGCCGGGAAGGGCCGGTAGCCAGGGCGCACAATGCCGCTACGGTAGGGGCGAGTTCGCTGGTTTCGTCGAAGTCCGCGCCCAGGATCTCGGAACCGCCAGTGACGGTCAGCGTGCCGTTGTCCAGTGTGACAGTGGCACCCATGGTGGCAAGGATGTCCCGCCAGAGATCCCCGACCTGTGTGGTGTTGACCGGCCAGTTGGGGATGCGGACGGTTCCCTTCGTGGCGAGTGCCGCAGCGAGGAAGGGACCCGCGTTGGAGAGATCCTGCTCGATCCTCACGTCGAACGCCTGGATGGTGCCTGGGGAGACGCGCCAATGGTTCGGAACGGAGTCATCCACTTGCACTCCGACGCCGCGCAGGACCGAAACGGTCATGTTGATGTGGTCGAGGCTCGGCACGGGCTTGCCGACGTGCTCCAGGTGAAGGCCCTCTTTGAACCGGGCACCGACGAGCAACAGGGCGGAGACGAACTGCGACGAAGCGCTCGCATCGATCACCAAATGGCCACCGCGGACAGAGCCGGTGCCGGAAACCTTGAACGGCAGGGAGCTCGCCGATTGCCCGTCCAGTGCGCTGACGTCCACTCCGAGTGTCCGGAGCGCTTCGATGATGGTGCCCATGGGACGTTGGCGTGCGTGCGGATCGCCGTCGAACACCGAAGCACCGTTGCGGAGGGCCGCGAGCGGCGGCACAAATCGCATGACCGTGCCAGCCAGGCCGCAGTCGATGGCGGTCTCCGACGCGGCAGCCGCCGGGTCGATGGGGGTGACTTCAAGATCCGGGCCGTACTGACCATCGCCGGGAACCTCGGTGATGGTGGCGCCAAGCTGGCGCAGTGCCTCGACCATCAACGCGGAATCCCGCGAATGCAGGGGTGCCCGCAGCCTGCTTGGGCCGTCGGCCAATGCCGCCAGGACCAGGTAGCGGTTGGTCAGCGACTTCGAGCCGGGAACCGTGACCGTGGCATCCACAGGGCGGCTGGCGAAGGGCGCCGGCCACAAGGGGAGTGCGGAGGCTATGGTGCTCCCTGAATCGTCTGTCTGCGTGGCGGGGGTTCCTGGCATGCTTCCTTATGCTCCAACTGCGTTGTTTACGGCCTTGCGGACGGCCCGGTCTGTCTTCTTGATCTGCTTGCCCGTGGCGTTCTTGGCGTCCATGGCGAGGTGTTCGGCGCGCCATGCGAGGCTCGGTTTGCCGGCCGTGTCGACGGCGGCTAGGAGGACGCCGCCGGTCAGGGAAATGTTCTTGAGCAACTGGGCGCGGCGGGCGAGCCGGCCTTCCTTGGTGCTGATGTCGGCAGAACGCCACTCAACAAAGGTGTTCAGGACCGAAATGCCGGCAAGCAGGGTTGCCGAGAACCGTGAACATTTGCCGAGGGCAAGCAAGGCGCCTGCGCCCACCTGCGTGCCGCCGATGACCCGCGCCAGCATCTTCTCGTCCGCCGGGAAAGGCAACGACTCGGACGCGCGGCGGAGCAGCGGGGAGAGCTGCTTGGCAGTGTCATCCGCGTTCTTGAGCTTGTCCAGCCCTGCGACGACAAAACTGGAAGCCAACATTGGCCTGGCGAGAAAACGGACGAGGGACATGTTTTGCCTCCTGGATGGCGTGCCACAGTGTTCAGGTGGTGCTGCGTTCAAGTGGTGCGGTGTTCACGGGGTGCAGTCGGATCTAGTCTTGCATCTTTGCGGAATATTTGCCCGGAGCTTGCCGTTGTCAGAAGAAGGTGCGGTATGGGCTGGACCTTGGATTGTGGCGTGTGTGTCGTGCCGCGCTTTGTCACGTCGTTTGAGCGGAGATGGTTTTTTGGCCTTGGTTAAGGACCGCGAGGGACACTTGGCGCTTGGGCGGAAGCTGCCAGGGGACTCCCCGAGGGTGACAGTAGACTTGGATGCAATGAGCACCATGGATCCGGCCGCAGCGGCCATGTACAAAGCAGCGACGGAAGTCGCGGACGCAACGTCCGACGGCGACGCAACTGTTGAGGCCGGCGTCGAGATTGCGGTGGACTTCGCGAAGGAGACTCCCGAACAACGGAGGGCGCGCTTCGAGCGCGACGCCATGCAGTATGTCGACCAGCTCTATTCGGCTGCCATGCGCATGGCCAGGAATCCGTCCGACGCCGAGGACTTGGTCCAGGAGGCCTACACGAAGGCCTTCTCGGCGTTCCACCAGTACAAGCCGGGTACCAACCTCAAGGCGTGGCTGTACCGCATCCTGACCAACACGTACATCAACCTCTACCGGAAGCGGCAGCGCGAACCGCTCCAGTCGAATTCGGACTCCATCGAAGACTGGCAGCTGGCGCGGGCGGAATCCCATACGTCCACGGGGCTCCGCTCTGCGGAGGCGGAGGCACTGGATCATCTACCGGACTCGGACGTGAAGAGCGCCCTGCAGTCCATTCCGGAGGAATTCCGGCTCGCGGTGTACTTCGCTGACGTCGAAGGCTTCGCATACAAGGAAATATCAGACATCATGAATACCCCGATCGGGACGGTCATGTCCCGGCTTCATCGCGGCAGGAAGATGTTGCGCGATCTGCTGGCGGACTACGCCGCAGAACGGGGAATCAGCGCCGGCGCGGAAGAAAAGGCATTGGCCGTGGGCGCGGCCACAAGCAAAAAACAGGAGAAAAGGAAATGAGCTGCCAAGGATTGGGCGACTGCGACGATGCTCGGATGCAGCGTATCTACGAGTACCTGGACGGTGCGTTGACCCGCGAGGACATCGCAGAGATCAAGGTGCATCTGGAAGACTGCCCGGAGTGCACCGAGCAATACGACCTTGAGTGCGTCATCCGCACCGTGGTCAAGCGCTCCTGTACGGAAGCGGCTCCTGAGAATCTCAAGAACTCGATCCTGGACAGGATCCACGCTATGAAGTCCGTGGACGTCTAAGAGCCTGGAACGGCAAGGGCCCCGGAAACCTGATGGTTTCCGGGGCCCTCCGCATTAAGTCTTACGCTAAGCCGCTGGCTTAGGTGTTGGGACGCTTGCCGTGGTTTGCGCCGCCGCGCTTACGGTCACGACGCTTACGTGCACGCTTGCTCATAGCTGGCCTCCTTAGATTCTTGATACTCAATAAAGCTGCCCTCCAGTCTCCCACATCCGGGGGCCGCCCCGCGAACCGTGCCGGCCAGCCCCGCAGGGAATCCGGACTCAGCCCCGCAGGGAATCCGGACTGAGCCCCGCAGGGAACTGGCGGCTCAGTCCCGAAGGGAATTCCGGATGGAGATCCTGGCCTGGTCCAGGACCGTTCGCACGGTTTCAAGGGCCATCGGAGTCAGGGCCTTCGAGCCGGCGTGCTTTCGCAGCTCGACGCGGATGTCGTCCCGGAAGGACTGGACCATCATCTCGGCTTCCTTCAGGATGCGGTGTCCCTCGGGCGAGTAGCTTCCAGCCCACGACTGGAATTCCGCGGACTTCGCTGTGGCCCGCGCGGCCTCGGCGGTTGCTGCCAGGTCTGCGCGCAAGCCGCGCATATTGCTGCGGATGTCTTCTCGGAGATTATCGGCCAGCCGCCGCACGGAGGCAGAGATGTTGTCCTCGACATCCGCCAGTTCCTGCCGGCGGCTGTTGAGCTCCGCCAGTCCGGCCGCAGTGATGGAGTAGTTGGTGCGGCGCCCGTCGCTGCTGGTAGCTACGAGTCCTTCTTCCTCGAGCTTGCCAAGGCGCGGGTAGATGGTTCCGGCACTGGGCGAGTAGGTCCCGCCGAAGCGTTCGCCGAGGGCCTTGATGAGCTCGTAGCCATGCTTGGGGCCTGATTCCAGGAGTGCCAGCAGGTAGAGCCGGAGGGCTCCGTGGGCAAAGACGGGCGGCATCAGGCTTCCTCTTCTCCGGGGACTGGGTGCGTTGTTCCCGGTGCTGGCGCACTACCGTGGACGATGGACGTCTTTCCGGACACGGAATTGGTGCGCGCCACCATGAGCCGTTCGTCGGGGCCGACGATGGTCTGGACCCTGCCGCCTGCCTGGGCGTAAAGCTGGTCATCGATCATCACGGTCCCACCGGCCGTTTTGGCCACGATGTCCACGCCCACGTCATGCGGCAAGCGGATGGTGAGGTCGCCTGAAACGGAATTGGCTCCGAGATCCTGGGTAAAGCCGTGAAGGTCGAAGCTGAGGTCGCCGCTGACAGTATTGGCCCGGATGTTCTTGAAACGGCCCGAAGCCGTGACTTCGCCCGAGACGCTCTTGGCGGTCATGACGCCGTTGTGGTTCCGGGCGATGACTTCGCCGCTGACGGTGTTGACGTGAAGATCGCCCCGCGTGCCGTCCGCGAGCACGGACCCGGAAACCGTGTTGAGGCGGATGTGGCCGCTGACGCCGGACACCATGCCGTCACCGCCCACGGTTCCTGCTTCGACGTCGACGCCGGCAGGCAGCGCAATGCTGATGACGATCGTGTTGGTGCTGGTGTTGTTGACGGTCCCCATCAGGTTGCGGAACCAGCCCTGCGGGCCGTGCAACTGGTGGCGGACTTCGAGCCGGCCGTCAATGAGGCTCACGCTCAGCGGATCGCCGCCGATTTCCGAGACTTCGATCCGGGTGATTGCTTCGTCGTGGGTGACGACGTCGAAGCGGCCCTTGACGATCCCCAGCTTGAGTGAGCGGACGCCGTCGACGTCGATGGTCTGCGGACCGGTAACGGTCCAGTTTTCTTCTGACATGACCCCTCCAATGATGCGTCATCGCCAATGCGATATATCGCGTTGATGGATTCACGATATATCTCGATATCGAAGTTGGCAATGGGTCCCGCTTGGAGAGGGGGCTTTTGCCCCGGTTATTCCGGCTGGGCGATCCTCAGCCACTGGAACCAGCCGCGGTGCAACACAAGCCAGGCCATGAGCCCGTAGCCCGCCTGGCCCGGTGTGCCGCCATTCGCTGCGAGGTCCGTGCGCCATTGTTCGTGGTTGAGCAACGGCGAGAACGTGTCGACGTATTGGTGGTTGCGGCGGGTGGTGACGTCCGCAAATGCTGCGTTCAGTTCGGCGATCCTGCGGTTCTTGGCCGGGTCCAGCGTGGGTGGCGGACCGACGACGAACACTTCGATGTTGCTTTGGGACGCCCCGTCCAGGATATTGGCCAGATTGAGGCGGCTGCGTGCCGTGGAGACGCCGAATTCGATGTCGCGGCCGGACAAGCCGATCACGAGGCGGTTTTCGTGGACGTTGCTGAAGCGCCTCCCGGCTTCGTCGAGCCAGCGCCCCGCAAGGCCTTCTGTGCCCTCCATGGGGCAGGGAAGAGAGTAGCTCTCCACAAGAACGGAGTCCTGGGGAGTTCGCGCAAGAACCCGTCCGAGCCAGCCCAAAGCCCTGGGGTCACCGAGCCCGGCGAGTAGTTCATCACCAACAGCTGCGATGCGCAGCTTCCTGTCTTCCACAGTTACCTCTTCACCAAACGTTGCGGTCCTTGCACTGTGCCCGGCCGGGCGGCTTGATCACCGGACACTTGTTCCATTAAACAGAATTGCCCGGCTGGAAGCGGGTATTGAACCTCCAGCCGGGCAGCCTTCTTATATTAGGGCCTACTTGCGTTCGAATGCCTGCTTGAGCAACGTGGCCTGCTCGGCGCTGTGGCGCTTCATGGAACCGGCTGCCGTCGAAGCCGATGCCGGACGCGAAACGAGTCGGACCTTGCGGTCCAGTGCCTGCGGCAGGTTCAAACCGATGAACGGCCACGGACCCTGGTTGGCCGGTTCGTCCTGCGCCCAGACGATGTCGGCGTTCGGGTACTTGGCCAGTTCCGCCTCGATCTGGGCCTGGGGCAGCGGGTACAGCTGCTCCAGTCGGATGATTGCCGTCGAGGTGTCGCCGGTCTTCTGGCGGTTCGACAGAAGATCGTAGTAGAGACGGCCGGAAACCAGGATCACGCGGTCAACGCTCTGGGCCTGGAGGGGCTCGTGTTCGCCGATGACCGGCTTGAAGCCGCCCGTGGTGAAGTCCTCCACCGCGGAGGCTGCACCCTTGAGGCGCAAAAGCTGCTTCGGGGTGAAGATGATGAGCGGCTTGCGGGGACGGCTGTAGGCCTGCCGGCGCAACAAGTGGAAGTGCGAGGCGGCGGTGGTGGGGTTCGCCACGATCATGTTGTCCTCGGCACAAAGCTGCAGGAAGCGCTCGATGCGTGCGGACGAGTGGTCCGGTCCCTGGCCTTCGTAGCCGTGGGGCAGCATGAGCACGAGCGAGGAGCGCTGGCCCCACTTCTGCTCGGCCGAGGAGATGAATTCGTCGATGATGGTCTGCGCACCGTTGACGAAGTCACCGAACTGGGCTTCCCACAACACCAAGGCGTCCGGGCGTTCCACGGAGTAGCCGTATTCGAAGCCCATGGCTGCGTATTCGGACAACAAGGAATCGTAGATCCACAGCTTGGCCTGCTTCTCGCTCAGGTTGCCCAGCGGCATCCATTCGCTGCCGTTGGCGCGGTCGTGGAAGACGGCGTGACGTTGCACGAAAGTGCCACGGCGGGAGTCCTGGCCGGCAAGGCGGACGGGTACGCCCTCCATGACGAGGGAACCAAAGGCCGCGATCTCGCCGAAGCCCCAGTCGATGCCGCCTTCGCGGGACATCTGCTCGCGCTTCTCAAGGAGTTGCTTGAGCTTGGAGTGGACCGTGAAGCCTTCCGGAATATCGAGGTGCGCCTGGCCGATCCGCTGGAGCATTTCGGCTGAAATGGCGGTGGTGGCGGGCGCGTTGGTACCGAAGTCCGCCTGCTGGGCGATGGGGCGCTCGATGTCCGAAACCGCGGCGGAGTCCGCCGTGATGATCGGGATGGGCGAAGTCTGCGCGGCGTGGGTCTCCGCGAAGACGCGTTCGAGGCGTTCCTGGTAGTCGCGCAGCAACTGCTCGGCTTCGTCCTCGGTGATGTCGCCACGGCCGATGAGGGATTCCGTGTAGAGCTTGCGGACGGAGCGCTTGGCTTCGATCAGGTTGTACATGAGCGGCTGCGTCATCGAGGGGTCGTCGCCCTCGTTGTGTCCACGGCGGCGGTAGCACACCATGTCCACAATGACGTCCTTGTGGAAGCGCTGGCGGAACTCGTAGGCCAACTGGGCGATGCGCACCACGGCCTCGGGGTCGTCGCCGTTCACATGGAAGATCGGCGCCTGGATCATCTTGGCCACGTCGGTGGAGTACGTCGAAGAACGCGATGACGACGGTGCGGTGGTGAAACCGACCTGGTTGTTCACGATGATGTGGATGGTTCCACCGGTACGGTAACCGCGCAGCTGGGACAAGTTGAGCGTTTCCGCCACAACGCCCTGGCCGGCAAAGGCGGCATCGCCGTGAACCATGATGGGCAAAACGGGGAACGCCTCGCCCTGGTCCAGCCGGTCCTGCTTGGCCCGGACAATGCCTTCAAGCACGGAGTCCACCGCTTCAAGGTGGGACGGGTTGGCCGCGAGGTAGACCTTGGTCTCGTTGCCGTTGTCCGAGGTGAACGTGCCCTCGGTACCGAGGTGGTACTTGACGTCGCCCGAACCCTGCACGGAGCGCGGGTCCTGGGTTCCTTCGAACTCGCGGAACACCTGGGCGTACGTCTTGCCCGCGATGTTGGTGAGCACGTTGAGGCGGCCTCGGTGTGCCATGCCGATCGCGACTTCGTCGAGTCCGTCGTCGGCGGCGTCCGAAATGATGGTGTCCAGCAGCGGAATCAGGGATTCCCCGCCTTCGAGGGAGAATCGCTTCTGGCCCACGAACTTGGTCTGCAGGAAGGTTTCGAAAGCCTCTGCCGCGTTGAGCTTGGACACGATGCGCAGCTGTTCTTCGCGGCTCGGCTTGGAGTACGGGTGCTCCACCTGGTCCTGGAACCACTTGCGTTCTTCAGGCTCCTGGATGTGCATGTACTCAATGCCCGTGGTGCGGCAGTAGGCGTCGCGGAGAACGCCCAGGATGTCGCGGAACTTGAGCATCGGCTTGCCGCCGAAGCCGCCGGTGGGCCACTCGCGGTCCAGGTCCCACAGCGTGAGGCCGTAGGTCAGGACGTCAAGGTCCGGGTGCTTGCGCTGGACATATTCGAGTGGGTTCGTGTCTGCCATGAGGTGGCCGCGGACCCGGTAGGAGTGGATCAACTGCTGGATGCGGGCGACCTTGTTGATCTCGTCGGCCGGGTCCACCTGGAGGTCGGGGCTCCAACGGACGGGCTCGTAGGGAATGCGCAGCGCTTCGAAGATTTCGTCGTAGAAGTTCTGGGCACCAAGGAGGAGCTGGTGGACGAGCTTGAGGAACTCGCCGCTTCCGGCGCCTTGGATGACGCGGTGGTCGTACGTGGACGTCAGCGTGAGGATCTTGCTGATGGCGTTTTGGGCGATGATTTTCTCGCTCGCGCCTTGCCATTCAGCCGGGTAGTCGAGGGCTCCGACGCCGATGATGGCGGCCTGGCCCTTCGAAAGCCGGGGCACGGAGTGCACGGTACCGATGCCACCCGGGTTTGTGAGGGAGACGGTGGTGCCCGCGTGGTCGTCCGCCGTGAGCTTGCCGTTGCGCGCGCGCTTGATGAGGTCTTCGTAGGTGTGCCAGAACTCCGCGAAGTTCATGGTCTCGGCCTTCTTGATGTTGGGAACCATCAGGAGGCGCGTGCCATCGGGCTTGGGCATGTCAATGGCGATGCCGAAGTTGACGTGTGCGGGCTGCACGGCAACGGGCTTGCCATCTACTTCGTCGTAGTAGACGTTCATCGACGGGAACTGGGACAGGGCGCGAACCACTGCGTAGCCGATGAGGTGGGTGAAGGAGACCTTGCCGCCACGGGCGCGGGCAAGGTTGGAATTGATGACAACGCGGTTGTCGATCAGGAGTTTGGCGGGAACGGCCCTGACGCTCGTGGCGGTAGGAACCTCGAGGCTCAGGACCATGTTGGAAGCGATGGCCTTGGCCGGGCCACGGAGGACGGAGACGACGTCCTCTTCCGGCGGGGTGGGAGCCTTGGTGCTCTTGGGAAGCTGTGCCGGGATCGGCTGGGACTGGCTGCCGTCGGATGGCTTCTGAGCGCCGTCCTTGGCGACAGTGGCCGGAGCCTTCTTGACCGGTGCCGCAGGTGCGGCCGGAGCCGGTGCCGCAGGGGCAGCTGCCGGGGCAACCGCGGGCGCAACCGGCGTCATTGCCGTTGCCGCGGCCTGTGCCACGAGGGGAAGTTCGCGAGTGGGAGGGTTTGCAGGGGCTGCGGACGTTCCGTTGGAGGAAGTGCCGTCAGCGGTGTCGAAGGACTCGAAAAGCGGCCACCACTTGGCGTCGACCGAATTCTTGTCCTGCTGGTACCGCTCGTACAGTTCGTCAACGAGCCACTCGTTTCCGCCAAATTCCTCGGGTAGACGGTGGCTTGGCTGCTCTGGCACTTGAAATACGCCTCTTCCATGAGTGTTGATTTCCAGCTGGCCCGGGGAACTGCAAGGGGTGCAAAGGCGAGCCAGGGTCTGGGTCCCGCGAACTCAGACCCTAGCCAGTCTAGTGACGAGCGGAGGCTATCTGCCAATAGTGGTGACCTAAATCATGCCAATCGCGATATGGCCCGGCCTTTACGTCCTGGGAGGGGTCTTCTTCCACGGGTTTTTCCTACCGTTTGACGCGTCGGGAACCGTGCCCCTGCCGGTGAAGTCGTGCGCCGGCCGGACTGTAGACTTGAATTCTTATGGACAGTAATTCTAGGTGCCGGCCTGGGAGCTGCAGGGGAAGCCGTTCGGCAATCTCCGCGCAACGCACCCGCAGAGCCGGCAATGCCCGTACACATGCCCATCGCACCCCGGAGCTCTTGGCCGGCCGGTCGGCGGATCATTCATCCGCTGCGTCCGACCAACCCCCGCCGGGTCAACAAGCCTTTAGCCCTCCTGGTGCCCTGCTCCAGCCGTCCGCGCTATCCGGCGGCCTCTAATGGAGTGGCTTTTCCTTCTCGCCGGCATACTCCTGATTCTGGGCACCGGCTTCTTTGTCGCCGTCGAGTTCTCGCTCGTGGCACTCGACCAGTCAACCGTCCAAAGAGCGGTCGACGGCGGCGACCACGCCGCCGCTGCGTTGCTCAAATGCCTCAAATCCCTTTCCACCCAGCTCTCAAGCTGCCAATTGGGGATCACCCTCACTACCCTGCTGACCGGTTTCGTCATGGAGCCGTCCGTTGGCTCCCTATTGCACGGACCGCTGCTCTGGGCCGGGCTGCCTGAGGCTGCTGCGCAGTCCTTGTCGCTCGTCCTGGCCATGACGTTCGCCACCGCCTTGTCGATGCTGATCGGCGAACTCGTCCCCAAGAACATGGCCCTGGCATTGGCATTCCCGCTGGGCCGGGCGCTGGCCCGCCCGCAACTGCTGTTCACGGCCGTGTTCAAGCCCGCAATCGTTGTGCTCAATGGCTTCTCGAACAAGATGCTCAACCTCGTGGGACTCGAGGCCAAGGAAGAGATCTCCGGTGCCCGCTCGCCTTCTGAACTGGCCTCCCTGGTGCGCCGTTCGGCAGAGCTGGGAACCCTCGACGCCGGGACGGCCAACTTTGTTGCCCGGACCCTGAACTTCTCGGCGCGTACGGCGGCCGATGTCATGACCCCGCGCATCCGCATGGAAACCATCGATGCCGACCAACCGGTATCGGACATCATCGAAGCGGCCCGGCGGACCGGGTATTCGCGCTTCCCGGTCATTGGCGAATCGGCCGATGACATCCGGGGCGTGGTGCACATCAAGAAAGCCGTGTCCGTTCCGTCCGAACGCAGGAGCCGGCTCGAGGCCGGAGCCATCATGTCCGAGGTCCTGAGCGTTCCTGAGACCATCCACCTTGACGCCCTGCTCCTGGAACTCCGCGAGGGCAACCTGCAACTCGCCGTCGTGCTCGATGAGTACGGAGGAACCGCGGGAATCGCCACGCTTGAGGACTTGGTGGAGGAAATCGTCGGCGAAGTGGCGGATGAACACGACAGAGTCCGGCCCGGATTGCTCCAGAGCGCCTCGGGCGACTGGTATTTCCCCGGACTATTGCGTCCGGACGAGGTTAGCGAACAGATCCCGGGCCTCACGGTCCCCGAGGACCCCGCCTACGAAACCGTGGGTGGTTACGTCATGAGCCAACTGGGACGGATCGCGATGGTCGGCGACGTCGTCGAGGCGGGCGGCGGCACGCTGGCCGTCACCCGGATGGACGGCCGCCGGATCGACCGCATTTGTTTCCACCCCACGGCG
Source organism: Arthrobacter sp. 05L417 (assembly GCF_056397865.1). Classification (NCBI taxonomy): domain Bacteria; kingdom Bacillati; phylum Actinomycetota; class Actinomycetes; order Micrococcales; family Micrococcaceae; genus Arthrobacter; species Arthrobacter sp. 05L417. The sequence continues at coordinate 47,394 of NZ_JBFTOG010000002.1, forward strand.
CCCGACACCAACGATGACGGCGACGACGGTGACGGCACCGGCGAAAATGGCACAGCGGAAAGCGATTCGGGCGGATGGCAAAGCAGGAAGCAAGCCGGCAAGCGGCTGGGTAGGGGCTCCGGCGGTTCGGCAGGCGATGCCGTTGGCAACCCCGTAGCCAAAACCAACCGCAAGGGACGTGCCGCATGAGCGACTGGGTAGGAATCCTGTGGCTCGTGGCGCTGTTGATCGGCAATGCCTTCTTTGTCGGCGCCGAGTTTGCCGTGATGTCCGCGCGCCGCAGCCAGATAGAGCCTTTGGCCCAAGGCGGTTCCAAGCGCGCGCAGACCACCCTGTATGCGATGGAGCACGTCTCGCTGATGCTGGCGTGCGCCCAGCTTGGCATTACCGTGTGTTCCTTGCTGATTCTCCTTGTGGCCGAACCTGCCATCCACCATTTGCTGGGGGCGCCGCTGGAGTCCGTGGGCATCCCTGTTGAATTGGCAGACGTCATCGCTTTTGCGGTTGCCTTGCTGGCGGTCACGTTTCTGCATGTGACCTTTGGCGAGATGGTCCCCAAGAACATCTCGGTTTCCGTGGCGGACAAGGCCGCCTTGCTGCTGGCGCCGCCGTTGGTTCACATCGCCCGTTTCGTGAAACCAGTTATCTGGACGCTGAACTGGTTGGCCAACCGCATTCTGCGCCTGATGAAGATCGAGCCGAAGGACGAGGTGACCTCCTCCTTCACGCTTGAAGAGGTGCAATCGATCGTCCAGGAATCGACCCGCCACGGGTTGGTGGATGACGACGCCGGCCTGCTGAGCGGCGCGCTCGAATTTTCCGAGCACACCGCGGCTCACATCATGGTGCCGCTCGACAAGCTCGTGATGCTCAAGCCCGGGTCCACGCCGCGCGAACTGGAGAAAGCGGTCAGCCGTACCGGTTTCTCCCGTTTCCCGGTGTTGGACGACGACGGCGAGCTGACAGGCTACCTGCACATCAAGGACGTGCTCTCGATCCCCGAAGAAGGACGCCGCTATCCGATTGCGGAAAGCCGGATCCGGTCCCTCGTGAACCTCGCACCCGAGGACGAGATTGAAGATGCCATGTCCGTGATGCAACGGACCGGCTCGCACCTGGGCAGGGTTGTGGGGACGGGCGGCGCGACCCTCGGTGTGTTGTTCCTGGAAGACGTGATCGAGCAGCTTGTGGGTGAAATCCGTGACGCCACCCAGGCCAGGGGAATCCGACGGCTGGGCGGAACCGAGTCGGCGTAACCTCTTGCTGGCCCCCGAGGGGGCCAGCAAGTCCCTCAGATTTTCTAAATAGGAATCATTCCCATTTGTGGGTACACTCATTTGAGTCCCTGTTGTGTTTGATTCGGTAGATCCGAGGTTTCCCGTGCGTCGTACAGCCGCCCGACTTTCCCTTGCCACCCGCCTTTCGCTTGCCGCTTCCGCCGGCCTAGCCGTCCTGCTTTCCGCATGCGCGGCACCCGCCGCGACTGCGCCGTCGTCGTCCTCCGGAGTGATCGATGTGGTGGCCTCCACCAGCGTGTACGGCGACATCGCCAAGAGCGTCGGCGGTGACAAAGTGTCTGTCACTTCCATCATCAGCAAGACCAGCCAGGATCCGCACTCCTACGAGGCAAGCACCCAGGACAAGCTGGCCGTCTCCAAGGCCCAACTGGTGATCGACAATGGTGCGGGCTACGACGACTTCTTCAGCAAGCTGGCCGATGACAGCAAGGTGGCGGCGGACAAAACCGTCACCGCGGTCAATGTTTCCGGGCTCCTTCCCACGGCGACGGCCGGCGCATCTCCCGCAGCGGTGCCGGAAGGGTTCAACGAGCATGTCTGGTACAACTTCGACGCGATGGCGAAAGTGGCCGATGCTGTCGCTGCGAAGCTCGGAAGCCTGAACCCCGCCGATGCCAAGGCCTTTACCGCCAACGCTGACAAGTTCAAGTCCTCGCTGACCGGACTCAGCGCCAAAGTCGCTGAAATCAAGTCATCCAAGGGTTCCGCTCCGGTCGCCATCACCGAGCCCGTCCCGGGCTACTTGCTTCAAGCCGCCGGCTTGGAGAACAAGACGCCTGAGGAATTCAGCCACGCCATTGAGGTCGGCTCGGACGTTCCGCCGGCAGCGGTCAAGGAAACGAGCGATCTGATTTCCTCGAAGTCCGTTCGCTTCCTCGCGTACAACGAGCAGACCGCCAGCGCCGAGACGGAAAAGCTGAAGGCCGCAGCAACTGCTGCCGGTGTTCCGGTGGTCGGTTTCACCGAGACACTTCCCGAGGGCAAGGACTACGTTGCCTGGATGACGGACAACGTGAGCCACGTTGCTGCTGCCCTGAACAAGTAGACGGCGCCGACAAGTTAAGAACAGACGGGCCCCGCAATCGTCCTAAGATGTACAGGGCGGCTGCGGGGCCCTCTCTGTTCATCCAAGTGCAGGCCACCAGCAACATAGCTTCGCGAACCCCATGGATCGAGGAATCTTTTTGACACCGGTAGTGAGCCTTCGCGGCGCGGGCCTCCAGTTCGGCCAACGGGCCCTCTGGAAGGACCTCGACGTGGACATCCAGGCGGGTGAGTTCTTCGCTGTGCTCGGTCCCAACGGCAGCGGCAAGACGAGCTTCCTCAAGGTCCTGCTCGGCTTGCAGCAGCTTCACTCGGGGACGGTGACTGTGGAGGGACACCCCGTGGAGCGTGGCAGCCGGAAGATCGGCTACATACCGCAGCAGAAGTCCTTTGCTCCGGATACGCCCTTGCGTGCCAGGGACTTGGTTGCCCTGGGCGTCGACGGCCACCGCTGGGGCCTGCGGATCAAGGCCAAAGCCGTCAATGAGCGTGTCGACGCCCTCCTGGATTTAGTGGGGGCGAGTGATTACGCCCGCGTGCCTCTTGGTCAATTGTCCGGCGGAGAGCAACAGCGGCTCCGTGTTGCGCAAGCCCTTGTCGCCGAGCCTGAACTCCTGCTCTGTGACGAACCGCTGCTGTCCTTGGACCTGCATCACCAGCAGGCCGTGAGTGCCCTCATCAACCAGCAATGCCATGAGCGGAACAGCGCCGTGGTTTTCGTGACCCACGAGATCAACCCGGTCATCGACTACGTGGACCGCGTCCTCTACCTTGCCGGCGGCAGGTTCCGGGTGGGAACACCGGAGGAGGTCATGACCACCGAGGTTCTCTCCGAGCTGTACAACAGCCGCGTTGAGGTCATCCGCGCGAACGGCAGGATCGTCGTCGTCGGACTCCCGGACGCCACTACCCACTACCACGATGACGCCCACGCCGGTGTGGAAGAAGGCCACTAAATGGATCTCGGCAGCATCCTGCACACCATCTTCAACTTTGAAAACTACGGCGAACTGCTGGCGCTGGTCCAGAATTCCATCTGGGCCGGTGCGGTCCTTGGCCTGCTCGGCGGGCTCATAGGCACCTTTGTCATGAAGCGGGACCTCGCTTTCGCGGTGCACGGGATTTCGGAGTTGTCCTTCGCCGGCGCCTCCTTCGCCCTGCTCATCGGGGCGGACATCATTTTCGGTTCGCTCGCGGGATCCGTCGCGGCTGCGCTGCTTCTGGGACTCATGGGCGTCCGGGCGCGGGACAAGAACTCGATCATCGGCGTCATCATGCCGTTCGGGCTAGGCCTAGGCATCTTGTTCCTTGCCCTTTACCAGGGCCGGGCGGCCAACAAGTTCGGGCTTCTGACCGGCCAGATCGTTTCGGTGGACACCGTCCAGCTCCAGGTCCTGGCAGGCACGGCCGTGGTGGTCATGCTCGCCCTGGCCGCGATATGGCGCCCGCTCAGCTTCGCCAGCGTGGATCCCGAGATGGCGGAAGCCAGGGGAGTGCCTGTCCGCGGTTTGGCAATTGCCTTCATGGTGTTGCTCGGAGTGAGCGTTGCCTTGTCCATCCAGATAGTCGGCGCGCTTCTGGTGCTGGCCCTGCTGATCACGCCCGCGGCTGCTGCCCTGCGGGTGACCACTTCGCCGCGGCTCGTGGTCTTGTTGAGCGTGGTCTTTGCGATCACCGCGACTGTAGGCGGCATTCTCCTGGCGCTCGGCAGCAGGATTCCCATCAGCCCGTATGTCACCACGTTGTCGTTCCTGATTTATGTGGTGTGCCGGATCATCGGCAACGTACGCGCCAAACGCGGAATCAACGGCAGGGTAGTCCGTCCCCACGCTGCCATGGGCCAGGCAGTGGAAGACCAGCCGGTAGCCGGCTAGAGCAGGCCCGCAGCCTTCTTGGCAGTGCACTCAGGGCACAGCCCGAAAATCTCCACCGTGTGCGCCACTTCGGTGTAGCCGTTCTCGGCAGCCACGCGGGCCGCCCACGTCTCTACTGCCGGAGCTTCCACTTCAACGGCCTTGCCGCAATTGCGGCACAGCAAATGGTGGTGGTGGCCCGTGACCGCACAGCGGCGGTAGACGGCTTCACCATCGGCATTTCGAAGGACATCGATCAGGCCGTCGTCGGCAAGCGACTGAAGAATGCGGTAAGCCGTGGCCAGGGATACCGAGACGCCCTGGTTCTGGAGCAGCCGGTACAGTTCCTGGGTGCTCACGAAGTCGTCGAGTTCGTCCAGGGCGGCGCTGACGGCCAGGCGTTGCTTGGTGACGCGCTGCTCTTTGACGGCGGGATCCTTGGCGGCCGGAAGCGGCTCGGCTGAGGGCCCGGACGTGGCGGCATTGGCGCCCTGTGACATTCGTGGACTCATTTCGATGTGGATGTTCGCAAACACCAACGTTACCAGCCGGCCACGCTTGGACGCCGGTTCGTGGACACCATCGGAGGCCCGCCCCTAGGCTGGCTCCATGAAGCTCACCAAGTTCACCCACGCTTGTGTCCGTCTGCAAAAGGATGACCAGGTCCTCGTGATTGATCCCGGGACATTTTCGGAGTCCGAGGAAGCCCTTGCGGGCGCCCATGCTGTGCTGATCACCCACGAGCACGCCGACCACGTGGACGCCGACGCCGTCGTTGGTGCCCTCAAGGGAAACCCAGTGCTGCAGGTGCACGCACCCTCCGGTGTCGCGTCCCAACTTGCCGAGAAGGCGGGCGACGACGGCGAGCGTGTACACGCCGTCGAACCCGGCAGCTCCTTTGAAACCGGGGGCTTCGCGATCCGTTCCTTCGGAGGGCAGCATGCCCTCATCCACCCGCAGATTCCGGTGGTGGCCAACATCGGCTACCTCGTGGACGAAAATGTCTTCCACCCCGGGGACTCATTCGTCGTCCCCGATGGCATCGACGTGCAAACCCTGCTGGTGCCCATCCACGCGCCGTGGTCAAAGGTGGGCGAAGTGGTTGACTTCGTGATCGCGGTCCGCGCACCCAAGGCCTACCCGGTCCACGATGGCCTGCTCAACGAACTCGGACGCGGTTTGGTGGAAGGCCACGTAACCCGGATCGGCGCGAAGTACGGGACCAGCTATGCAAGGTTGTCGCCGCGCGAATCGGTGGAGGTCTAGCTCACTCCGCTGCGCCGCCTACATGCTGCTTGGCCACTTGCCCGTCTCGAAGAAGTCGGCCAGGACAGCCTCATACGGTGCAGGATCCAGGCCACGCTCGGCGATCCAGTCCGGGTTGTAGTAGCTCCCCGTGTAGCGATCACCGGCGTCGCACATAAGTGACACAACGCTGCCGCGCTTTCCCTGGGCCACCATCTCGCCGATTAGTTGGCAAACACCCCATAGGTTGGTTCCCGTGGAGGGCCCGGCGTGGAGCCCTGCCAGCCGGCGCAGGTGCCGCATGGCAGCCACCGAGGCGGCATCGGGAACCTGGATCATGGTGTCGATGACGGCCGGGACAAAGCTGGGCTCCATGCGCGGCCGCCCGATGCCTTCGATCCTGGATGGCATGCCCGTGGAGTAGTCCGATACGCCGTCGCGCCAGCCGGGATAAAACGCGGAATTTTCCGGATCGACCACGGCCAGCCGGGTTGAGTGGCAGTGGTACCGCAGGTACCGGCCGATGGTGGCGCTGGTTCCCCCGGTGCCGGCGCCCACCACGATCCACTCGGGCACCGGATGCTCCTCAAGCGCGAGCTGCTCGAAGATCGATTCCGCGATGTTGTTGTTGCCCCGCCAGTCGGTGGCGCGCTCAGCAAAAGTGAATTGGTCCATGTAGTAGCCGCCGGACGTCCGGGCAACCTCCTCGGCCATCGCGTAGACCTCCGAGGCGTGGTCTACGAGGAGGCAGGCGCCACCGAACTCTTCGATGAGCGCGATCTTTTCGGGGCTCGTGGTCCGGGTCATCACGGCAATGAACGGAAGCCCGATCAGCCTGGCGAAATATGCCTCGGACACCGCTGTGCTCCCGCTGGAAGCCTCCACGATGGTGGTCCCTTCCGTGATCCATCCATTGACCAGGCCGTAGAGGAAGAGCGAGCGGGCCAAGCGATGCTTGAGGCTGCCCGAGCGGTGGGTGGACTCGTCCTTGAGGTAAAGCTGGACACCCCAATGCTCGGGGAGCGGCACCGCGTAGAGGTGCGTGTCCGCCGATCGGTTGTTCTCGGCCTCGATGCGTCGGATTGCCTCGCTGGCCCATGCCCGGTCCTGGTTGCGTAGAGTGCTCACCGATCCAGCCTACCGGCCGAGGCTGCCGCCCAAGGATAGGCTGGTAGCCGGTCGGCAGCTGCATGGCGGCAGCTTCGAAATGGTTTGGTAGACGCAGCAAAACGAAGGAGATTTGATGGCCACCCTCATTGACGTAGCCGCGCTCAAGGACCGCGTGGATGCGGGCAAGCGGACCGTGTTGCTCGACGTCCGGTGGGTGTTGGGCGATCCGCACGGTCATTCGCACTTCCGCCAAGCCCACATTCCCGGGGCAGTCTACGTGGACTTGCATAACGAGCTCGCCGATCCCACGGCCGAGGGCCAAGGCAGGCACCCGTTGCCCCCGACCGCTGCGTTGCAGCGGAGTGCCCGCGCCTGGGGAATCAACGACGGCGACACTGTGGTTGCGTACGACGACAGCGGCAGCACCGCCGCGGCGCGGTTGTGGTGGCTGCTCCGCGACGCCGGTTTCCATTCCGTCTTCCTGCTCGACGGCGGATTGGGTGCCTGGCGCGCTGCCGGCTACCCGCTGGCGCAGGACGAACAACCGCCGGTTCCGGGCGACGTCGTGCTTGGACACGGCCACATGGATGCCATCAGCATGGAGGATGCGGCTGATTGGCACAGCAGGGGAATCCTTCTCGATGCCCGGGCGGGGGAGCGCTACCGCGGCGAATTCGAACCCATTGATCCCCGCGCGGGACATATACCGGGCGCGCTGAGCGCCCCCACCAGCGGAAACCTCGGACCGGACGGCACATTCCTTCGCGCAGCGCAGCTCCGCAACAGATTCGCGGCCCTGGGCATCGACGAGGGCAGCAAGGTAGCGGTCTACTGTGGCTCCGGGGTAACGGCAGCCCACGAAATCGCCGCCCTCGAAATCGCGGGATTCAGGGCAGCCCTGTTCCCGGGCTCGTTTTCGCAATGGTCCTCGCTCGACGCCAACCCGGTCGCCACCGGTGCAGCGCCGCTGGGTACTCCGGGCCACTGAGACTTGGCCGCGGTGCAGCTGGCTGGCGTCACGGGGCAGAGTGGCAAAAAATCAGCCCGCGGGGGTAGCGTCGAGGCATGACTCCCGGACGCCCCGTTCCTCCGCCCCTTGGCAAGCCGCTCGTCGTGAGTGACGAGACAGCGGACCCCACCCCTGCCACGCCATCAACACGCGTGGCCGCGCAGCGCACTCCGACACTCGCGGCCGCATACGGCGCCACTTCTGCGGACAGCGGGCTTGTCCCGCTGACGGTGGCCCGCCGCGTTCCCAAGGAAGACGACGTCGAGATCGAGATCGATTTCTGCGGCCTCTGCCACTCCGATGTCCACGCGACACGGGGCGAATGGGGGACCCAGAACTATCCGCTCGTCCCAGGCCACGAAATCGTGGGCCGGGTCAGCAGGGTGGGCTCCGCCGTCGACGACTTCGCGCCCGGAGACCTCGTGGGAGTCGGTTGCTTGGTGGATTCCTGCCGCGAGTGCGATAGCTGCCTCGAAGGCCTCGAGCAGTACTGCGAACGCGGAAACGTCGGCACCTATGGGGTGAAAGACGCCCGGAACGGCGGCGCCATCACCCAAGGCGGTTATTCGACGTCGGTGGTGGTTGACCGCCGCTTCGTGTTGCGCGTGCCCGAGGGCCTTGACCCGGCCGCGGCGGCGCCCTTGCTGTGCGCGGGCATCACAACCTACTCGCCGCTTCGCTACTTCGACGTCGAGGAGGGGGACGTTGTGGGCGTCGTCGGACTTGGCGGACTCGGCCACATGGCGGTCAAGATCGCGAAGGCCATGGGGGCGCAGGTGGTGGTCTTCACCACCTCGGATGCCAAGGTCGAGGCGGCAATAGAGCTCGGTGCGGACGACGTGATCCTCTCGAAGGACCCGGAAGCCATGGAAGGCGCCGACCGCACTATCGACGTCATTATCGACACCGTCGCGGCGCCCCATGACCTGAACCCGTACTTCCGGACCTTGCGGCTGAACGGCGCCCTCTTCCAATTGGGACTCCCTCCCACCGCCATGCCTCCGGTCAGTCCCGGGGTGCTGATCCGACGCCGGCTCTCCTACGCGGGCTCGTTGATCGGCGGCATTGCCGAGACCCAGGAAATGCTGGACTTCTGTGCCGAGCACGGCGTAGTCAGCGATGTGGAAGTCGTCACTGCCCGGCAACTCAACGAAGCCTACGACCGCATGGTTGCCGGCGACGTAAAATACCGATTCGTCCTCGATACCAAGACCCTTCAGCCCGCTTCGGAAAAGGCAGACGTATGAGCACCCTGTTTACCAAGATCATCAACGGCGAGATCCCCGGACGCTTTGTCTGGAAGGATGACGACGTGGTGGCCTTCCTGACCATCGCCCCGCTCACCGACGGCCACACGCTCGTGGTGCCGCGCGAAGAGGTGGACCGCTGGACCGACGTCCCTCCCGAGCTCCTCAACAAGGTCATGTCCGTCGCGCAGACAATCGGCAAGGCACAAGTGGAGGCGTTTGGCGCACCACGGGCGGGACTGTCCGTGGTGGGCTTCGAAGTGGAGCACTTCCACGTGCACGTCTTCCCGGCAACGTCCCTGGCCGACTTCGACTTCGGAACCGTAGAGCACAACCCGGACCCTGCCCGGCTCGACGCGAACGCGGCGAAACTCCGCGCCGGCCTCGTCACCGCCGGACACGGAGAGTTCGTTCCCGCGGACTGAGGTTTGCTCCTGGGCAACGCTCGCTCATGTTTGGCGGTGTTTTCCCGAACGCTCGCTTACCTTTGGCAAGGAATGCCTGTATAGGTGAGCGAGCGTCGGGGGAATTGGCCATAGAGGTGAGCGAGCGTCGGTATCCTCGTGGCAACCCGACGCATCCCGGGAGGAGCGGAGCGGGGTGGCGGGTATTTTTCCGCCCGTCACCGCGCTACGCGGGTGCCAGAGCCTGGTTGAGGACCGTCCGGATGCGCTTTTCCGAGACCGAGTAGGCCGTGCCGAGCTCGACGGCGAAAAGGCTCACGCGAAGTTCCTCGATCATCCAGCGCACCCGTGTTAACTCCGCTCCTGCGCGTCGGCCGGGCAACAGTGCGGAGACGGCGTCGTCGTAGTCGTCCTCCAGCGCCTGCACCACCGACATGTTCAGCCCGTCGCGCTGGACATTGTTCGGGAGCTTTTCGAGGCGCTTCTCGATTCCGGCCAAATACCGGGGCAACTGGCTCAATTGGGCGTAGCCCGTCCGTGCTACAAAACCGGGGAACACGAGTTGCTCCAGTTGGCTCTTCATGTCGTTGAGTGCACTGATCAAGGCGAGGCTCGTGCTGTCCTTGAGTTGCTTCTCGATCCGCCGGGTGCTCCCCAAAACGCGTTCGACGACGGCGGTCACCGTGAAGACGGTGTCGATCAGTTCCGCACGGACCAGCTCGTACAGGGCATCGAACGCCTCCTTGTCCCATGGAAGTTCGGCTGGAGTCAGTTTGTCGATGGCCGCCAGGACGCAGTCCGCGATCAAGGCGCTCACCGAACCATGGGGATTCTGGCTGAACGTCAACTTCTCCGTGTTGTTCAGATGTTCGAGGACGTAGCGGTCCGGGGCGGGAACACGCAGGGCGAGCAGCCGGATAACCCCGCCCCGCATTGCAGACTCCTGCTCCGCGCGGGTCTGGAACACGCGCAACGCTACCGATTTGCCTTCGTCCACGAGAGCGGGAAAACCCGTGACATCGTGCCCCTTTACCGTGCGCGTCACTTGGCGTTCGATAGCTCCGAAAGTCCACGCGGTGAGCCCGGTTTGCTCTGAGAGGAAACCGGTGGCCTGAGGGGTCGCGCCGCCGCTGCCGTTTCCACTGGGGGATCCGGCACCGCCGGCATGTGCAGCGCCCTTCGGACCGTTGACGCGTGCCGTCGTCGCGGGTGTTGCCCCGAGGGATTCGGCGATGGCACGGCGGGTAACCGGAGCCAGCTGCTCCTGGAGAGCGGCGAGGTCCTTGCCTTCGTCGAGCACCTTGCCGCGGCTGTCCACTACCTTGAAGCTGACACGCAGGTGCGCCGGAACGCCGTCCCAATTCCACGATCCCGGAGGAATGATGTGTCCCCGGATTCGGCGCAGCACCAGCTCAAGTGAGGCCTCAAGATCGTCCGAGGCAGGATCGAAGTCGGCCTCCAAGGCAGCCGCCGCTTGCCGGGCGACATCCGGGGCCGGCACGAAGTTCTTGCGGAGGTGTTTTGGCAGCGACTTGATCAAGGCCGTGACGAGCTCCACCCGCTGGCCGGGTATCTGCCAACGGAAAGCGGCGTCATCGAGCTGGTTGAGGAACAGAACGGGAACCTCGGCCGTGACACCATCCGAGGGATTGGGCGGCGAGCCGGGGGCGACTGGATGGAACTCGTAGCTCAGGGGCAGCTCAAAGCCCTTGTGCAGCCAGGTTTTCGGGTAGGCGGAATCATCCAGGGCTTCCGCGTCCTCGCTGATGAGCAGCGATTGGTCGAAGTCCAGCAAGGTGGGTTCCTGCTGGCGGGCTTCCTTCCACCATTTGTCGAAGTGGCGTTCGGAGACCACGTCCTTGCCGATTCTGGAGTCGTAGAACTCGAAAAGCGTGTGGTCGTCCACCAGGATGTCGCGGCGGCGCATGCGCGTCTCGAGTTCCTCGATTTCGAGGAGCAAGGCGCGGTTGCGGTGGAAGAACTTGTGGTGGGTCTTCCAGTCTCCCTCTACGAGGGCATGCCGGATGAAGAGTTCGCGGGAGAGCTCCGGATCGATCCTGCCGTAGTTGATGCGGCGGTTCGGGATGATGGGGACTCCGTAGAGCATCACCTTCTCGTGCGCCATGACTGAGCCCGTACGGCTGGACCAGTGGGGCTCGCTGTAGGAGCGCTTCACGAGGTCCGGTGCAACCTGCTCGGCCCACAAGGGATCGAACTTCGCCTCTACCCGGGCCCAGAGCCGGCTTGTTTCAACCAATTCCGCGGCCATGACGAAGGCGGGCGACTTCTTGAACAACGCCGAGCCCGGGAAGATGGCGAAACGGCTGCCGCGTGCTCCGGCGTATTCGCGCTTGCGTTCGTCCAGCATGCCGATGTGGCTCAGCAGTCCCGAGAGCAAGCTGATGTGGATTCCCTCGTTGTTTCCTACGGGGTCGGCCTCGCGCTTGTTGTCGATAGTGATGCCCAGCGGCTTGGCGAGCTGGCGCAATTGTTGGAAGAGGTCCTGCCATTCGCGGACGCGCAGGTAGTTGATGAACTCGTTCCTGCACAGCCGGCGGAACTGCGTGGAGGAGAGCTCCTGCTGCTTTTCCTGGATGTAGTTCCACAGGTTCAGGAATCCGGTGAAGTCCGAGTTCTCGTCCCGGAAGCGTGCGTGCTTCTCCGCGGCAAGCTGCTGCTTGTCCGTCGGGCGCTCGCGCGGGTCCTGGATAGTCAGAGCAGCTGCCAGGATCATGACTTCCTTGACACAACCGCGCTTTCCGGCCTCAACGATCATCCGGCCGAGCCGGGGGTCCACCGGGAGCTGGGCCAACTTCTGCCCGACGGCGGTCAGGCCGCCCAGGTTGTCGGCGGCGCCGCTCGTGCGGGCAGCGCTCAAGGCGCCGAGTTCGCGCAACAGCGTGACGCCGTCGTTGATGGCACGGGAGTCCGGCGGCTCAACAAACGGGAAGTTCTCGACGTCCTTGGGGCCGCGGGCTACACCCATGGCCGTCATCTGCAGAATGACGGCGGCAAGGTTGGTTCTCAGGATCTCCGGATCGGTGAACTGCGGGCGGGACTCGAAGTCTTCCTCGGAATAGAGCCGGATGGCGATACCCTCGGACACGCGGCCGCAGCGGCCGGAGCGCTGGCTTGCCGAGGCCTGTGAAACACGTTCAATCGGCAGCCGTTGCACCTTGGTGCGGTGCGAGTAGCGCGAGATGCGGGCCGTGCCGGTATCGATGACGTACTTGATGCCGGGAACGGTCAAGGACGTTTCCGCGACGTTGGTGGCAAGGATTATCCGCCTCTTGCCGCCCGGGTTGAAGACCCTGTGCTGCTCCTGCAAGCTCAAACGGGCAAACAACGGCAGGACTTCCGTGCCCGCCAACCTGCGGTTGGCTTGGATCCGGCCGTTCAAGGCTTCCGCGGCGTCGCGGATCTCGCGCTCGCCGGAGAAGAACACCAGGATGTCTCCCGGAGCCTCAAGCGCAAGCTCGTCGACGGCGTCGCACACGGCGTCGAGGGGATCGCGGTCTTCCTCAAGCTCGTCGTCGGACGCGTCTTCGTCTTCACCGGGTGCACCGCCGGCCGGTTGGGACAGCGGCCGGTAACGGATTTCCACCGGGTAGGTGCGGCCCGAGACCTCGATGATCGGCGCGGGTTCTTCTTCGCTGCCGAAATGCTTCGCGAAACGTTCGGGGTCGATGGTGGCCGAGGTGATGATGACTTTCAGGTCCGGCCTTTGCGGCAGGATCCGCTTGAGGTAGCCGAGGATGAAGTCGATGTTGAGGCTGCGCTCATGTGCCTCGTCGATGATGATGGCGCTGTACTTCCGTAGCAGCTTGTCCCGCTGGATCTCGGCCAGCAGGATGCCGTCGGTCATCAGCTTGATTTTGGTAGCCCTGCTGACTTCGCCGGTGAAACGGACCTGGAAGCCCACTTCCTGCCCGATCTCCACGCCCATCTCGAAGGCGATGCGTTCGGCAACGGTACGCGCGGCAAGGCGGCGCGGCTGGGTGTGGCCTATCAGGCCCTTGTCCCCGAGGCCGAGCTCCAGGCACATTTTGGGGATCTGCGTGGTCTTGCCGGAACCGGTTTCGCCGGCGATGATGGTCACTTGGTTTGCGGCGATGGCCGCCATCAAGTCCTCGCGGCGCTCGGAGACGGGCAGCTCTGCGGGGTAGGAAATATGAAGTGTCATGGCTGCTGACAGTCTACTGTGGCGGCGCGTCGCCTTGCATTGCGTGGTTCCCCGCGGCTTTTTCCAATCGCCCGGCCATGGTGCGGGCGTACTCCTTGAACTCTTCCGGAGAGATGATCTCGAAGTCCATGTCGAGCGCTGCGAGGTGTGCCGCCGGCTGCGCCAGACTGTCCCAGCCGGCGCGGAGCAGGGTGGCGTTCCCGCCGTCGTCGCTCAAGCTCGCGAGCTGCGGGCCGACGACGGCGGCCACCTCGCCGATGGGGGCGTGAAGGCGCACGACGACGTCGTAGCGGTAAGGCGAGCGGGTCACGGAGCGCTGGACGTAGTCCGCGAGGTCCTTGGCGGGCAGGGGGCGCGGCACGTACTTCTTCCGTTCAGCCGGCAACGAGGCGATGCGGTCGGCGCGGAACGTGCGCCAGTCTTCCCGGTCCACATCCCACGCGACGAGGTACCAGCGCCGCCCGGTGTCGACGAGCCGGTATGGTTCCACCAGGCGCCGCCCGGCGTCGCCGTCGGCCTTGACGTAGTCGAAACTGAGTTGTCGCTTGTCCGCGATCGCCGCAGAGACCACCGTGAGCTGTTGAGGGTCTACCGACGCCGCGTTGCTGGGCAGTGTGGTGACCGCGGCCTTGAGCATCGCGAACTTCGGGCGGAGACGTGAGGGCAGCACCTGCTCAAGTTTGGCGAGGGCGCGAACCGATGCTTCGCCGATACCGGCCACGGGACCCGCCGCCACCGAGCTCAGCCCCAAGGCGACGGCGAGAGCTTCATTGTCGTCGAGGAGCAACGGCGGGAGCTGGGCTCCGGCGCCCAGTTGGTAGCCGCCGGCCATGCCCGGCGAAGCATGGATGGGATAGCCAAGGTTCCGGAGCTTGTCGATATCGCGGCGGACGGTGCGCTCCGTGACACCCATCCGGTTGGCCAATGCCGGGCCGGTCCATTCGCGCCGGACCTGCAACAAGGACAGCAATTGCAGCAGCCTGGCGGACGTTTGGATCATGCATTGAATCTAGCCCACGATGCGGACAAAAGTCGTCCGTGTTCAGGGGCAGACTGTGCTTAGAAGGCGCGCAGTGTCCAGCATGAGTTGTTAGGCAGGTCCCTCGCGGTCCAAGGCTCGGAACGGTCGGGAAGGCGGCCGGGGCCGTCCCGAAGGACCGCTGAGATGGAAGCGGCGGCAGTGATGATGAGAATGATGAAGAGTAAGACTCCGATGAATTCCATGACTCCATCGTGTTCCTCATCCCCTTCAAGAAACAGTGGCAGAAACGACCCATTTAGGCAATTTTCTGCCACACTGGATCTATGTTGAAAACGGTGGCGATCATTGTTGTTCCCAACTTCTCGATCTTCGAATTCGGAACCGCCTACGAGGTGTTCGGGATTGACCGGGCGGACCGGGGGAGCGGCGTTCCCGGCTTTGACTTCAGGGTTTGTACTCCCGTCCCGGGAGACGTGAAGATGAAGTCCGGCCTGTCGATGTATGTCGACCTGGGGCTGGAGGCTACGGCCGATGCCGACCTGGTCATCATGGCCCCGTACGGACGGGATGAGGATGTTCCGGAATCTGTGTTGGATGCGCTGCGGGCGGCGCATGAACGGGGTGCCTGGGTCATGTCGATTTGCTCCGGGGCCTACGCGCTTGCGCGCGCAGGGCTCTTGGACGGGCGCCGCTGCACTACGCACTGGCACTATTCACAGGACCTGGCCAGTAGGTATCCGAAGGTTCACGTGGACGAAAATGTGCTCTACGTCCAGGACGGAACGATCATCTCAAGTGCCGGCACGGCGGCCGGCATTGACGCCTGCCTGCATCTGATTCGCGTCGAGCTCGGCGCCAACGTTGCCGCCGCCATCGCCCGCGACATGGTGGTTCCGCCGCACCGCGACGGCGGCCAGGCCCAATTCATCGACCGGCCCATGCCCACGTGCGGCTCCGCGCCCATGGAGGCCTTGCTTCGCTGGATGGTGGAGAACCTCGAGCACGAACACAGCGTCGGAGAGTTGGCGTCCCGGCTGCACATGTCAGCCCGGACCTTCGCACGCCGGTTCCGGGCCGAAACGGGTGCCACACCGGCGGCGTGGCTCAACTCGCAACGGGTGCTCCGGGCGCAGGAGCTCCTTGAAACCACGGAGTTGAATATCGACGAGGTCGCGCGCGAAGCCGGGTTCGGACATTCCGTGCTGCTGCGGCACCACTTCGCCAAGGTCCTGGACACGAGCCCGCAGTCGTACAGGAGGGCTTTCCGCGGCCAGCTGGCGGAGGTTGGCTAGCGGCGGAGGGTCTCCCGGCCCTCTACCTTGGCATTCTCAACGAGGGTGTGCCAAGGTCCGGTGACATCGGTCTCGGGAAGGGTGGCCCTGTGTTGTCCGGCGCGGATCGAATACATGAACCGGTCGGCTTGCCCGGACGCTTTCCCGGCTGCCCGCGCGGGCGTTTGCCCTTTGGCCTGCGCGCCGGATGGCACCTGGTCCCAAGGGCAGGCCTCCACGATCGGCATCCAGCGCCGTTTATCTTCGGAGGTGGCGGCATCCACGGTCCAGACGCGTGTGATCGCAGCGACGCCACCGCTGCGCTGGACAGTGATTTTCATGTTCTGCGGCTTCCACTGCTCTGAGAGGTGTTGCTAGAGCTTTACCTTCACAGTTTCCCATGCCTTACGGACTGCGTCATGCTCGTTTGAGCCGGCGCCGAAGAGTTCCTCTGCCGACGCCACTGTGGCCTTGGCGAAGCGCCCGAAGGTGCACGTGGCAGGCAGTGAGCCGCTAGTCAGCGTGTTGTACCAGATCTGTCCCGGGGCCTCCCACGCATTGCCACCCAGCTCCAGGGCGACAAGGGAGAACGCCCGGTTGGGGATGCCTGAGTTGATGTGGACACCGCCGTTGTCCGCGGTGGTGCGGACGTAGGTGTCCATGGAGTCCGGTTGCGGATCTTTGCCGAGCACGTCGTCGTCATACGCGGTCCCTGGTGCTTTCATGGACCGGAGCGCGGCGCCTTGGACGGCGTCGGTGAACAAGCCCTCGCCGATCAGCCAGCTCGCCTCGGCGGCAGATTGCTTTTTGGCATATTGCTCCACGAGCGCCCCGAAAACATCCGACATGGACTCGTTGAGCGCTCCGGCCTGGTTCCGGTAGGCGAGGGCTGCCGTGTACTGGGTGACGCCGTGGGCGAGCTCGTGCCCTATCACGCTGAGCGACTTCGTGAATCTCTGGAAGATCTCGCCGTCGCCGTCACCGAAGACCATTTGGCTGCCGTTCCAGAAGGCATTGTCGTACAGCTCGCCGTAGTGGACGGTGGCATCGAGTTTCAGCCCGGCGCCGTCGATCGAATTCCGGCTGAACGCCTCGGCATAAAGCGCGTGTGTCTCGCCCAATCCGTCGTAGGCCTCATCCGCGGCCGCATCGCCCGTCGCCGGACCCTTCTCCTTGCGGACGAGCTTGCCGGGCAAGGCTTCGGTGGAGTTGGCATCGTAGATGGTCCTCTTGGGCGGACCGGGCTTGGCCTGGCGCGCTGTGGGCACCGGGACCGGCACCGGAAGCGAGCGGGCGGCCTGGAGGTTCTTGATGTGGAGCAGGGACTCCTTGGCCGCGCGCGCAATCACCCTCAGGCGGGGCTCGTGCTGTGCCGCCAGCCTTCGCAGCATGTAGGGAGGAATGATGGAACAGATCACGGCGAACCCTTTCGTACCTGTTGGACGGGTACGAACAGCTTAGGAGCGGCCACTGACTTTATAGCCGGCCCGGCGCGGCATGTCCGCTTCACGACGACGATGAGGCCTCATGCGGGCATGCCGGCAACGGTTCCGCGTCGCCTTCGGGGCCCTTCAGGATCCGTTGCAGCTTGCCGAGGTTCACGATGCCATTGCCCCATGCCAGCTCGATTTCGTGGAGGGCTTGTTTGTTGCGGCGGGCGGCTTCACATTCAGGCATGGGTGTCCTCGGGTTGTGGGCAAAGGATGGTTGCGAGTTACCCTGCTGGGAGCCGCGAGAGTTTCCCGGCGAGGACCGGGGCCGTGGCATCGAGCTCGGGGAACGCTGCCGCGGGCTCCTCTTGAGGTGTCTGCTCAAGTCTTTTTGTCGTCTGCACAAGAACCTTGTGTTGGCAGACGGCCAAACGTGACGCAGTTTTCCACCTTTTGTTGCCTGGTACGGAACCTGCCAGGCGCAACGTGGCCACGCAAAGAAAAACCCCGCCGGTTCCTTGAACTGGCGGGGTTTTCTGTTGTGCCCTCGATAGGATTCGAACCTACGGCCTTCTGCTCCGGAGGCAGACGCTCTATCCCCTGAGCTACGAGGGCATCCGGGGCTCCCGTCCGTTGCCGGAGGGACGTCCACGAGCTTAGCAGGTCACCGCGCCGCAATGGAAAACGGGCGCGGCGAGCCGTCAGTAGCCCGCGAAAGCGTCCACGTGGATTCGCCGGGCTCCGGCATGGCGGGCGGCGGAGCGAAGGGTGTCCACGTTTGCCGGAGACCCTGAGATATACACGTCCCGCTCGGCCACATCGGGGATGAGCTCACGCAGGGAGTCGCCGTCGATGCGGCTCCGCCCGGCGTCGTGCATGAACGACGGCGGCGGGGAACCGTCCGAAAGGCGGGCGATGACCCGTGCGCCCGAGGCCTCCAGGACATCGCTCCCGGCGAGTTCTGCGGCGCTGGGGGCGAGATACAGCACGACGATGTCCCTTCGCGCGGAGTCGCCGGACGCCAGCTGGGAAAGGAAAGGCGCAATCCCGATTCCCGCCGCGATGAGCAACACGGGTTTGCCGGCGTCGGGCGGCAGAACAAAGTCGCCACCCACCGCGGTTCCGCTGACGCACTCTCCAGGCTCGAGCGCGAGCAACGCGCGCTTGGCGGCGGAGACTGGTTCCGCCGTGCCGACGCCGAATGTCATCTCGGGCGAGTCGGGCGGGCTGGTGATGCTGAAAACCCGTCGCCGCCCTTTACCGTCCGAGCGCGAGTGCGGAAGGTTGAGTTCCATGAACTGCCCGGGGAGGAAACGGACGGGCCGTCGTGGTTCAAAGCGGAATTCGGTAGTGAACGGCGTCAGAGGACGCGAACCCTTGAACATCAGCATGATTCCGCCCCGCTGTCCCACGAGGAATGCGAGGAGGTTCCCGATCAGCAGAGCGAGTTCCGGCGAATTGGCCACGCCAGCCACGTTGTACGGCACAGCAAAAAACAAGGCCACGACGGCGGCCAGTGCCACTTGCTGCCAGCGGCGGGGAGGCAGGGTGAGGGGCTCGGTGAGCATGAAGCCGACGAAAAAGAGAAGCGGCTGCTGCGCGATCGGTTGCCACAAAGCGGGTCCGAAGGTCATGCCGCCCCGCAGGAGCACGGCGCACACCACCGACAGCGCCACCACGAGGAAAGCGCAGGCCATGAGCACCTTCAGCGTCCGGTACAGCACCAGCAGCACACCAGGGACCAAGAGCCACAACATGGCTGGAGTCGCTGCCCACCACGTGGCGATGTTCAAGCCGGTGAGCCCGGCGATGAAGGCGCCCGCCGCAGCGGGATTGAAAATGTGCCGGCCGCGGAAGGCCAAGACGTATTTGGATGCCGACGCCAGGACGCATGCCACGGCGACTCCGGCGAGATCGGGGATCTGGACCGCGGGAATCAGCGCGGTGGGCCAGAACAGGAAGTACAACAAAAGGCCCGTGATGAGCGAGGATTCCGAGTGCGGCTGGACCTTGAAGAGCATGGCCATGAGCCGGTTGGATGCGTATGTCAGGCCCAGGCACAGCACAAGGTGGAAAAGCATTTCGGGCAGTCCGAAGCTCAGCCAGCCCAAGGCGTTCAGCACGAGGCTGTACGCCGCGAGCACGGCAAGGACCCACAGGATCAGCCGGTACATCGTGAAATGGCCGAGCCAGGCATCCACTCGCGCTTTGATGGCAATCATGAGAACAGTGTCCCTTCGAAGCCGGCCGAATAGGCGGCGTGTCCGTCCGAAAAGACCTTGAGCCAGGAGAACTCGAATTCTCCCTCAAGCACTTTCGGATCCACCATGAAGAGCGCCGTGGCCAGGGCATCGGCTTCCATTGCCGTTGCAGCCATCGTCCACGTGGCCACCACCGTCTCCACCGGGCGCCCGGTGGCGCCGTCGAGGACATGGTGGAGGCCGTCGCCCCACGCGCGGCGGTTGGCGGCGGAAGCGCAGAGCGCGCCGTCGTGGAGTTCGACGACGCCGATCGCCTGGGTGGGGTCGTAAGGGTGTTCGAGGCCCACGCCCAACGGCTCCGCCCCGGAATGAAGCATGTCGCCGCTGGCATCGACCAGGAACTCAGTGATTCCGGCCCCTCGCAGGACTGCAGCCACAATGTCCACCAATTGGCCCTTCCCGGCGGCTCCGATGTCCAGGACCACCGGAGCGGAAACGGACATCTCCGTGCCGCTCCATACGAGGACGTCTTCCCAGCGCGGTGCCGGCACCGGATGGCCGACGGGCCGCAAGGCATAGTCCGCCCCATAGCCCAGCCGCTCGAGGCTGCCGCCGATGAGGGGCGTCATGGCGCCGTTGCTGAGGCGGTACAGCTTCCTGAAAAGCTGTTCCAGTTCGCCGGCCCCGGCCGGGAGGGTGACGGTGCCGGGTTCACGGGCGAGCGCGGCAAGCATGGAGTCGTCCCGGAAGCGCGAGTAGCTTCGGTCGTAGTCCTCCACGACGTCGAGCAAGCCGGCGCGCACGTCCTCCGGGAGTTCCTCCGGCGTCGAGATTTCCCACGTGGTCCCGATACCGTCGAAGCCGAAAACGCTCCAGCCCGTGTGCGTCATGCGCCTATTTGGCCTCGGCCTTGATGGTTTCCACGGCCTTGTTGAATCCTTCGCTCGTCAGGGAGGAGCCGGCTACTTTTGAGACGTTGATCTCATCCAGTTTCTTGCCGACCACCTGCGCGGCGATGCCGTTCTTGAACTGCCCCTGGAATTCCTTGGTGTTCGGGTTGTTGGCATGGACGGTGATGTCCACCGCGGAAATAGTCCCACCAGCCAAGGTCAACTGGACGCCCACGGTTTCACCGCCGTTGGGTGAGATGTAGTCACCGTCCGCACTGTAGGTTCCGTCCTTGTACGGGCCGGAAATTGTGGAGGTCTTTTGCGGCGTGCTGCCTTGGGCCGAAGGGGCGCAAGCTGCCACCGAACTGGCCAGGGAGAGGCCGGCGGCGCCCACCAGGAGGCCCTTGCGGAGTGGCGTAGTCATGGTTCTGCTCGTTTCAACTGGACTCGTCAACTGGACAAGAAAAATGGTCAATGCAAAGTGCTCCGGACGGTGGCCGCCCGCACCATTGACGTGGATTTCAGCCTATCGGTTCAGTCTGGGAGCTCTACTGGCCGAAGCTGGGCGTCGGCTGGGTGCGCGCTGGTGCATGCGTGTGCGCATTACTAAGCATAAGAATTCCACCAGTTGCAAGCCCCACCGGTAGGCTAGACGGGTGACTCCCGAAGAACTCTCCGCCGCCATATCCGCCTGCCTGAAAGACGCTGTCGCCGCCGGCGAGCTCGCGCTTTCCGAATCTGCCCTCCCCGAGGACGTGCGCGTGGAGCGACCCAAGAACCGGGAGCACGGAGACTGGGCCACCAACATCGCCTTGCAGCTTGCCAAGCATGCCGGGACCAACCCCCGTGAATTCGCCACGATCCTGAGTAAGCGACTGGAGGCGATCGACGGCGTCACCGCCGTGGATATCGCGGGCCCGGGCTTCCTTAACATCACTGTGGATGCAGCCGCCGCCGGCGCGCTGGCCAAGGCCATCGTCGAGGCGGGAAGCTCCTACGGAACCAACCAGGCGCTCGCAGGCCACGTGGTCAACATGGAATTCGTGTCGGCGAACCCCACTGGACCGCTGCACATTGGCCACACGCGTTGGGCCGCCCTGGGTGATTCGATTGCCCGCGTACTCCGCGCCTCCGGTGCGGACGTCACCGCTGAGTACTACATCAACGACGCCGGCTCGCAGATGAACGTCTTCGCGAACTCGGTGCTGTCCCGCCTGCACGGACGCGGCGTTCCCGAGGGCGGCTACCCCGGTGAGTACATCCGGGAACTCGGCGACGAGGTCCTCAAGGCTCATCCGGCAATCCGCGAGTTGACCGACGAGGCAGCACTGCCGGTGATCCGTTCCGCCGCTTACCAGGCCCAGATGAAGGATATCAAGGACACCCTGGCCGAATTCGGCGTGGCTTTCGATGTCTTCTTCTCCGAGCAGGAACTGCACGACGGCGGTGCGATCGAGTCCGCCGTCGCCCGCCTCCGGGAGCAGGGCCACGTGTTCGACGACGGCGGGGCGGTCTGGCTGCGCACCACCGACTTCGGCGATGACAAGGACCGCGTCATGATCCGGGCCAACGGCGAACCCACGTATTTCGCCGCCGACGCCGCCTACTACCTGTCGAAGAAGGACCGCGGCTTCACGGAGAAGATCTACCTGCTGGGTGCCGACCACCACGGCTACATCAACCGGCTCAAGGCCATCGCCGCCTGTGCGGGCGACGACCCCGAGGTCAACATCGAGGTCCTGATCGGACAGTTGGTCTCCGTCAACGGCGCCAAGCTGTCCAAGCGTGCCGGCAACATCATCGAGCTCAAGGACCTTATCGAATGGCTCGGTAAGGACGCTGTGCGTTACTCGTTGGCGCGATTCCCCGCTGATTCGCCGCTGACACTGGACCCGGAACTGCTGAAGAAGAACAGCAACGAAAACCCTGTGTTCTACGTGCAGTACGCGCATGCCCGCTCCCGCGGCACGGCACGCAACGCGATCGAGGCCGGCGTGGACCACAGCGCCTTCGACGCCTCCCTGCTGGACCACGCCACCGAGAACGAGCTGCTGTCCTACCTCGGCAGCTACCCGTCCATCGTTGCCAAGGCCGCGGAGCTCCGCGAACCGCATCGCGTGGCCCGCCACCTCGAAGTCATCGCCGGTGCCTACCACCGCTGGTACGACGCTTGCCGCGTTTCGCCGCTTGGCGATGAACCGGTCCAGGACGTCAACCGCACGCGGCTGTGGCTCAACGACGCCACGAGCCAGGTGCTGGCCAACGGGCTTGAACTCCTCGGCGTTTCAGCTCCGGAACGGATGTGATCAGGGTGCAAAACAACGCCGCAGCCTCGCCCCTTGCCCCCGAATGGCTCGCCCTGCCGGAGGACACGAACGCGCTTCACGCACCGATGTGGGCCGAAGGAGTTCAGAGGAACGACGACGGCCAGCTCGCCATTGACGGGGTTCCCGTCAGTGAGCTCAAGGCACAGTTCGGCACACCGCTGTTCGTCATGAGCGAGGGTGATTTCCGTGCCCGCGCCCGCTCCTTCAAGGATGCCTTTGACGCAGCTTTCGAGGACATCTGCGGGGGAGTGGACGTCTACTACGCCGGAAAGTCCTTCTTGTGTACTGCCGTGGCCAGTTGGGTGGCCGAGGAGGGCCTGCGCCTGGACACCTGCTCCGGCGGCGAACTCGCCGTCGC
This sequence comes from Arthrobacter sp. 05L417, assembly GCF_056397865.1. Classification (NCBI taxonomy): domain Bacteria; kingdom Bacillati; phylum Actinomycetota; class Actinomycetes; order Micrococcales; family Micrococcaceae; genus Arthrobacter; species Arthrobacter sp. 05L417. The sequence goes on from NZ_JBFTOG010000002.1 coordinate 70,246, forward strand.
GGCCCGCGCCGGCATCGACGGCGCCAATTTGGGGCTGCACGGCAACAACAAGTCCGACGCCGAGATCAACCGCGCACTGGACATGAAGCTCGGCCGCATCGTGGTGGACAGCCTCGACGAGCTTGAGCGGGTTGCAAAGATCGCCTCCGGACGCGGCGAGACGGCGAAGGTCATGCTGCGGCTGACTCCCGGTGTCCACGCCCACACGCACGAATTCATCGCCACGGCCCACGAGGACCAAAAATTCGGGCTCTCCATGGCCGGGGATTCCACGGAGTCCGCCGGCCTCTCGGCCGCGGAGGAAGCCGTCGCTGCGGCCACCTCGTATTCCAATGTGGAACTCCTGGGCCTGCACTGCCATATCGGTTCCCAGATCTTCGAGCCTGACGGCTTCGCCTTGGCAGCCGAGAAGCTTCTGGGATTCCTCGCCGCGATGCAAGCGAAGTACTCCATCGCCTTGCCGGAACTGGACCTGGGCGGTGGCTACGGCATCGCCTACACACCGGTGGACACCCCCCGCCCGCCGGCCGAAATCGCGCAGGCGATGGCCGCCGTCGTACGCTCGAAGTGCGCTGAACTGGGCATCACCCCGCCGCGCATTTCGATCGAACCGGGCCGTGCAATCGTGGGCACCAGCACCTTCACCTTGTACGAGGTCGGGACGCTGAAAACGGTCCGCGTGGACGCGCCTGCAGAAGCGCCTGTAGATGCCGGTGGCAACCAAAACGTTACGTTCCCGCGTCGCTATGTGTCGGTGGACGGTGGCATGAGCGACAACCCCCGTCCGGTGCTGTACGACGCGGATTATTCGGCCGTTCTCGCCTCGCGGAGCTCGGACGCTGCCCCGCAACTGTCCCGAGTAGTGGGCAAACATTGCGAGAGCGGCGACATAGTTGTTAGAGATGTATATCTGCCCGAAGACGTGGCAGCCGGTGATCTGCTCGCTGTACCGGGAACCGGCGCTTACTGCTGGGCCCTCTCAAGCAACTACAACTATCTGGCCAGGCCTGGCGTTGTCGCTGTGCGCAATGGATCCGCCCGGCTGATCGTCCGCGGGGAAACCGAAGAAGATCTCTTGAACCGCGACATGGGAGTGGCGAATGTCTGAAGTGCGAACCCTGAAGGTGGCCCTGCTGGGCTGTGGCAACGTGGGAGCCCAGGTAGCGCGGATTCTCCTTGACGACGCCGACGCCCTTGCGGCCCGCACCGGCGCGCGCTTGCAGCTGTCCGGCATCGCCGTGCGAAACCTTGATTCAGAGCGCGACGTCGAACTGCCGCGCGATCTGTTCACCACAGACGCCGACACCCTGGTCAAGGACGCCGATCTGGTGATCGAGCTCATGGGCGGCATCGAGCCGGCCCGTTCGCTCATACTGACCGCCATGCAGAACGGCGCCTGCGTCGTGACCGGCAACAAGGCGCTCCTGGCACAGGACGGCCCGACCCTCTACGAGGAGGCTGACAAGGCCGGCGTCCAGCTCTCGTATGAGGCCGCCGTCGCCGGAGCCATTCCGATCCTGCGTCCCATCCGCGACAGCCTCTCCGGCGACCGCATCACCCGGGTCCTGGGCATTGTCAACGGCACCACCAACTTCATCCTCGACCAAATGGACAGCACCGGTGCACAGTTCGCCGACGCGCTGGCCGAGGCCCAGCGGCTTGGATACGCGGAAGCCGACCCGACTGCCGACGTCGAAGGCCATGACGCCGCGGCGAAGGCCGCCATCCTGGCGTCGTTGTCCTTCCACACGCGCTTCGCCCTCGAAGACGTCTACTGCGAAGGCATCACGAAGGTCAGCGCAGCCGACATTGCCGCCGCGAAGGAAGCCGGCTTCGTCATCAAGCTGCTTGCCATCGCCGAGAAGATCACCAACGCAAACGGCGACGGCGGCATTTCAGTCCGCGTCCACCCCACCCTCCTGCCCCGCGAACACCCGCTCGCAGCCGTTCGCGGTGCGTTCAACGCCGTCTTCATCGAAGCCGAGAACGCGGGCCAGCTGATGTTCTACGGCCAGGGCGCCGGCGGAACCCCGACGGCGTCTGCCGTCCTGGGCGACCTCGTTTCGGCGGCCCGCCGTGTGGTGCTTGGTGGTCCCGGTCGTACCGAGACCACCACCGGTTACGTGCCCGCGCTGTCGATCGATGCCTCGACCACGAGCTACTACATCGGGCTCGACGTCGCCGACCAGGCCGGCGTGCTGGCCCGGATCACCCACATCTTTGCGGAGAACGGCGTATCGATCGAAATCATGCGCCAGACGATCCACCGCGATGCCGCCTCGAATGTTGAGTCGGCCGAACTGAAGATCGTCACCCACCGCGCATCCGAAGCCGCACTCGCGGCAACCGTCGAGGCCGTCAAGGGCCTGGACGTCATCAATTCTGTGACATCCGTCCTGCGGGTAGAAGGGGTCTAAGTGGCTCACCAATGGCGCGGAGTAATCCGCGAATACGCTGATCGTTTGCCCGTAACTGAAGCCACGAAGGTCATTACCCTCGGCGAGGGCGGAACCCCGCTCGTCCACGCGCAGAAGCTCTCCGAACTCACCGGATCCACCGTGTACCTGAAGGTGGAGGGCATGAACCCGACCGGTTCATTCAAGGACCGCGGTATGACGATGGCCATGACGGCAGCTGTCGAAGCGGGCGCCAAGGCGGTTGTCTGCGCCTCCACGGGCAACACTTCGGCCTCGGCAGCAGCCTACGCCACGGCCGCCGGGCTCAAGTGTGCCGTGCTGGTTCCCGAAGGCAAGATCTCCATGGGCAAGCTCAGCCAGGCCATCGCGCACGGCGCCACGCTCCTGCAGGTGGACGGCAACTTCGACAACTGCCTGGACATTGCCCGCAAACTCGGCGAGTCCTACCCGGTGTTCCTTGTGAACTCCGTCAACCCGGCGCGTATCCAGGGCCAGAAGACGGGTGCCTTCGAAATCGTCGACGCCCTCGGAGACGCCCCGGACATCCACGTCCTGCCGGTGGGCAACGCGGGCAACATTAGCGCGTACTGGAAGGGCTACAAGGAGTATTCCGCGCCCTTCGAGTCGGCAACCGCGGGCACCCTTCCCGCCGTCTCCACCAAGACGCCGGCCATGTGGGGATTCCAGGCAGCAGGCGCCGCACCGTTCGTGGCAGGCCACCCCATCACCGAACCGGACACGATCGCGACGGCCATCCGCATCGGCAACCCGGCGTCCTGGGACACGGCCATCGCGGCACGTGACGAATCCGGCGGATTCATCGACGCCGTAACTGACGAGGAAATCCTCGATGCCCACCGCTGGCTCTCCGCCAAGGAAGGCGTCTTCGTGGAACCCGGTTCCGCGGCAGGCGTTGCCGGTCTCATCAAGAAGCACGCCGCAGGCGAGGTTCCCGCCGGCAAGACGATCGTCATCACGGTCACCGGACACGGACTCAAAGACCCGCAGTGGGCCCTCCGCACCGAAGACGGCAGCGAGGTCCAGCCGGTCAAGGTGCCGAACGACGTCGTGACCGTGGCATCCGAACTGGGACTGGAAGAAAACTAAGAGTGGAAACCACGCAGCCCACCGCGACCGGTCTTAAGCTCGTCGCGGCAGGCCAGCAGCTGACCGTCAGGGTCCCGGGCACCAGCGCCAACCTGGGCCCCGGCTATGACAGCCTGGGCCTGGCATTGTCGATCTACGACACCCTGACCGTCGAAACTCTCACCACCGGAGAGCTTGAGTTCGAGCTCTCCGGTGAGGGAGCCGATACCCTTCCCCGCGATGCGAGTCACCTCGTCGTGCGTGCCCTCAGCACGGCTTTGGAGCGCCTCGGTTTCCGGCACAGCGGCCTCAAGATCACTGCGGACAACGTCAACCCGCACGGCCGCGGGCTTGGCTCCTCGGCCTCGGCAGTGGTTGCGGCCGTGACCGCGGCCAACGCCTTGGTGCCCGAATCCGCACAGCGCGACCGCGAATGGATTCTGCAACTCACGAGCGAGATGGAAGGTCACCCGGACAACGTCGCACCCGCGATTTTCGGCGGACTGGCCTTGTCGTGGCAGGACAGCGAGCAGTACAGCAGCACCCGCGCAGAAGTGGTCCCGTCGGTCATCCCGATCGTCGCCGTGCCTGACTACGAACTGTCCACCGAAACCGCACGCGGCTTGCTGCCGGCTTCCATCGGCCACCACGCAGCGGCCATGAACTCAGGACGCGCCGCGCTCCTGATCCACGCATTGACGGCCGACCCCCGTTTCCTGCTTCCCGGAACCGAGGACTACCTGCACCAGAGCTACCGTGCAGAGGCAATGCGGCCAAGTGCGGCGTTGATCAAGGCACTGCGGTCTTCGGGCCATGCAGCCGTCGTTTCGGGAGCAGGACCCACAGTTCTCGCATTGGCCAACGGCGCGGACGAGGCCGAGGCGATTGCCGAAATGATCATTGCGTTCACTGCGGACAACACTCCGGACGTGGCTTGGCGCGTGATGACACTGGCAGTGGACGTTGAAGGTGCTAGAGTGGACTTGCACCGGCGGTAGAACCGCGGGCAGTTCCCTGACATTGGATCCCGGCTTAACGCCGTTCCCGTCTCCTACTGTGTCGAAGTCTGCCGGTGTCGTCTCCTTATCGGCCTGTCGCAGGTGCCACAGAACCCTTTCTGTTACCCGAACCGTCAGCCCGCGCCCCGCCCGCCGGAGCATCGAAGACGTATTAGTATCCGGCCCTGCTGAAACTAAACCGGCAAGACCGAAATCACGGCTGCAGATCTGAACTGCAGTCCAGAACAAATCATCGCGTCCAGCTCTAGGTCTGGACGCCGTCGAGGGGGAAGGATCCTTCGTGACAGAAACCACTGAGCTGGCTTCAGCTGTGGACACCACATCTTCTGCAGCTGAATCAACGGCCGCAACCGCTAAGAGCAGCGGCCTTGCAGGCCTCAAGCTCGCGCAGCTCCAGGCTCTCGCCAGTCAGCTGGGCATTTCGGGCGGATCCCGGATGCGCAAGGGGGACTTGGTCTCGGCCATTTCAGCCCACCGTGCCGGCGCAACCACCAGCAAGGCTCCCACCGGGGCCAAGGCCGTAGCAACAAAGGCCGCGCCCGCAGCTCCGGAAGCTGAGACCGCTGCCGCACCTGCCGCAGCGTCCACCGAAGCTCCCGCGCAGGAAGGCACCCGGGCACGTGGCCGTGGCCGAAGCCGCCGCGCCACCAGCGACGGCGTTGTTGCCACTCCTGCCGCCGCGGAAACCGCGGAGGCTCCCGCCGTCGCCGTCGAGGCTCCTGCCGCTCCCGCCGCCGAAGCAAGCGAGGCGGCCGGCGAACGCCGCCAGCCGCGCACGCGGAACCGTCGTCGTGGCGAGGCCGTTGCTCCTGTGGAGACCGGTGAAGTCGCCGAGACCCGCGCGCCGGAGCAGCCCCAGGCCGAACAGCCCCGCGCAGAACAGCGTCAGGCCGAGCAGCGCCAGCCCGAGCAGCGCCAGACGGAGCAGCGCCAGCCCGAGCAGCGCCAGGCACAGCCGCGCCAGGGCGAGCAGGCCTCGGTCGAGGCCGGCGAACCCGCCCAGCGCGAACGCCGCGACAACACCCGTACGCGTCGCGAAGACACTACCGAAGGCGATGACGCCGGCAACCGCCGCAATCGTCGCAACCGCCGCGACCGCAACGATCGTCCGGGTCCTCAGGACAACCGTGACAACCGTGATGGAAACACCCGCAGCGACCGCTTCCGCGACCGCAACGAACGCCGCCGCGGCCGTGGCCAAGGCCCGGACGTCGACGACGTCGAGGTCACCGAGGACGACGTCCTGCTGCCGGTCGCCGGCATCCTGGACGTACTGGAGAACTACGCGTTCATCCGCACCTCGGGGTACCTGCCCGGCGCCAACGACGTGTACGTGTCCCTCGCCCAGGTCAAGAAGTACAACCTGCGCAAGGGCGACGCCGTGGTCGGCGCAATCCGCGCCCCACGTGACGGCGAGGACCGCAACCAGCAGTCCGCGCGCCAGAAGTTCAATGCGCTCGTCCGTGTCACGTCGGTCAACGGCAAGACGCCGGAAGAGCTCAAGGACCGCGTTGAATTCGCCAAGCTCGTCCCGCTCTACCCCTCGGAGCGCCTGCGCCTCGAAACGGATCCCAAGAAGATCGGCCCGCGCGTCATCGACCTCGTGGCCCCGATTGGCAAGGGCCAGCGCGGCCTGATCGTCTCCCCGCCCAAGGCAGGCAAGACGCTCATCCTGCAGTCCATCGCCAACGCGATCACCACCAACAACCCTGAGGTCCACCTCATGATGGTGCTGGTTGACGAACGTCCCGAAGAAGTCACGGACATGCAGCGCACCGTCAAGGGCGAGGTCATTGCCTCCACCTTCGACCGTCCCGCCGATGACCACACCACGGTTGCCGAGCTTTCCATCGAACGCGCCAAGCGCCTCGTGGAAATGGGCATGGACGTGGTGGTCCTCCTGGACTCCATGACCCGCCTGGGTCGCGCCTACAACCTGGCAGCACCGGCCTCCGGCCGCATCCTGTCCGGTGGTGTCGACTCTGCTGCGCTCTACCCGCCGAAGCGCTTCTTCGGTGCTGCGCGCAACATCGAGAACGGTGGCTCGCTCACCATCCTGGCAACCGCGCTCGTGGAGACCGGTTCCAAGATGGACGAAGTCATCTTCGAAGAGTTCAAGGGCACGGGCAACATGGAGCTCCGCCTGTCCCGCCAGCTGGCGGACAAGCGCATCTTCCCGGCCGTGGACGTCAACGCTTCGGGTACCCGTCGCGAAGAGAACCTGCTTTCGGCCGAAGAGGTCAAGATCATGTGGAAGCTGCGCCGTGTCCTGTCCGGACTCGAGACCCAGCAGAGCCTTGAACTCCTGACCAACAAGATCCGGGAGACCGGGAGCAACGTCGAGTTCCTCATGCAGGTACAGAAGACGACTCTTGGAGCCAAGTCGGATAACGACAAGTAGCTGTTTTAGGGGCGGGCGCTGGTTCGTTCGTGCGGTTGGTGCCGCGCGGATGTTCCGCCCCGCCCCTTCCCGTTGCAACGCGGGGTCAGATACGGCCCATCTTGGCCCTCGGCATGGGCCGTAAGTGACCCCGCGTTGCAGTTATTAGACTTGTAGAAGTCGAAAGAGGTTCTGAAAATGTTTGAGTCCGTACAGGGATTGCTTGATGAGCATGCTGCTATCCAGGCGCAGTTGAGTGATCCTGCTGTTTATGCCGACCAGGCTTTGGCCCGCAAGCTGGGCCGGCGGTCTGCCCAGTTGCAGGGCATCGTTGAGGCGTACAACCGTTGGCGCGGGCTCATGGACGATCTTGAAGCGGCCAAGGAAATGGCTTCCGAGGACGCCGAATTTGCCGCCGAGGTCGACGAAATCGAGGCGAAGCTTCCGGCAGCGCAGGAGAAGTTGCGCAGGCTGCTGATTCCGCGCGATCCAGACGACGCCCGCAACGTCATCCTCGAGGTCAAGGGCGGCGAAGGCGGCGACGAAGCTGCCTTGTTCGCCGGAGACCTGCTGCGGATGTACATGCGTTACGCCGAGTCCCGCGGCTGGAAGACCGAACTCATCTCGGCCACGGAATCGGACCTGGGCGGCTACAAGGACGTCCAGATGGCCGTCAAGGGCAACTCGAACGATCCCGCAGAAGGCGTGTATGCCCGCTTGAAGTTCGAAGGCGGCGTGCACCGCGTCCAGCGTGTTCCCGTCACGGAGTCGCAGGGCCGCATCCACACTTCCGCAGCCGGTGTGCTGGTGCTCCCGGAAGTGGATGAGCCCGAAGAGCTCGAAATCAACCAGAACGACCTCAAGATCGACGTCTACAGGTCCTCGGGTCCTGGCGGCCAGTCCGTCAACACCACGGACTCGGCGGTCCGCATTACCCACCTCCCTACGGGCATCGTGGTGGCCATGCAGAACGAAAAATCCCAGCTCCAGAACCGTGAAGCCGGCATGCGCGTCCTTCGTGCCCGTATCCTGGCACACCAGCAGGAGCAGATCGACGCCGAGAACTCGGCCCAGCGCAAGTCGCAGATCCGCACCATGGACCGTTCGGAGCGCATCCGCACGTACAACTTCCCGGAAAACCGGATTGCCGACCACCGTACCGGTTACAAGGCCTACAACCTCGACGCCGTCATGAACGGCGACCTGGAGCCGGTCATCCAATCGGCCATCGAAATGGATGAACAGTCGCGCCTGGATGCCCTGGGCGAGTAACAGCCTGCAAGGATCTTCATGACGTTCTTTCCGGGCCAAAGCCTCGCCGACGCCGTCCGCGAGGCAACAGCCGTCCTGTCCGACGCCGGAGTCCCCACTCCGCGAGTGGACGCTGAACTCCTCGCGGAACACCTCCTGGGTGTCGGCCTCGGCCGACTGCGGGCCATGCTGCTAGGCGATTCCGAGGCCCCGGAAGGCTACGCGGATTTGGTGGCCGAGCGCGCACAGCGCGTTCCGCTCCAGCACATTACCGGCGTCGCGCACTTCCGATACCTCACGCTGGCTGTCGGCCCGGGGGTGTTCATTCCGAGGCCGGAAACGGAATCGGTGGTCCAGCTTGTCATCGACCACCTCCAGGGACTCCAGCACCCCAAAGTGGTTGATCTTGGCACAGGCTCCGGCGCCATTGCAGCTTCGATCGCCCACGAAGTGCCCGGGGCCGAGGTCCACGCCGTCGAATTCAGCACCTTCGCCCATGCCTGGGCCACCAAGAACCTGAAGCCACTCGGTGTGAAGCTCGTGCAGGGCGACCTCCGCAATGCCTTGCCCGAACACGACGGAACGTTCGACGTCGTCGTTTCCAATCCGCCGTACATTCCGGCTGAAGCCATTCCGAACGAACCCGAAGTGGCACTGCACGATCCGCCGGAGGCATTGTACGGCGGGGGAGCGGACGGAATGGAGCTTCCGACGGCGGCTGCCGCCTCGGCTGCCCGCCTCCTCAAGAGCGGCGGGTTCTTCGTGATGGAGCACGCGGAGGTGCAGGCAGGGTGGATTTCCGAACACCTGAAGGCTGCAGGCTGCTGGACGCAGGTCACTACCCACCTCGATCTCAACGGCAAGGAACGTGCCACGAGCGCAGTGTTGGCAATCGCTGCCTCCGGGAAATGAAAGAATAGCGCTGTGACCACAAGCTACAACTGCACGTCAGAGGAACAACGCGCCGAAGGCCTGGAGCATGCGCAGCGCGCCATCAGCGAGAAAAAGTGTGTCGTCATGCCGACGGACACCGTCTACGGCATTGCCGCCGACGCGTTCTCGCCGCAAGCCGTGACCATGCTGCTTGTCTCCAAGGGCCGCGGCCGCCATATGCCGCCCCCGGTGCTGATCCCGCGGCCCACTGCGCTGGACGGGCTGGCAACTGATGTATCGGAAGATGCCCGCAAGCTGGCAGATACCTTTTGGCCCGGCGGCCTGACGCTCATCTTCCATGCCCAGCCGTCCTTGGATTGGGACCTGGGGGAGACCCGCGGAACCGTGGCCCTGCGGATGCCCGACGACGATATTGCGCTTGAACTGCTCAACCGCACCGGCCCACTGGCAGTGTCCTCGGCTAATCGCACCGGTCAACCGGCCGCGCAGACAGCCGCCGAGGCGAGGACCCAGCTTGCTGAATCGGTCGAGGTATACCTTGAGGGTGGGTTCCGGCCCCTCGAGGGAACCGAGCCGGTGGCATCCACGATTGTTGACGCCACCACCGTGCCACTCCGTGTGGTTCGCGATGGTGCCATTTCCCTGGAACGACTTCGCGAGGTTGTTCCCGGAGTGCTGGCCCTCGGGGAAGCCGAGCCTGAGCCAGCGTCGGAGGCCCCCGTCGCCGACGAGGCTCCTGCTCCCGACGAGGCTCTTGCTCCCGGCGAGGCTCTTGCTCCCGGCGAGGCCCCGATACCGGGCGAGACCGTTGTCCACACGGAGACCAGGGCCGAATGAGCCTGGTCCGGGACCGTGTCCCACTACTGGACGTAGACGTCACCGCCCTGTGCGCCGAGCAACTTATAGAAGCCATCAGCGGGTACGTTTCGGACGGCACTACCAAGGTTGTCCTCGGACACAATCTGCACAGCGTCACGTTGTTTCATTCGAGTTCCGACTTCCGGCATCTCTATGAACGCAGCGATGTGGTGCTCATGGATGGTGCGCCGGTCGCAATGCTCTGGGGGCTTGGACGCCGCGGAGGTCCGCGGGACGATGGCGCGGGGTTGATGGAATACCGTTTGGGATCCACGGACTGGGTGCCGGCGCTCGGCGGCGTCGAAGGACTACGCCGGATCGCCGTCGTCGGCGCCGGCCCCGAGGCCAACGGCAAGACGGTGGAACGCCTTCGCGAAATCGTGCCCGGCGCCGAGGTCTCCGGACGGCCCGGTGAGAATTGGAACGATGCCAGCGAAGCGGCCACCGTTGCTTGGCTGGCGGAATTCCGTCCCCAGCTGGTGCTTCTTGGCCTTGGAATGCCGTTGCAGGAATCGGTGCTGCACCGTCGCCTGGATGAGCTTCCACCCGCCGTCTACTGCACCGTCGGAGGGGCTATCGAGCAGCTGGCTGGCCTCCAGAAGCTCGCTCCACGCTGGCTGGGCCGCCTCGGGCTCGAATGGGCCTGGCGGCTCGTCCTGCATCCGGGACGCGTCGCTTACAGGGTCTTCGGCGAGCCGTGGGTGCTCCTCGGCCTGCTTGTGCGCCGTCGGCTCGCCGGCAGGAAAAGCACGCCGCGCCCGGCGGACCGCTAGAACTTCTGATCCTCCAACGGGCCGAAGCCCTTGTCCCGCAAACCGGCGGAGAATGCCCGGAACCACTCCGCGAGCCCGCGGAAGTCACCACGGGGGAGGAAATAGCCCAAGTAGCCTCCGACGTCGGCCACCATCGACTTGCCGCGCCGGTAGCGGCGGATCAAATAGCCCCGGTTGCGGTAGTAGAAGTAGCGCTTGAACGCTGAATCCGGCACGATCACGTGCCAGCGCGCGCCGAAGACATGCTTTGTCTCGGAAAACGCATGCGGGTGGCTGATCCACGCCGTCGCGACCGTACCAAAGCGGATTCCCGCTTTCCGGAGGCGGATCATGAAGTCCACCTCGTCGCCCCGGATGAACAGCCGGATATCCGGCACTCCCACTTTGAAGAAGACATTGGAACGGATGAGCGCACCGTTGAAGAAGTGCCCGACGTCGGGCAGGAACCCCGCCTTCTCGACTTCGGCGCGGTCGTGGGTCACCTTGCCGTCAATCCGGAAGAAGAAGGAGAGCTTGTCCGGGTGTCCGGGCGCGACGACGAGCGGGACGACGGCATCGAGTCTACGGGCCTCCGCTTCGCGGACCAGGGTTTCGAGGCATTTGGGATCGCCGGGTTCGGCGTCATCGTCCATGATCCACACCCATTCGGCGCCGCTGGCCACCGCCTTGAGGATCGCAAGGGCGAAGCCGCCCGCCCCGCCCAGATTCGCCTCCGAGCGGACGTAGTCCACCTTTGGATGGCTTGACGCAAGCTCCCGCGAAGGGGTGGTTCCGCTGTCCACGAGGCAAATGGTGTCCACGGGCATCGATTGTTTGTTGATAGCGTCGAGCAGGACTGCTAGCTCTCCGGGGCGGTCAAAGGTCACAGCCGCTACGGCAACGGAGACAGTCATGTAGGGTTCCTTCCGGGCAGTTGCGGGGAGGGTCCTCCCGGCTCGCCCTAGGGGCGCGTGAAACGGAGCAAAGCCGCCGTAGCCGCTAGTATCTTGACAGAGTCCAACTGTAGTACAGCAATATTCGGCGGTGCGCAGAGGTGTTGCAGGTGTTGTGCCGGCAGCTAGTCGCCAGGGACAAAATCCACCACCACCGCCAACAGGAGCCGCCACGTGATCATGTATTCGCTCATGATGCTCACGGCTGCCGTCGTGTCGTATCTCGCTACGTGGGTAGCCCGCCAGATGGGTAACAAACTCCGGCTTTTCGCCCCTATCCGCAGCCGGGACATGCACTCGGTGCCAATTTCCCGACTCGGTGGCCTAGGACTCTTCGCGGGCTTCGCCGTGGCCCTCGTCGTGGCCAGCAATTCGTTCTTCGTGAAGGACATCTTCCACGGGAACGGTGCGCCGTGGGGAATCCTGGCAGGTGCCCTTGTGATTGTCGCGGTGGGTGTCGCCGACGACGTGATGGACATCCGCTGGTGGGTTAAGCTGATCGGCCAATGCACGGCCGCTACGATCGTCGCAGTCTGGGGGGTGCAGATGTCCGTCCTTCCCTTTGTTCCGGAGCCCATACGGATTGATGCGGAACCGCTGCGGATCGTCTTGACCGCCCTCCTCATCGTGACCACCATGAACGCCGTCAATTTCATCGATGGACTCGATGGCCTGGCGGCAGGCGTCGCCGCGATTGGCGGGGTTGCGTTCTTCCTGACGGCGTATTGGGTCCACCGCAATGCAACACTCACGGACCGCTCGGATCTGGCGGCGCTGCTGATGGCCATCATTGTGGGTTGTTGCATCGGATTCCTGCCGCACAACTGGTTCCCGGCCAAAATCTTCATGGGCGACTCGGGCGCCATGCTTTTGGGCCTCGTGATGGCCTCGGCCGGCGTGGTGTCCACGGGCCAGATCAGTTCAGGTCTTTACGACCGCGCGAATGGTATTCCCACCATCGTTCCCATTCTGTTGCCGTTCGCGATTCTGTCGCTACCGTTGCTGGACCTCGGCCTTGCGGTGTTGCGGCGTACAGCACGTGGCCAATCGCCCTGGTCGGCTGACCGAGGACACTTGCACCACAAGCTCATCGAGCTCGGCCACACCCACCGAACGGCGGTGCTCATGATGTACGTGTGGACCTGCATTCTGGCGTTTGGAGGCCTGGCGTTTGCCATCTTCCCTTGGCAGATGGTCCTCACCGTGGACATCGTGGCCGCCCTGATCATGGCCGGAGTGACAGCGTGGCCGTACTTTGCCCGAAAAGGGCGCGAAGCCCAGTAGATGGTGTGTGACAAGGGCGTTAACATCACAGTTCTATCTCATGTAGAATTTTAGGGCGGACAGTCACTCGCCCGCGCACCCACCCTTTTTGAGACTTTGGCATTTTTGCCACGACGATTGGCATCCCCATGACCTCCAACGCCGGCGGACAGCAGTCCGACTCGAGCGGCGTTGCTGCCTCACGCTCCACTTCTTCGCTCTGGCTGCGGCTTCTTTTCCTCAGCTCGACGGCGGCAGTGGTGGCTCTCGCTGCAACGTCGGTTGTCGCGGCGGTCATGAACGGTGGCGTAGGAGTGCTTTCTGCCGCATTCGGCGGGGCACTGGTCATGGTCTTTTTTGCCATCAGCCTCTTGATCGGCCATTTTGTCGGCCGGGATAATCCTTCCGGCGCGGTCGGCCTTTTTGTTGCCAGCTACTTTGTCAAGGTCGTCGGTTTCGCGGTGGTGCTTTTCGTCTTAGGCGCCCCCGCATGGCTGCACGGACGCTGGTTCGTGATAGGCGCCGTCGTCGCGGTTGTCTCGTGGCAAGCCGCCGAAATCTATGGCTTCAGTAAGGCCCGGCTGCAGATCTACAACGGCCCCGCAGCAGGCAAGGGAGGCGACGATGTTCACTCCTAGGAACAAGCGACCCTCCGTCACACCCCATGCCGCAAAACCCGGCGATTCCACTGAGCAAGCGAGCGACGGAAGCGACGGCGGATACAACGCCGGAATTGCCGTCTTTAGCTACATTGTTGGCGGAATCATAGTCTGGAGTTTGATAGGCTGGGGTCTGGATATTCTGTGGGGGACTCGCTGGATTGTGCTCGTTGGCGCTCTGCTCGGAGCCGCAGGGGGGTTCTATCTTTCCCACATGCATGGCCTTACCAGTCAGCGGTCTTCATCTGGTGAGAGCAAAGCAGACAGCGGTCCGCCCCACGACGGGGACAGTAATGCCAAATAATTTCACACGGGAAATGGCTGCAGGAAACGCGGCCGGATCCTCAACAACGCCCAATGATGGACACTGCAGAGAGGAAACGCGTTGATCGCGCTTGCGCTCCCGGCCCAGGATTCAGGGACCTTCACTCCTCCCGGAATCGACCAAATGCACCTGCCGGCTATCCTGCCGTGGGGTGCGAGCGATGGCTTCTCCAAGCAGATGTTGCTGGTGATCCTGTCGGTCGTCCTTATCGCTTCATTCTTCATCGCTGCTGCACGCAAGCAGCAGTTGGTCCCCGGCAAGTTGCAGTTCGCGGGCGAGATGGCCTACGGCTTCGTCCGCAACAGCATCGCCAAGGACATTATCGGCGGCCGCGACTTCATGAAGTACGTACCGCTCCTGTTCACCTTGTTCTTCTTCATCCTGGTGAACAACATCTACGGCGCCATTCCCGTGATCCAGCTCCCGAGCTTCTCGCACGTCGGCGGGGCCTACGTGCTGGCCGCGGTTGTATACGTCACCTGGATCGGCATCGGCATCAAGAAGAACGGCTTGAAGTACTTCAAGCTGGCCACGGTTCCCTCGGGCGTCCCGTGGTTCATCCTGCCGATCGTCGTACCGATCGAAATCATCTCGAACTTCCTGGTCCGGCCGGTGACGCACAGCCTCCGTCTCTTCGCCACCATGATGGCCGGACACCTCATTGTCATGATCGCCGGCTCGGGTATCGAGTTCCTTGTCATGCAGGAAAACGTCCTCCTCAAGGGCGCATCGGTGCTGGTCCTCGCAGGTGCCATCGCCATGTACATGCTCGAAGCCCTGATCATGGTGCTGCAGGCATACGTCTTCACCCTTCTGACTGCGATCTACATCGAAGGCGCACTCCACGCCGACAGCCACTAGGCACAACCCTTAATCTTCCCCCTCGGGGGTTGAAGCAAACCAAACAACCTGCCGCGACTGCGGCATCTTGAAAGGAATACAATGAACGGCGACATCAACGGCTCCCTTAACCTCATTGGCTACGGTCTCTCCGCCATCGGCGGTGGTATCGGTGTGGGTCTCGTATTTGCTGCTTACATCAACGGTGTTGCACGTCAGCCGGAAGCCCAGCGCGTGCTCCAGCCGATCGCGTTCCTTGGTCTGGCACTTACCGAAGCCCTCGCCATCCTCGGCCTGGTCTTCGCTTTCGTTCTCAAGTAAACAGCTAAGAACCAAGCGAACATTCAGAACCGAGTAGATAAGGACGGGTGAAAAATGAATCAGCAGATCATCTCAGCCGCCGCTCAAGGCGCCGCCGAGTCGGCTAATCCGCTCCTTCCCAACCCGTGGGAAATGGGCGTCGTCTTCGCCGGCTTCGCGGTCCTCTTGTACATCGTGGTCAAGTTTGTTGTCCCGATGTTCGAGAAGACCTTCGCGGAGCGCGCAGAGGCGATTGAGGGTGGCATTGCCAAGGCTGAAAAGGCCCAGGCTGAAGCTTCTGCAGCTCTCGAAGAGTACAAGCAGCAGCTCCACGACGCCCGCGCCGAGGCTAACCGCATCCGCGAAGAAGCTCGAGCTGAAGGAGCCCAGATCCTCGCGGAGCTGAAGACCAAGGCAGCAGCCGAGTCGGCACGCAT
Organism: Arthrobacter sp. 05L417; assembly: GCF_056397865.1. NCBI lineage: Bacteria > Bacillati > Actinomycetota > Actinomycetes > Micrococcales > Micrococcaceae > Arthrobacter > Arthrobacter sp. 05L417. The sequence continues at coordinate 85,680 of NZ_JBFTOG010000002.1, forward strand.
CACCGAGCAGGCACACGCCCAGATCGAATCGGAGCGCCAGGCAGCTGTTGTCGCCCTGCGTTCCGAGGTGGGCACCCTGGCCACGACTTTGGCAGAGCGCATCGTTGGCGAATCGCTCAGCGATGACGAGCGTGCCGCCCGCGTGGTGGACCGCTTCCTCGCAGATCTGGAGACCCAGAGCGCAGGTGCAGCTAAGTAATGGCAGGTGTATCGAGCGAATCGCTGACCAAAGCGCTGGAGCAGTTGGAAGCCATGCTTCCGACGGCCTCGCTGCAGTTGGCTAAGGACCTCTTCGGAATCCTGGGAACGGTGGACAGCTCGGCTGGCTTGCGCCGCGCCCTGACTGACCCCTCCCGCAGCGGAGAAGAAAAGTCGGCGCTGGTCAAGCAGCTGGTTGGCGGGAAAGTCTCCGCTGATGCTGCGGAAATCGCGAGTGGATTGGCCAGCTCACGCTGGGCATCGGCACGCGATATCGGCGATGCACTCGAGACTCTTGCCGCCACGGTGGTCATCGCCGTGGCTGAAAACAAGTCGGCCGTTTCTGCCTCCGGAATCACGGGGCTGGAAGAGCTGGAAAACGATCTGTTTGCTTTCAACCAGACCGTTGCTTCCAGCCACGAGGTACAACGTGCTCTGGGAGAGTCGCAGGCAAGTGCTGCGGCCAAGATCACCCTGGCGGAGAAGTTGGTTCCTGGCGCAAGCCCGGAGGCCCAGCTTCTCATCGGCCAGGCCGTGTCGCAGCCGCGCGGCGTCAAGCCGAGCAAGCTCATCGACAACTTCGCAAAGCTTGCAGCCAAGCGCCAGCAGCGCTGGATCGCAACTGTCCGCGTCACCCGTCCGTTGACGGATGCGCAGGCCAGCCGCCTGCAGGCCGGGCTTGATGCCCTCTATGGCCGCGAGCTGAAAGTCAACGTCAGCGTTGATCCGACTCTGATCGGTGGAATCCGGGTCCAGGTGGCAGACGAAGTGCTTGACGCTTCCGTCGTAGCCCGCCTGTCCGAACTCCGCCGGCAACTCGCTGGCTAGCCAGACAAGCACAACTTAACTGATACAAACACCGGTCATCGTGAGCAGCGATGATCACGAAAACAGGAGAGCAGGGACTGCAGATGGCCGAATTGACCATCAACGCCGACGACGTCCGTAATGCGTTGAACGAGTTCGCGGCGTCCTACGAACCCGGAAACGCAGAGCGCGTAGAGGTCGGCCGCGTGACCGCCGCAAGTGACGGCATCGCCCGTGTTGAGGGCCTTCCCTCGGTCATGGCGAACGAGCTGCTTCGCTTCGAAGACGGCACCCTGGGCTTGGCCCAGAACCTCGACGTCCGTGAGATCGGCGTCATCATCCTCGGTGACTTTACCGGCATCGAAGAAGGCCAGGAAGTCCACCGCACCGGTGAAATCCTGTCCGTCCCGGTAGGCGACGCCTTCCTGGGCCGCGTGGTTGACCCGCTGGGCCAACCGATCGATGACCTCGGCGAGATCAAGGCCGAGACCACCCGTGCACTGGAACTCCAGGCCCCGGGCGTGACCCAGCGTAAGTCGGTCCACGAGCCCATGCAGACCGGTCTCAAGGCTATCGACGCCATGATCCCGATCGGCCGTGGCCAGCGTCAGCTGATCATCGGTGACCGCCAGACCGGCAAGACCGCCATCGCCGTGGACACGATCATCAACCAGAAGGCCAACTGGGCTTCGGGCGATGTCACCAAGCAGGTACGCTGCGTTTACGTCGGCGTCGGCCAGAAGGCTTCCACCATCGCCGCTGTCCGCCAGACCTTGGAAGACCATGGCGCGCTGGAATACACCACCATCGTGGCTTCTCCGGCATCGGACCCCGCCGGCTTCAAGTACTTGGCTCCGTACGCGGGCTCGGCCATCGGCCAGCACTGGATGTACGGCGGCAAGCACGTACTGGTGATCTTCGACGATCTGTCGAAGCAGGCTGAAGCCTACCGTGCAGTGTCCCTGCTGCTCCGCCGCCCGCCGGGACGCGAAGCGTACCCGGGTGACGTTTTCTACTTGCACTCCCGTCTGCTGGAGCGTTGCGCCAAGCTCTCCGACGAGCTGGGCGCAGGCTCGATGACCGGTCTTCCGATCGTCGAAACCAAGGCAAACGACGTCTCGGCCTACATTCCGACCAACGTTATCTCCATCACCGATGGCCAGATCTTCCTGCAGTCGGACCTCTTCAACGCCAACCAGCGCCCCGCTGTTGACGTCGGTGTATCCGTGTCCCGCGTTGGTGGTGCGGCACAGGTCAAGTCCATGAAGAAGGTCTCCGGTACCTTGAAGCTGGACCTGGCGCAGTACCGCGACATGCAGGCGTTCGCGATGTTCGCGTCCGACCTCGACGCTGCTTCACGCCAGCAGCTGACCCGTGGTGCCCGCCTGATGGAACTGCTCAAGCAGGGCCAGTACTCGCCGTTCCCGGTCGAGGACCAGGTCGTTTCCATCTGGGCCGGTACGAAGGGCTACTTGGACGATGTCCCGGTTGAGGATGTCAGCCGTTTCGAGTCCGAGTTCCTGGAGCACCTCAAGCACAAGTCCTCCATCCTGACCACGCTGGCGCAGACCAACGTCCTGGATGATGACACCGCTGAAGCGCTGAAGTCCTCGATCATCGACTTCAAGAAGGGCTTCTTCGGAGAAGGCGACAACCGCTTGGTTGGTGCCGGCCACGAAGAGCACGAAGCGATTTCCGGTGGCGAAGTCGACCAGGAAAAGATCGTCAAGCAGAAGCGCTAGAGCATTGGTTCCCGGGCCTGCGGTATCCGCAGGCCCGGGGCCTTCGCCAAAGCCTTAGCCGCTGATCCATCGGGATCTTAGGAAAGGAAATGTATGGGAGCCCAGATCCGGGTCTACCGCCAGAAGATCAGCTCGACGACGTCGATGCGCAAGATCTTCAAGGCGATGGAACTGATCGCTACCTCGCGCATCGGTAAGGCCCGCGCCCGCGTTGCAGCTTCGACGCCCTACGCAAACGCGATTACCCGTGCTGTTTCTGCTGTCGCAAGCCAGAGCGAAATCGATCACCCGCTAGTCACCGAGCCGGAGCAGATCCGCCGTGCCGCCGTCCTGGTTATCACCTCGGACCGTGGCCTGGCTGGTTCTTACTCCGCAAGCGTGCTCAAGAAGGCCGAAGGTCTCAACGAGCTTCTCCGTGCAGAAGGCAAGGAAGTCAAGACCTACCTGGTTGGCCGCAAGGCCCAGGCATACTTCGACTTCCGCAGCCGTCCGTACTCCCGCGTGTGGACCGGCGGAACGGACGCACCGGAATTCGAGACTGCCAAGGAAGTCGGCGCCGCTCTTCTCGAAGAGTTCGCCAACGACTTCGCTGAGGGTGGCGTGGACGAGATCCACGTCGTTTACACCCGCTTCAAGTCGATGGTGACGCAGGAGCCCACGGTTGTCCGTCTGCTGCCGCTTGAAGTCGAAGAGCAGGCTGTCACCGAGTCCGAGCTTCTGCCGCTGTACGAGTTCGAACCGGAATCGGAGCAGGTGCTTGACGCACTGCTGCCGCGTTACATCGAGTCCCGCATCTTCGCAGCAATGCTGCAGGCAGCAGCTTCCGAGCTCGCAGCCCGCCAGCGCGCCATGAAGTCGGCAGGCGACAACGCGACCGAACTGATCAAGAAGTACACGCGTCTGCGCAACACGGCCCGCCAGGCTGAGATCACGCAGGAGCTTTCCGAAATCGTGGCCGGCGCCGACGCCCTGAGCGCGTAGTTGCCGGTGCATGGTTCGGCGCAAGCCACACCTGCACCAAATAGATAAACTTAACCCCACGCCATCTACTGAGTGAAGTGAGAGAGATGACTGCCACCGCTACCGAGCACGCAGCCGCAACGGCCGGCGCCACCGGCCGCATTGCCCGCGTCATCGGCCCGGTTGTCGACGTCGAATTTCCGGCTGACGCAATCCCGTCGATCTACAACGCACTCACCACCGAGGTAACCCTCAACGGTGAGACCAAGACCATCACGTTCGAGACCTCCCAGCACCTGGGTGACAACCTTGTCCGTGCCATCTCCCTGCAGGCCACCGACGGACTCGTCCGCGGCACCTCCGTGCGGGACTCCGGCTCCCCGATCTCCGTGCCTGTCGGCGACGGCGTCAAGGGCCACATCTTCAACGTTCTCGGCAAGCCGCTGGACGTCGACGAGTCCGAGATCAACGCGGACGCTTACTGGCCGATCCACCGCAAGGCCCCGGCCTTCGCGTCCCTCGAGGGCTCCACGGAGATGCTCGAGACCGGCATCAAGGTCATCGACCTCCTCACCCCGTACATCAAGGGTGGAAAGATCGGTCTGTTCGGTGGCGCCGGTGTCGGCAAGACCGTTCTGATCCAGGAAATGATCACCCGTGTTGCCCGCAACTTCGGTGGTACTTCGGTATTCGCCGGTGTCGGCGAGCGTACTCGTGAAGGCAACGACCTCTGGGTTGAAATGGAAGAGGCAGGCGTCCTCAAGGACACCGCCCTTGTATTCGGCCAGATGGACGAGCCGCCGGGAACGCGTCTGCGCGTGGCACTGTCCGCCCTGACCATGGCGGAGTACTTCCGCGATGTGCAGAACCAGGACGTGCTGCTCTTCATCGACAACATCTTCCGCTTCACCCAGGCCGGTTCCGAGGTCTCCACGCTGCTCGGCCGTATGCCGTCCGCTGTTGGCTACCAGCCGAACCTCGCCGACGAGATGGGCCTCCTGCAGGAGCGCATCACCTCGACCAAGGGCCACTCGATCACGTCGATGCAGGCCATCTACGTGCCTGCTGATGACTACACCGACCCGGCTCCGGCAACGACCTTCGCACACCTCGACGCGACCACGGAACTTTCCCGTGAAATCGCCTCCCGTGGTCTGTACCCGGCCGTTGACCCGCTGACGTCGACGTCCCGCATCCTGGACCCGCAGTACATCGGCAAGGACCACTACAACACGGCTGTCCGTGTGAAGCAGATCCTGCAGAAGAACAAGGAACTCCAGGACATCATCGCCATCCTCGGCGTTGACGAACTGTCCGAAGAAGACAAGATCGTCGTGTCGCGTGCACGCCGCATCCAGCAGTTCCTGTCCCAGAACACCTACACCGCCAAGCAGTTCACCGGCGTCGAAGGCTCCACCGTGTCCATCAAGGACACCGTGGAAGGCTTCACGGCGATTTGCGACGGCGAGCTGGACCACATCGCAGAGCAGGCGTTCTTCAACGTCGGTGGCCTGGATGACGTCGAGCGCCAGTGGGCCAAGATCCAGGAACAGACCAAGTAGTATGGCTGAGCTCGAGGTTGAGATTGTCGCAGCGGACCACTTCGTGTGGTCCGGTGCGGCCAAGATGGTCAAGGCCCGCACCAGCGATGGTGAAATCGGGATCCTGCCCGGCCACTCGCCGCTCCTCGCCATTCTGGCCGCGGGCGAGCTGGCCATCGAGCCGGTTACCGGAGACCGCCTTGCAGTAGTTGTGGACGGCGGATTCTTCTCCGTCGACAACAACCGCGTGGTGATCGTCGCTGACAACGCCCAGTTGGGCGATTCAGCTACTGCGGGGATCCGATAGCAAGACCTTGATGGACGATTCTGCTATTCCGTTCATCGCCTTGGCAACGGCGTTTGCGTTGCTGATCTTTACACTGTGCCTCGTCGGGGTGCGCCGCTTCAATTTGCGGCGCGCCCTCGGCACGGTCGACGCCTCCATTTGCACGGCTGGAAACAGCTGGCGGATGGGGGTTTGTCGTTATCAGGACTCGGAGCTTGAGTGGTTCCGCCTGCTGTCCCTCAGCTTCCGTCCGAAACATAGCTTCCGCCGCAGCTCTTTGGAGCTCCTTGGCCGCCGGAAGCCAACGGAGGAAGAGCTGACGAGGCTCCAACCCGACGTCGTGGTAGTCGAACTGCAGCATGAAGGCCAGCGGTTCATGCTGGCAATGAGATTTGATGCCTACGCCGGGCTGTCGTCCTGGCTGGAGGCCGGCCCAGTGGTGGGCGTCGGCACCTGGCGCTGAGGACAGTGGACTTCCTATTCAACATGAGACTTGTTGACGGTCCCTTTTACTGGACCGTCCTTGGTGCCGGAATTGCCGGGAGTGCCTTCCTCCTCCTGCGGCGGGACCGGCGCTGGTTACTTTCCATAGTTGTCTCGCTTGCGGTGGCGAGTGGAGTTGTCGCAGTCATCCACTGGCTCCTAGTCAACGTCCTCACCGTGTTCCCGGAGGACCTTCCCGTCGATGTCCTCATTTGGTCGACCGTTGCCTTCTCTGCGTTCGCCCTCTTCCTTGCCAGGCTCCCTGGTTCGTCGTGGCGCGGCAGGAGCGCCGCAGGGGTCTCGTGCGTCTCCGTGCTGCTCCTCTCCGCGCTTCAGATCAACAGCTACTTCGGGCTCAACCACACGGCGGCTGATCTCTTCGGCCACAACGTGGGGCGGATCCCGGAGCTTGAGGAGGGGTTCAAAAGGGGTGTTTCCGGAATCCTGCCGGTGTCAGCGCCTAGCGGGGGAATAGTCCGGAGGGCATCGATTCCAGGGATTGAATCGGGTTTCAAGGCCCAGGACGCTTTCATTTACCTGCCGCCGGCTTACCTGGCCGCCGATCGCAGCCAACTACCCGTACTGGTTCTCTTTGCCGGCCAGCCCGGACGTCCCGCCGATTGGCTGACCGGCGGCCTGCTTGAGCCGACCATGAACACCTTCGCCGCCCGGCACGGAGGCGTGGCGCCCGTCGTCGTGGTGGTCGATCCAAACGGTTCCGATACCGCAAACACCATGTGCATGGATAGCCTTATCGCACGTGCCGACACGTATCTCTCGATCGATGTTCCGCGCTGGATCAACCAGACGCTCGAGGTTTCCGCCGACCCGAGGAAGTGGGCTGTCGGCGGGTTTTCCTTCGGTGCAACCTGTGCGGTGCAGATGACTGCTTTGCATCCTGAAATCTACCCTTCCTTCATCGCCTTCTCGGGAGAGCGGGAACCTTCGCTTGGTCCTGATCGCCAGCGGACCATCCAGACTGCATTTGGCGGCGACTCTGCGGCCTTCGAGGCCCTGACACCGTTGAACCTGATGAAACAGCGGAGCTATGACGGCCATGCAGGCTACTTCGCGGTCGGGGCCGCGGACAGCGAATTCGTCCGTTACTCCACCGAGGTGGCGGCAGCTGCCCGCACCTCCGGGTTCGACATCAGGCACGCTTCGGTTGCCGGCGCCGGCCACTCGTGGGCAGTGGCAGTGCAAGAACTTCCATCCGCAATGGAATTCCTGGCCCCCCGCTGGGGGCTCGTTCAGTGAGTATCCAGGAAGCCCGATTGTCCAGAGACCAGGCGCCTGAACCCGAAGATGGCAAGCCCGCCCGGAAGATGGCGGCAGTCCTTGCCCGGGCCATGCTTGGCAACATTGCCGCCCATATTGGCGCGATCCCCTTCACCGTGATTGTGCTCGCCCTGTACCTGCTCACTCCGGCGATCTTCGACCCCGATATCGGGTACGGCCCGGATGCGTTGCGGCACCTCTCGAGCGTGAGCGGTGGGGGATTGAAGGCGGGGGACTGGTGGTCCATGTGGACCTCGATGTTTTTCGCCGCCAACCCCGTCGACTACGTCTTGAGCTCGTTGTTGTTCGTCGTGTTGCTGGGCTCTGCGGAGCGCAAGCTGGGGTGGTTCCGCACTGCGGCGGGCTTCTTCGGCGGGCAGTTTGCCACGGTCACTGCTTTTTTGCTGGTGGTCCAGTTGGCGGCCTACGCCGACGATGGTTGGCTGGGTCGGATGATGGATGCCAGGACCTCCGGACCCCTTCCGGCGACCCTCTTCGTCTCGATGGCGGCCAGTGGCCTCCTCCCGACTTTGTGGCGCCGGCGATTGAGGGCGACGGTCGTGTCCCTGGCGCTTCTCCTGGTCCTGTACGTTGGCGATCCCTCGGCTGTCATGGCCCTGACTGGTGCCCTGCTCGGCCTGGGGGCCGGTCTTTGGCTCCAGCTTGATCATGGCATCCAACCGAGCCACCGTGCGACCAGGCGTGAGACGCGAAACCTGTTGTCGCTCATGGTGGCGATTTTCGGCGTCGGGCCCTTGGTGGCGGGCGCCGTGAGGAGCCCCGCGGGGCCGCTGGCGTTGCTGCGCGAAATGGTGTTGAACCCTGTTCCGACGCTCAATCAGTTGCAGGCGAACTGCGGTGGAACCGTGGACATCAGCTGCCTCGAACTTGGACGCCAAGGCTACCCCGGGCCCGCCGGCGTGGCCCTCGCGGTGGTACCGGCATTGCTCCTCTTGATTTGTGCGGTGGGTATGCGCCAAGGAAGGCGCCTGGCGCTGAAAATCGCCATCGGCGTGCAACTTGGCGTAGTGGCGCTCTCCTTCGCCTACCTGGTGTTGTTTGCCAGCATTCCGCATTTTCCAGGCCGGGGCCGCACCGTCGTTTTGGGCTCCGCGGTGTTCCACATCCTGACCCTCGCCCTGGTTCCCTTTATCCTCGCGGTTCTGCTTTTCCTGTTCAGGGGAAATTTCGTGGTGGGCTCGAGGGCGCCGCTCCGCCGGAAGATGGCGTGGCTGGTTGGCACAACGTGGCTCGTATTGGCGAGTGGCTACACCGGGGCCTGGCTCGGCTCCGGCGGTTTGGCGCACGACGGCGGCATCCTGGGTCTTATTGCGGAACTCGCCCGGCAGTATCTTCCCTTGCCCATACCCACCGCATTTGGTCGCGTGTTCGCGGAGCGGAGTGCCGCGGAGTCAATATTGTTCGCGTGGTCAGGGATCATCTTCTGGCTCGTGGCCCTGGCAGCGGTGTGGACGCTGCTCCTCAAACGGCAGCACGGTCCTGGCGGTGATGATCCGGCTCGCTTGGCGGCCAGGGATTTGGTCAAGCGCGGCGGAGAGTCCCTTTCCTGGATGGCGCTATGGGAGCCGAACAAGTTCTGGTTCACCCCCGGAATGGACGCCGGAGTTGCCTACCAGCAGCACGGCAACGTCGCGCTGACCCTCGCCGGTCCGTTCGGTGATCCCGAACAAGCCGCTGCCGCGACCGAGGGTTTCCTCGACTACTGCGCGCACCACGCATTGGTGCCATGCCTTTATTCCTGTACTGAAGAGTTGTGGCCGATGCTGCAATCCACCGGATTTCGCCGAATCGCGGTCGCCCAGGAAACCCGGCTCTCCATCGGTGATCTCGAGTTCACGGGCAAAGCGTGGCAAAACGTGCGCACGGCCAAGAACCGTGCACTGAAGGCCGGCGTTGAAGCCCGGTGGGGACGTTATTCGGAGTTTTCGCAACACATACGCTCCCAACTCGGCGAGGTGTCGGAAGAGTGGGCCGCCAGGAAAAAAGTGCCTGAAATGGGCTTTACCTTGGGTTCCCTCGACGAGCTGATGGACGATGAAGTGCTTTGCTGCATAGCCGTCGACGGCAAGGGCTTTGTCTATGGGGTCACCAGTTGGCTACCGGTGTTCCGCGACGGCCAGGTGATCAGCTGGACATTGGATTTCATGCGCCGGCGCAGCGACGCCTTCCCTGGCCTCATGGAATTCATGATTGCCTCGGCAGTCCACGAGTTGCGGCAGGGAGTGGAAGTCATTTCCCTGTCGGGCTCGCCTTTGGCTGGGGACACCGAGGAATTCTCCCGTGGGGAAGCCGGCATGGCGGGCATTCTGGACCTCGTTGGCAGGACCTTGGAGCCTGTTTACGGATTCCGCTCCCTCGCCCGCTTCAAATCGAGGTTCCAGCCGGAGTACAGGACTTTGTATATGTATTACCAAGACAGCCTAGAGATTCCCGCGATCGGCGCCGCGCTAAGCCGCGCATATTTGCCGGGGCTGTCCGTCCGGCAAACTGCCAGGCTCCTCCGCACCCTCGTTGCTTGAAAAGAAAAAGGGGTCCCGCAGGTGTGCGGAACCCCTTCGGTGAATCCTTCAGGCAGAATTCAAACAGTCAGACTAGACGGCGGTTACGCCGGTGGCCTGCGGGCCCTTTGCGCCCTGACCGATCTCGAACTGAACACGCTGGTTCTCGTCGAGGGTGCGGAATCCGCCGGTCTGGATCTCGGAATAGTGGACAAAGACGTCGCCTTCGGCGTCGTCCGGGGTGATGAAGCCGAAGCCCTTTTCAGCGTTGAACCACTTGACGGTGCCCAGTGCCATTTTTGTTTCTCCTCATTGTGGAACTTTTAAGTCCGGCACACCGCGTGCCGGCCTTGGTTACTCCGCGAGAAGACCTGGTTTTCCGCCCAAGCCAGGCTTGGTTGGCTTCGCAGGAGCTTCACGCTCGCAACACGTCTTGCGAGCATGAATCACACCTACACAAAGACTGCTACAACACTTTCATGGCGAATACTGGAGGTCAACGGTCTGCTGGGGAATTCCGACAAAATTTAAGTAAAAAGAAGGTAACGGAAGAAAGCGCGCTTGCCACTGGATCCGGCATTGGGGGCCGCAAATTCGGCCTAGGCCAGCCAATCCACCTATGCCAGCCAATCACCATTGCGCAATACGCCCGCGAGCTGCAGCTCCTTGTCCACGACGACGAGATCGGCCCGCAGGCCCCGCCGAAGGCCGCCAAGTTCGTCGGACAGCCCCAGCACTGCGGCGGGAACCGCCGTCGCCGAGGCAACCGCGTCGGCGAGCCCGACGCCGGCCGCAACCGTGCGCCTGACGACGTCGAGCATGGTTGCAGTGCCACCGGCGATGGATCCCGTGGCATCCAAGGTAGCGACGCCGTCCGTCACGGTCACCGGGGAGGGGCCGAGCATGTAGTTTCCGTCAGAGAGTCCCGCTGCCGCCATTGAATCGGTCACGAGGACAATGTTTGGGGCGCCTACCAGCTGAAAAACGGTTGCGACAGTGCTTGGGTCAAGGTGGGTGCCGTCCGCGATCAGTTCCACCACGGCCTTGCCTTCCTGGGCGGTGCGAAGGGAGGCGGCCACGGGGCCGGGGGAGCGGTGGTGCATGGGGGGCATGCCATTGAACAAGTGCGTGACAGTCGGCAACGAGCTGACGCCGTCGAAACCAGCGGATTCCAAGCCCTCCCGCGCTGCGGTCAGGGAGGCGGCGGCCGTCGCGTCGTCGCAATCCGTGTGGCCAAGGGACGGCGTCACTCCGTGGAACGTCATCAGGTCCACGAGTGCCGCTGCGCCGGGAAGCTCGGGGGCGTAGGTCATGGTGGCGAGCTTGCCGGCGGCGGCTTCAACCAGCTCGGTCATGAGATCCAGGTCCGGCTCCAGTAGATAGGCGGGGTTCTGCGCGCCGCATCGTGCGTGGGAGAGGAATGGCCCCTCAAGGTGGATTCCGGCTACGAGCCCTTCATCGGCCAAGCGTACGAAAAGCTCGATGCCGCGGAGCAGGTCTTCCCGGGGTGCCGTGACCATGCTGGCGAGGAGGGTGGTGGTTCCGGAGCGGTGCAGGAAATCGATGGCCTTTCGTGCCGAGGACTCATCGGCCCCGGGGAAGTCGCCTCCATTGCCGCCATGGCAGTGCACATCCACGAATCCGGGAACGATGTACCGGTCCGTGGGGAAATCGGTCCGCGGAGTTTCCTCGAACCCCTCGAAGGCTGCTTCGTGGAATTCGGCCGCCGGCCCGGCGAAGGCTATGCGGTCGTCCTCCACCGCCACCAGGCCATCTTCGATCACCGCACCGTCGCTGACGATGGTTCCGGTAATCAGGTGGCGCACGGGCGCAGAGGAAGATACAGGCCGGTCTGGGACAGTCATGTTTTGATTCTAGTTGCCGGGGCCCACGCTTGACCTGGTTTACCAGGGATGAAGGTCCGGACAGCTAGAACAAGCGTGACTCGCTGTCGTCCACGCCGCGCATCGCGTCATAGTCCAGGGTGATGCAGTCGATTCCGCGGTCATTGGCAAGGACCTTCGCCTGCGGCTTGATCTGCTGGGCGGCGAAAATGCCCCGCACCGGGGCCAGCAGTGGATCGCGGTTGAGTAGTTCGAGGTAGCGCGTGAGCTGCTCGACGCCGTCGATGTCACCGCGCCGCTTGAGTTCGACGGCGACTGTCCCGCCGTCGCCGTCCCGGGCGAGGATGTCCACGGGACCGATGGCAGTGAAGTACTCGCGCCGGATGAGCGAATAGCCGGCACCAAGGGTTTCGATCTGCTCGGCGAGCAGTCGCTGCAGATCAGCCTCGACGCCGTCCTTGATGAGCCCGGGGTCCGTTCCGAGGTCGTGGGACGTGTCATGGAGTTGCTCGTAGATGTTGATGATGAGCCGGTCGTCGGTCTTGGCCGACTGCACGGTCCACTGCTCCACCACGCCTTCCTCGACCTCGGTCTCCTCCGGCGTGGTCACCCGCAGGGTAGCGGGCGGGCTCATCCAGTTCAGCGGCTTGTAGGAGCCGCCGTCGGAATGGACCAGCACGGAACCATCGGATTTGACGAGCAAGAGCCGGGTGGCAAGCGGGAGGTGGGCCTTGAGGCGGCCAACGTAATCTACGGAACAACGGGCTATGACGAGTCGCACCCGCTCCACTTTACTTCCTCTGCCGCTTACCCTGCCGCGCGCAACTAGCGACTGGGGCAGAATGGAGTCATGCCTCGCTCCAACCGCCCCCGACGCACCGAATCAGCCAAGGCAAGCTGGAAACGGACAGGCGAGTCGCCGGAACTGGATCTGGAACGTGCCCGTTCGGGCATTGCACGCAGGGAAAGCGCCCCCGACGGCGACTGGATGGTCCGGACCATGACCGCGCGGAATGCCGAGAAGACCTATATCTGCCCAGGTTGTTCGATGGCCATCATGCCCGGCATCGCCCACTTGGTGGTGTGGTCCGAGACCCACCTCTTCGGCGATGCCGCCGGGTTGGCGGAACGCCGCCACTGGCACAACAACTGCTGGACAGGCCGGACCTACAGGTACCGCTGAGCACTTAAGCTTGGAAGCATGAGTTTCGATCCCGCTTCCCTCGTTTTCAGCCAGCCGGAGTCTGCCACGGACATCAGGGCATCCACGGTTTTGCCGGCGCACCGCGAGAACGTGGAGTTCCTCACCGAAGACGGCAAGCGGCTCGTGGGAGAGTTGGCGCTGCCGGAATCCGGCGAGATCTCGGCGACGCTCATCATGCTGCACCCCTTGCCGACGCATGGCGGATTCATGGATTCGCACGTCTACCGGAAGGCTTCCTATCGGCTGCCGGCACTCGCCGGCGTCGCGGTACTGCGCTTCAATACGCGCGGGACGCATTCGCCGCGGGGTACCAGCCAGGGGCATTTCGACGAGGGAATCGGTGAGCGGTACGACGTCGAGGCTGCCGTTCGCTTCGCGGTGGAACGCGGGCTTCCGAACCGCTGGTTGGTGGGCTGGTCCTTCGGCACCGAGCTGGCCTTGATGTACGGGGCCGTTGAGCCCGTGGCTTCCCAAGTGGAGGGTGCCGTCCTGCTGTCTCCGCCGCTGCACCGGGCCACGGATGTGCATTTGAAGGAATGGGCTGCCTCGGGAAAACCGCTGACGGTCCTGGTTCCGGAACACGACGACTATCTTCAGCCCGCCGAGGCCGCCGAACGATTCAGCTTGGTGCCCCAGGCCCGGGTCTTGGGCATCGACGGCGCCAAGCACTTGTGGGTCGGCGAGAAATACGCGGCCCGGGTTTTGGACGAAATCGTCGACGACGTGACGGAAGCCGGCTCAGGACCGGATGGCCTGCCGCGCCGCTGGACAGGTCCAGTGGCCACGGCCTAGTCGCCCCGGCCTAGTCGTCACGGCCTAGTGGCGGTCTTGGCGGACGATGAAGACTTCCTTGATCAGCAGCATGATGGCTGCCGCCGTCGGGATGGCGATCAAGGCGCCGAGCACGCCCAGCAGGCTGCCGCCCGCGATCACTGAGATCACGGCAACGGCACCGGGAACGGCAACGGCCTTCTGCATGATGCGCGGGGAGATGAAGTAGGCCTCGAACTGCAGGTAGGCGAAGTAGCAGATGGCGTAGACCACGGCGGTCTGCCAGCCGGCGGTCAGGGCTACCAGAATGACCACCACAGCGGCAATCATGCCTCCCACCAAGGGGATGAACGCAAGCAGGGCAACCACGAAGGCCAGCAGGACGCTGAACGGAACGCCCAGGATGCTCATGACGATGAAGGCGAACAACGCGTTGAGCAAGGCCACGCAAACCTGGCCGATCACATAGTTGCCCACGGAGCGCGTAATTTCCTCGGACAGCGCCTCCACGCGGGGCCTGCGCGACCGTGGTGCGAGCCGGTATCCCCATCTCTTCATGGCGGGCAGGGCGCCGAGGAAGTAGAGGCTGAGGACCAGGACGATAAGCGTCCCGAAGACCCCGTTGGCCACCGTGGATCCGAAACCGACCACGCCGCCGAAGATGCCGCCCATGGCATCGGGGTTCTTGACGAACTTGTCGAGTTCCTGGCTGATCTTGTCGCGAACGCCGAATTGGCTGTCAAGGGAGCGGAAGAAGTCCGAATCCACGAAGCCCCGGATCCAGTCCGGAGCCTGCCGGACGATCTGCGAGACCTGTTCCACGATGGTGGGGATAAGGGTGGCGAAAAACGCCGCCACTCCGGCAACGAGGACCCCGACGGCGATAACGACGCCGGCCGGGCGGGGAACCTTGCGGTTTTCGAGCCAACGGACCACGGGGTCCAGTCCCAAGGCAATGAACAGGGCCGTAACGATCCACAACAACAGTTGGACGGTACTGGTGCCGATGTAATACAGCATGAGGGCCACGCCGACGCCGGCCGTGCCCATGAAGCCGACATACAGCGGATGTTGTGCGGACATCCTCGGGCCGGGGGAGCCGAAGCGCGGACCGTCGGATTCATCCGGGGCGGGCTCGGTTATTGCATCGTGCTCAAGCTCGGGAGGCATTTCGAAACGGACTCGCGGTTGGGCGCCCGGAATGGGCTGGCGGAGGCGGCGCACGAAGGACGCCATCAGGCCCTCGCCGTGATCCCTGCCGTCCGGGGCAGACCCGTTGGCCAAGCCACCCGGGGTGGCTCCGGGGCCTTGATCAGCGGTAGTGGGATCCTTGCGCTCTTTCACGTGCTTCAGCTGCCTTTTCGTTCCGCGGTCAGGCTCGATGAGTGCCCGATGTCATGTTGTTCGCCACACTATCAGCAGGCCGGAATTGGCGAATTCTAGGGGTTGAGCCGTGCTCCGGGAAGCCCTTTGCGAGGACCCCGAACTGACTCTTAGGTAACAAAACCGTTACCCTTGAAGTTCAACGACCGCTGATGATTGGTATTCCTGTGCGATTGAAGACTGCAGTTTCGCTGGTGCTGCTTGGCCTGCTGACACTGTTGGCCGGCATTGGCCAGCTGACCTTTTGGGCCCCGGCCGAGACGGTGACCGCGTCCGCCCCCGGCGACTCCAAAGCCGCTCCGCTGACCGTG
The DNA here is from genome assembly GCF_056397865.1 of Arthrobacter sp. 05L417. NCBI lineage: Bacteria > Bacillati > Actinomycetota > Actinomycetes > Micrococcales > Micrococcaceae > Arthrobacter > Arthrobacter sp. 05L417. The sequence goes on from NZ_JBFTOG010000002.1 coordinate 101,007, forward strand.
ATCACCCAAGACGTGTTGGCCCACAAGGGCGGTCCCAAACAAATCAGCATCAAGGGCGACGGCAAATTCGTGTTGGCTGTCGGACGGCCCGATGACGTCGATGCGTGGGTAGGCAAGACCGCGCACAACAGCATCACCGGTGTCTCCGAGGACGGCAAGTCCCTGCAGCTTGCCGGCACCGACGGCGAAGCAACCGCTCCGTCGCCTGCGGGATCGGATCTGTGGGTGGAAACGGAGAACGCCAGCGGACAGCTGGACTACACCTTCACCCCGCCCGCGAGCGGCAACTGGTCGCTCCTCCTGGCCAGCGACGGAACCAAGCCGGCGCCGTCGTCGGTCTCCGTCACGTTCGCCAACGATGCCACCATGCCGTGGGCCGTCCCGCTTATCGTCATTGGCGCGATCCTCATTGCCGCGGGTGCGGCGTTGCCGTTCGTCAACAAGTTCACCAGGGGCCGGGGCAAAGGCCCTCGCGCCAACGGTCCGCTGGGCGGCGGGAGCACGGAAGCCGACAAAGAGACCGTCGGTGAGGACGCTGGCGCGCAAAGCAACAAGGACATCATTGGCGAGGACACCGCTGCCGAGGACACCAAGAAGGGCACGGGCGGGGGTCCCGCACTTCGTATTTCTCTTGTAGCTACCGCCATTGTGACGGCCCTCGTGGGTGGCACCGCGGCAGGCGCGCAGGCGGCCGAGACTCCTTCTCCTTCGGGGTCCGCGATTCCCTCCGGATCCGCGACGGCGAGCCCGGGAGTGACCGCCGGTGCGCAGGCCGTCCCCGTCTTGGTGGACGCTCAGCTCAAGCGCATCCTGGACCAGGTCGCGGGCGCCGTGGCCGCCGGGGATGCCGCACGCGATGCCTCCAAACTCGCTCCCCGGGTTGACGGCACGGAGCTTCAAGTTCGCACGCAGAACTACAAGATCCGGTCCCAGGTTGCCACGCACGAGGCGCGGATGCCCGTCCGGTCCAGCAAATTGCTCGGTAGCGTCATCTCCACCCAGCGCACCTGGCCGCGGACCGTGATCGCCTTGACCCAGGGCGATGGCAACGTGGTTCCCCAGGTCCTGACCCTCGTGCAGGCCTCGCCGCGGGAGAACTACAAGCTGAAGAGCACCTCCCCGCTTCAGCCGGGAACGTCCTTCCCGGCGATCCCCTTGGGCGGAACCGCGCAATTGGCTGCCGGAGACAAGTCCGGGCTGCAATACAGCGGGACCGAAGCGATGGCAGCCCTGGGCGATCGTTTGACCAAGGCGGATTCGGCGTTCAAGGACAAGCTCGTGGAAGGCACCAACTCGCCTTACATCGCAGATGTCCTGGACTACCAGGCGAGCACTGTGAAGTCCGGCACCAACGGCAATTTCACCTTCACGCACACACCCTCTCCGGCGGATACGGCCGTGTTCCGGACCTCGGACGGTGGTGCCGTGGTGGTGGGAAAGCTTGACTTCGATTTCACCAGCAAGCCCAAAGCCGACGGCGACACGCTGACCGTGGACAAAGCCGCGGCAGTGCTTGCGGGCGGGGATTCCACGAAAGTCGGCCTCGTGCAGACCTTCTCGGAGTCGGTAGCCATCTACATTCCACCGGCAGGCTCGACTGCTCCCATGAAGCTCGTTGCCGCGGTCCGCGGTCTGGTCGGAGCCAGCTTCAAGTAGGCAAATGCTGTTGGCGCAGCGGCTAGAGTGGACGGTATGAGTTCGCCAGGATCCCGTCCCGTCTCTCCAGCCGCCGCCAGCCAGCTCAACCTGCGCGGCGCCGTCGACCTCTCCGCATTGCGGCGTCCCGCGCCGGCGGCATCGAGCGGTGCCCCGGCTGCGTCGGGTGGGAGCCCGGGAAGCAGCCAGCCCCTTCGCGTAGATGCCACCGAGGCCAATTTCCAGGACCTCGTCCAGCTGTCCGCGCAGATTCCCGTCCTTTTCCTCTTGTGGTCGAATCGATCCTTGGAGGCTTCGACCCTCCTGCATAGCCTCGAAGGTGTCGTCGAAAGCTACGCCGGCAAAGTAGTGCTGGCCGCGGCGGACGTTGACGCGTTCCCACAGCTTGCGCAGGCATTCCAGGTCCAAGCCGTCCCTACCGCCGTCGCGGTCTTGAAGGGCCAGCCCGTTCCGCTCTTCGAGGGGCCTGCTTCGGACGAGGAAATCCGCAGCCTCATCGATGAGCTCCTCAAGGTGGCTGAAGCCAACGGCGTAACGGGCAGTATCGGTGCGGGTGCTGCCAGTGCGGAGGCCCGTCCTCTCCCGCCGTTGCACCAGGCAGCCTTCGACGCGATTGAAGCCGGGGACTACGCAGCTGCCGCCACTGCCTACCGCCAGGCGCTGGCAGAGAAACCCGCCGATGCCGAGGCGAAGGCCGGGCTCGCCCAGGTGGAACTGATGGGCAGGCTCGAGCTCCTGACGGCGACGGAAGCCGAAGCCATCCGTCAGCGGGCGGCAGAGGAGCCGGACAACATCGAAGTACAGCTCACGGTGGCCGACCTTGACATCTCGGGCGGACACATCGAGGACGCGTTCAACCGCATCATCGCCTTCATCGGCCGCAACTTCGGTCCCGAGCGCGAGACGGCGCGCGTGCGCCTGCTGGAACTGTTCGACGTCGTCGGCATTTCGGACCAACGTGTGGCGAAGGCCCGGCAAGGTCTGGCGCGGGTCCTGTTCTAATGACACAGCCGGCGTTGTTCAGCCCGCTTCAATTGCGCTCCTTGACGTTGCCGCATCGTGGCTGGGTCTCGCCGATGTGCCAGTACAGTTGCTCGCCCGACGGCGGAGGCGGCGTGCCGAACGATTGGCATCTGGTGCATCTTGGAGCGTTTGCCACGGGCGGCGCTGCCCTCATCCTCACCGAGGCGTCGGCCGTCAGCCCGGAGGGACGGATCAGCCCGCGCGACGCCGGGCTGTACACGGATGAGCAGGCGGCCGCTTGGGAGCGGATTGTGGATTTCGTCCACCGCAACAGTGCCGTGGACGGCAAAATCGGCGTCCAACTGGCGCATGCCGGCCGCAAGGCTTCCACCTATTGGCCCTTCGCCGAAGAGAGCGGATCCGTAGCGGAGTCCGACGGCGGATGGGTCACCCGGGGCCCGGGGGTTGAGGCCTTTGCCGGTCTTGCAAGTCCTCTGGCGATGGGCGAGGCGGACATCCAAGCCGTGATTGCCGATTTCGCGGCGGCAGCCAGACGGGCTGTGGACGCCGGATTCGACACGGTGGAGATCCACGGCGCGCACGGCTACCTCCTGCACCAATTCCAAAGCCCCTTGATCAACAAGCGCGACGATGCCTGGGGCGGCAGCGAGGCGGCACGAAACCGCTTGATGCTTGAGGTCATCGACGCCGTGCGTGCGGTCATCCCCGATTCGATGCCGTTGTTGCTGCGGATTTCCGCCACTGATTGGGCTGAGGGCGGCGTGGACATTGACGCCTCCGTGCGCCTCGCGCGGGCGGCGTCCGAGCACGGCGTGGACTTGGTGGACGTCTCCAGCGGTGGCGCCGTGGCCCACCAACGGATCAAGGCCGGTCCCGGATACCAGACGGGATTCTCGGAACAGATCAGGCGCGAAGCGGGGGTTCCCACCGGGGCCGTCGGCTTCCTGACGTCCTCGGGACAGGCCGAACACACGGTGGCCACAGGCCAGGCCGACGGCGTATTCATGGCAAGGGCAGCCCTCCGCGATCCGCACTGGTGGCTTCGCGCGGCTTTTGAACTCGGATTCCCCTTGGAATGGGCGCCGCAGTATCAGCGCGCGGTTCCGCGGCACAGCTTCTAGGAGCTGCTCTTTTCGGGAGCGGACCCTCTCGGGAGCCAATCATTTGGCGATCTAGTCCTTTGGGATGAGGCCGCCCCGGAAAGGTGTCCCGTAGTTACCCCTCGGGGACGACCCCTGGAAGCGCCCCCGGGGCTAGGCTGGCTGCATGAATGTCCAGCTTCCCGGTCCGTCTCTTAATTCCCCGGTGCCTGCATTGGCCTTGCGCGGATTGGCAAAACGCTTCGGCGGCAAGATCGCCGTCGATGGGATCAGCCTGGATGTGCCGGCCGGCTCCTTCTATGGGGTCGTGGGTCCCAACGGGGCGGGCAAAACGACCACGTTGTCCATGGCCACGGGGCTCCTGCGGCCGGATTTCGGGACGGCCTACATCCATGGCGTGGACGTTTGGGCGAAACCGCTCGAAGCCAAGAAGCTCATGGGGATACTGCCCGACGGCGTCCGCCTCTTCGACCGCTTGACGGGTGAACAGTTGGTCACCTACGCCGGCTTGCTCCGCGGCATGGACAGGGACGTCGTTGCCCAACGGGTGGGAGAACTGATGGCCGCGCTGGACCTGAGCGGCGACGCCGGCACCCTCGTGGTGGACTACTCCGCCGGCATGACAAAGAAGATTGCCCTCGCCTCGGCGCTCATTCATGCGCCCAGGCTGCTGGTGTTGGACGAGCCCTTTGAGTCCGTGGATCCCGTCTCGGCAGCCAACATCAGGGGAATTCTTGACAACTACGTGGCCTCGGGAGGAACGGTCATCGTCTCAAGCCATGTCATGGACCTTGTGCAGCGCATGTGCGACCACGTGGCCGTTGTGGCTGCAGGCAGGGTCCTCGCCGCCGGAACCGTCGAAGAGGTCCGCGATGGCGCCACGCTCGAGGACCGTTTTGTGCAGCTGGTGGGCGGCGGAAACCAGACGGGGGGCCTGGAATGGTTGCGCACCTTCTGAGCCTGAAGTGGCGGCTCCTGCTGAACGGCTTCCGACGCAGCCCGGGCCAGCTCGTGGGAATCGCGATCGGCGGGCTTTATGCATTGGGAGTCGTCGCGACCCTGGTGGGGACACTCGTCGCCTTGCGGTGGGCCGACCCCGAGACGGCCCATACCGCCGTCGTCCTCGGTGGCGCCGCCGCGATCCTGGCCTGGGCAATCGTGCCCCTCATGGCTTCGGCAGCTGACATGACGCTTGACCCTTCCCGCTTCACGACGTCGGCGATCCCCATGCGCCAGCTGCTGACCGGGCTCGCCCTCGCCGGATTCATCGGCGTGCCCGGACTGTCCACGATGATCGTGGCGCTATTCACGGCGGCAACATGGTGGCGCAGCGTGCCGGCCGTGCTCGGCGCCCTGTTAGGCGCCGCGCTTGGCGTGCTGAGCTGCGTGGTCTTGTCGAAAGTCATCACGACGGCGACGGCCAGCCTCGCAGCCTCCCGCCGTTTCAAAGACGTAAGCAGCATCGTTGTCTTTGTGCCACTCGTGCTGATGGGACCGATCGTGGCCGGCGTCTTCAGGGGAGTGTCCGGTTCCACCGGGTATCTCCCCGAACTTGCCCGGACGGTCTCCTGGACTCCACTCGGAGCTTCCTGGTCGCTTGGCGGCGATCTGGCGTCCGGAGACGTTGCTGCTGCCGGCCTGAAGGCGTTGATCGCGCTGGCCACTCTCCTCGCGTTATGTGCCGCTTGGAATCTCCTGCTCAAGCGCGCGCTGGTCACTCCGCCATTCTCGGGCGGTTCAGGGAAACGCGGCGGGAAACTTGGCTTGTTCGGACTGCTGCCGGCAACTCCTACCGGGGCAGTAGCAGCGCGGGCCCTCAGCTACTGGATCCGCGACCCGCGCTACGCAGCCTCGCTGATCGTGGTCCCGTTATTGCCCGTCATTTTCCTGTTCCAGTCCGCTCAGTCCGGAAGCTACTCCATGCTGGTGATTCTGGGGCCAATGGCTGCCTTTGTCCTCGCATGGTCCATTGCCGCGGATGTCTCCTACGACAGCACCGCGTTCGCCTTGCATCTGGCCACCGGGGTCCGCGGTATCCATGACCGGCTCGGCAGGGCCTTGGCCTGCCTGGCATTCGCCCTCCCGGTGGTGTTGATCTTCGCCGTCGGGCCCTTCTTCCTGACGGGAGAATGGGGCTGGTTGCCGGGCATCCTGGGTCTTTCCCTGGGCGTGCTGTTCACTGGCCTGGGATTAGCCTCCATCGTCTCGGCGCGGTACACGTCCACCGTGCCGTTGCCCGGGGACAGCCCGTTCAAGAAGCCACCGGGGAACGTTGCCCAGACGCTGGCTGTCCAGTTCGGGGGAATGGCGGTGCTGTTCCTTTTGGTCCTTCCTGAACTTGCACTGGTCATAGTCCAATCAGCCACGCGCGATCCGCTGTGGGGATGGATCAATCTGGCAATTGGTACGGTTCTTGGGACGGCCTTGTTCGTGGCGGGTGTCCGGGTCGGAGGACGCTGGCTTGACCGACGCGGGCCGGAGCTCTTCGCGCAATTGAGCGTCAACCGGTGACTCCATGACCAACAATGACAAGTTATGGGACATGGGATAACCTCGAGTTTGAACCAGTCGATCCGGAAACACAGCTAGAAAGGTCGTGGACGATGGAAGTTGTCATCCTTCCGGGAAGCAAGCAGATCGGGGCGCTTGCCGCGGATGCCATCGAGGCGCTTCTCCTCCGAAAGCCGAATGCCGTCCTGGGCCTGGCCACAGGGTCTTCTCCGCTCCCTGTCTACGACGAACTGGCGCGCCGCCACCAGGAACGGGGACTCGACTTCAGCCAGGCGCACGCCTTCGCACTTGACGAATACGTCGGGCTCGAACCCGGGCATCCGGAGTCGTACCGGGAGGTCATACGGCGTGAATTCACGGACCGGGTCAATATCGACCCCGCCAATGTCCACAGCCCGGACGGCACCGCCACCGACCTTCCCGCGGCCTGCGAAGCCTACGAGGACTCCATGCGGGCACTTGGCGGCGTTGACCTGCAGATCCTTGGCGTAGGCACGGACGGCCACATTGGATTCAACGAGCCCGGCTCCTCGCTCGCTTCGCGGACACGGATCAAGACGCTGATCGAGCAGACCCGGAAGGACAACGCCCGCTTCTTCAAGAGCATTGACGATGTCCCGCACCATGTGGTGACTCAAGGCCTTGGAACCATCATGGATGCCCGGCATGTTGTCCTGATTGCCACGGGGGCGCAGAAGGCCCAGACCGTCAGGGACTTTGTGGAGGGACCGGTGGCGGCCATCTGCGCGGCATCGGTGCTGCAGATGCACCAGCACGCCACCATCATGATCGATGAGGCTGCGGCTTCCTCGCTCAAGCTCGCGGACTACTATCGCCACACCTATGACAACAAGCCGAAATGGCAGAGCATCTGACGCGGTGCATCGGATAGGGAAGCTGCAGCGGCTAAGATGGATGGCATGACGACGCTGCCTCCGGACCCATTCGAAAACGATCCCATGCGCGAGCTTTCCGGAGCCGGAACTTCCACTGCAACCATTGAGCGCGAGGAAGTGCGCCAGGAAGTGGAACCCGGTGACCGGGAGCGTTTCTCGCACTATGTCCGCAAGGAAAAGATCATGGAGTCCGCTATGACAGGCGAACCCGTGATTGCGCTGTGCGGTAAAGTGTGGACCCCTGGACGCGACCCGCAAAAGTTCCCGATCTGCCCTGAATGCAAAGAAATCTATGAAGGACTTCGCCCCGGTAACGACGGCGGAGACAAGGGCGGCTCGGGCGACTCCAAGTAGTAGGTAAGCCCCAGTAGTCGGGTATTTCCTGGTAGTAGGCGGGGGAGCGCTTTCCCCTGCCTGTTTGCTGCCCTGCGTGATTCGGCGCATCCGGAACAGATTGGTGTTTTTTGTGGTTATTTGGGTTTCGCTGGCTGCAGCGGCCTTGCTTGGAATCGTTGCTGGTCGGGGGGAAACCGCGTGACTGAAACACTCTTCGGCGGCCCTGCGCTGCCTCCGGCTTATCCGGAACGCGCAGCCTGGGGAACCGCCCCGAAGCTGCGCGCCTGGCAGCAGGAAGCGCTGGATCTGTACCTGAACGCGAGCCCGCGCGATTTTCTCGCCGTGGCAACGCCGGGCGCAGGTAAGACCACCTTCGCCCTGCGGATTGCGTCGATACTCCTTGACAGTGGAACCGTGAACCGCGTGACGATCGTCGCTCCCACCGACCACCTGAAACGGCAGTGGGCGGACGCCGCGGCCAGGGTGGGCATTGCCATCGATCCGAACTTCAAGAACGCAGACGGCCAGCACGGCAGGGGCTTCGTCGGCGTCGCGGTGACCTACGCACAGGTGGCCAGCAAGCCCATGCTCCACCGGGCCAAGACCGAGGCTGCCCGCACGCTGGTCATTCTCGACGAAATCCATCACGGCGGCGAGGCGTTGTCCTGGGGCGACGGATTGCGCGAGGCCTTCGACCCTGCCGCGCGGCGCCTGGCCCTGACGGGCACGCCTTTCCGTTCCGACACCTCACCCATCCCGTTCGTCGAATACGCCGAAGACCGCGACGGCATCCGCCGCTCGAAGGCGGACTACACCTACGGTTACGGCAATGCCTTGAGGGACCACGTTGTCCGTCCAGTGCTCTTCATGGCGTATTCGGGCCAGATGCGTTGGCGTACCAGCGCGGGGGACGAAATGGCGGCTTCGCTCGGCGAAGCTGCCGTCACCAAGGACATCACCTCCCAGGCATGGCGCACCGCGCTCAACCCGGGCGGCGAATGGATCCCCGCGGTTCTTGCTGCCGCCGACAAGCGCCTCAGCGAAGTGCGCCGTACCGTGCCCGACGCCGGCGGCCTCGTGATTGCCACGGATCACGACGACGCCCGCGCCTATGCCGGTCAGCTCAAGAAGATTACGGGCCAGTCGCCCACGGTGATCCTGTCCGATGATTCCAAGGCTTCGCACAAGATCGAGGAGTTCACCGCCAGCGACAAGCGCTGGATGGTGGCCGTGCGCATGGTGTCCGAAGGCGTTGACGTCCCGCGGCTTTCAGTGGGCGTCTACGCGACGTCCACGTCTACGCCGCTGTTCTTCGCCCAAGCCGTGGGCCGCTTCGTCCGTGCCCGCAAACGCGGCGAAACGGCGTCGGTCTTCTTGCCGTCCGTGCCGCCCCTCATGGCCTTGGCCAACTCCATGGAAGCCGAGCGGGACCACGCGCTGGACCGGCCGGAGAAGGAAGATCCGGACGGCCTCTTCAACCCCGAAGAGAACCTGATGGCTGAGGCCAACCGCGAAGAGAAGGCCTCGGACTCCCTGGAGAAGGGCAAATTCGAGGCCCTCGATTCGCAGGCATCCTTTGACAGGGTGCTGTTCGACGGCGGCGAATTCGGCACGGGAGCCGATATCGGCTCCGAGGACGAACTTGATTTCCTCGGGATCCCGGGACTGCTCGACGCCGAACAGGTGGGAACGTTGCTCCGGCAGCGGCAGCATGATCAGCAGTCGAGGAAGAAACGCCAATCTCCGTTGGCTGCCGCCGCGTCACCCGCTGTTCCGGACCACCGCATGCTGATGGACTTGCGCAACGAGCTCGCAAAAAACGTTGCGGCCTGGTCCGCCCGCACCGGTACCCCGCACGGCGTCGTCCACAACAAGTTGCGCGAGGTGTGTGGCGGACCGGCAGTCGCGCAGGCAAACGAGGAGCAATTGCAGTCACGGCTGCGCAAGCTTCAGGACTGGTTCATCGGACGGAAGTAGAACTTCCTGGCAGGGCTCCTGTCCTTAGCGCTGCCCCAGTTCGACGCCGTTTTCTTCCAGCTCTGCGTAAGTCTCGTCAAGATCTTCCGCGATTCCGGCGGTGAGATCACCGATCACTGTCACGGAGTAGCCCGCTTGCACGGCGTCCAGCGCGGTGGCCCTGACGCAGTAGTCCGTGGCGATTCCCACTACGACGACTTCTTCCACTCCGTGGCTCTGCAGCCAGTCATCGAGCCCGAGGGCGTCCTCGTCCAGCTCGACGGAGGGGACCGCGCCGGGCGTGAGCTCGCCCATGGGCACTTCGTCTTCAGGCGCGAGGACTCCTTCGAAGCCTGAATAGGCGGCGGTGTACTGTCCCTTGCGGAAGTAGGCCTGGACGTATTCGGCGTCGAGATCCGGGTGGAGTTCGGCGCCCTTGCTCCCGGCGCGGCAATGCGGCGGCCAACTGTCCACGAAGTCCGGGGTTTCCGAAAAATGGCTGCCCGGGTCCACGTGCCAGTCCTGCGTGGCCACGACATGGTCGAAATGCTGATGGTTCTCGTCAAGGTATTCGCTGATAGCGGCAGCCGTAGCGGCGCCGCCTTCCACGGCGAGGGAGCCGCCCTCGCAGAAATCGTTCTGGACGTCCACGATGATCAGGGCGCGGGACATTCAGTCCTCCTCGTAGACGGTGGGGATTGCGGGCTCGCCGCGCTGCAGCCTCCGGACTACCGGGGGGAGTTCGGCCATGGTGGCAGCGTGGCGTTCCTGTGCCCGGACCACGCCCTCGTGTCCGGTCCATCCCGGGAGCAGCTCACCGTTCTTGACGAACTGCTGGAGCAAGGGGCGGTCGTTGCCGTCGTCTTCAGGGCGGTGTCCGATGCCCACGATCTCCTGGGTTGCGATGCCGAGTTCGTTGAGTTTGCGGAGGGCGTATTTGCGGCCGCCCACGCTGGCCTTGTTCTTGGCTATTTTGGCCACGGGAACGAATTCACCGTCATCGTTGGTCCGGCTGACGAGTTTGTAGACCATGCTGGCCGTCGGAGCTCCCGATCCCGTGACCAGCGAGGTGCCCACGCCGTACACATCCACCGGGGCCGATTGCAGGGCCGCGATGGCGAATTCATCGAGATCCGAGGTGACGACGATCCGGGTGTTGGTGTTGCCGAGGTTGTCCAGCAGCTCGCGGACCCACTGGGCCTGGGCCACGAGGTCTCCGGAGTCCAGGCGGACTGCCCCGAGCTTGTCACCCGCGAGTTCCACCGCGGTGCGTACGCCGACCTCGACGTCGTACGTGTCCACCAGGAGCGTGGTTCCCGGTCCGAAGGCCGAGATTTGCGCTTCGAAGGCTTCGCGCTCGGTGTCGTGCAGAAGCGTGAACGAATGGGCGGCTGTGCCCACGGTCTTGATGCCGTAACGGCGGCCGGCCTCAAGGTTGGAGGTACTGCCGAAACCGGCGATGACCGCGGCGCGGGCTGCAGCCGTCGCCGATTCCTCCTGGGTGCGCCGGGAGCCCATCTCGATGCACGGCCGGTTGCCGGCCGCGCTGGTCATGCGTGAAGCAGCCGAAGCAATCGCGGTGTCATGGTTGAGCACGGACAAGATGTACGTTTCAAGGATGCAGGCTTCCGCGAATGTGGATTCGACGATCAGGATGGGGGAGCCGGGGAAGTAGGCTTCGCCCTCCGGATAGCCCCAGATGTCGCCCGAAAACCTGTAGTCCGCGAGGAAGTCCAATGTCTGCCTGTCAACGACTTTGTGCTGATCGAGGAACGCGAGCTCGGCGTCTCCGAAACGGAAGTCCTTGATTCCCTCAAGCAGCCGGCCGGTGCCGGCCACGATGCCGTAGCGGCGGCCATCGGGCAAGCGGCGGGCGAAGGCCTCGAAGACGGAGCGCCGGTGCGCCGCGCCCGAATGGAGGGCAGCTTCCAGCATTGTCAGCTCGTAGTGATCGGTGTACAACGACGTGCGGGGGTGGTCCCAGGCGACGGATCTACTCACGAATTCACTCTAGTCCCCACCGGCTCCCACGTCTCGCTCCGCTCAACGCGGGGCCCTCGCCGGTGTGGGCCCACCCACCGGCTCCCACGTCTCGCTCCGCTCAACGCGGGGCCCTCGCCGGTCCACCGTCATTAGCTCGCCCAGACAACGCCATTAGAATGGACAGATGACCACTACCGTCGGCCCCGGCACAGCCCCCGGCACCTCTATAGCCACCTGTACGGGCACCAACACAGTGACAGACGCAGGCTTAAAGGGAGGGGAACGGACGGACATCTCGGAGCAGTCGTCCACCGACCTCCTCAGCGCTGCTGACATCCCTTGGAACCTCGTAGTCTGGAACGATCCCGTCAATCTCATGAGCTACGTGAGCTACGTGTTCCAGAGCTACTTCGGCTATTCCGAGGCCAAATCAAACAAACTCATGCTTGAGGTCCACAAGAAGGGCCGTTCCATCGTGGCGTACGGTGGCAAGGAACAGGTGGAGCAGCACGCGGTTGCCATGCACGGCTACGGTCTGTGGGCAACGGTTGAAAAGGCAAGCAGCGGCGACGGCCGGGGACGCAAGGGCGGCGCACGTGGCTAAGGCTTTCAAATACGGACTCAAAGGCATTACCGGCTATCTTGAGCCCGCCGAGCGCGAACTCCTGCGCGGACTCCTGGACGATGTCATTTCGATGCTGGAACCAGAGCTGTCGAGGAACGAAGATCCCCTGACGGCCTTGATCGGCCTGGACATGAACGTCAAGGAACCGTCCGATCGCGCCCTTTTGCGGCTCTTGCCGAACGTCATGAAGAACGACGACGCCGCGTCCCTGGAGTTCCGCCAGCTCACCGAGCGCTCGCTGCGGGAAGGGAAAATCGGCGCGCTTCGGGCGGCCGCGATGGGCCTGGACCGAAACGAGCTCGTCCTCACCCGCGAGGAGGCGAAGCTCTGGTCCATGGCCCTCAACGATGTTCGTTTGGTGCTGGCGGAGCGCCTCGATATCCGCGACGAAGAAGATGCCGACCATGTGCACGCCATGCAGGACTGGTCGCAGGCCGAAGACGTAGAGAGCTACCTGGCGCTCGTCTACAACTTCACCACCTGGCTTCAGGAATCGTTGGTCCAGGCCATGATGGCCTCGATGGACCGGAAACCCTGAGTGGAATTGCCGGGGCTTGTGGCCGTCCGTGTGACAAAACAGACACGAGGCCCCCGCCACATGTCGTGGCTGCAGCACATGCCTTGGCTTATTCTCTAAGAATCATGAACTCAGCATCGGACCCGGTATCGGGTGGGGAGAGCGCCGCGGCGGCGCCGGAGTCACAGCGCAAGCCCGAGTCACAGCGCAAGCCGGAAACACTGAACAACCACGCACACAACCCCTTGCTGGGATCACGCCCCATCGGGGTCTTCGATTCCGGAGTCGGTGGACTGACCGTGGCACGGTCCATCATCGACCAATTGCCCCATGAGTCGATCATCTACGTGGGGGACACGGCCAACGGACCGTACGGGCCGCTCCCCATCGCCGAAGTCCGGGCCAATGCCCTCGGCGTCATGGACGAGCTCGTGGACTCCGGCGTGAAACTCCTGACCATCGCCTGCAACTCAGCCTCGGCCGCAGTCTTGCGCGATGCCCGCGAACGCTACACGGCCCGCTACGGGATCCCCGTCATCGAGGTCATCCAACCCGCAGTCCGCCGGGCGGTGGCCGCGACGAGATCCGGCAGGATCGGCGTGATCGGGACATCGGCCACAGTGGGTTCCCGCGCTTACGAGGACACCTTTGCCGCAGCCCCGGACCTCAGCATCACCTCGGTAGCCTGCCCTGAATTCGTGAGCTTCGTGGAGGCCGGCATTACGACCGGCCCCGAGCTGCTGGCCGCGGCCCACGAATACCTGGAACCGCTCAGGGATGCCGGCGTGGACACCGTGGTGCTGGGCTGCACGCACTATCCCTTGCTCACTGGCGTGATCTCCTACGTCATGGGGGACGACGTCACTCTTGTGTCGAGCGCCGAAGAGACCGCCAAAGACGTTTACCGCGCCTTGGCCACCCACGGGATCCAGCGGACCGATGCCGGCTTGCCCCGGCACGACTTCATGGCCACCGGCGACGCCGTGCAGTTTGAAACCCTGGCGCGCCGTTTCCTCGGCCCGGAGGTCCTGTCCGTGCGCCACGTGGACCATGTGGCCGCCCAATACCCGACCGGAAGCCTCGCCCGCATCACCCCGGAAATGTTGGAGGCCGCCCGCGCAGGCGGCCATCATGCGAGGACGTCCAATTTCGTTGACCCTGCAGCCTTCACCGTGAACGACTTCGGCGCGGCCCGCGGGGGCCGCATCCAGTGAAACTGACCATTGTTGGCTGCACAGGTTCCTTCCCCGGTCCCGGGTCGCCGGCGTCGTGCTATCTACTGACCGCGCACGACGGTGAGCGCCAGTGGAAGATCGTCATGGACCTCGGCAGCGGCGCCCTCGGGGCCATACAGCGCTACACGGACCTCGAAGACATCGACGCCATCTTCCTGACCCACTTGCACCCGGATCATTGCATGGACCTTTGCGGACTGCACGTGGCCGTACGCTGGAAGCCGGGCGGCTGGGGGCGGGACAGGATCCCCGTCTGGGGGCCGGCCGCGACCGCCGACCGCATGGCCACCGCCTATGGGCTCGATCTGGACCCGGGAATGCACGAGGAATTCGACTTCAGCAACTGGAGCGAACGCCAATCCGTGCAGCTCGGACCGTTCACCGTGACGCCGTTTGCCGTGAACCACCCTGTGGAAGAGGCCTACGCCTTGCGCGTGGAGGTCACCGAGCCGGACAAAGAAGGCAAAGCGGTGAGCCGCATCCTGACGTACTCGGGAGACACCGACTCGTGCCAAGGCCTAGAGGATGCTGCCCGGAATGCCGATCTCTTCCTGTGCGAGGCCGCCTTTGAAGAAGGGCGCGACGACGACATCAAGGATGTGCACTTGACCGGCAAGCGCGCGGGCCAGGCGGCGACAGCCGCCGGAGCCCGACGCCTCCTGCTGACTCACATCCCTGTGTGGACATCGCAGACCAAAGTCATGGCAGAGGCGCGGCCCGAGTTTGCCGGCGATGTCGCCGTCGCGGTTGCCGGAGTCCACTACACCGTTTGAACCCGCAGTCCAACTGAGTAGTCCGGCGTGGGCCACCGGATCGCTAAGCTTGCAGTATGACTTCCGAAGCCACATCTGTCCCCGTCATCCGTGCCGACGGCCGCACGCCCGATCAACTCCGTCCCATCAGCATCACCCGCGGCTGGTCCAAGCAGGCCGAAGGTTCGGCCCTGATCGAATTCGGCAACACCCGGGTGCTGTGCACGGCTTCCCTGACCGAGGGCGTTCCGCGTTGGCTCAAAGGCGAAGGCCGGGGCTGGGTCACGGCCGAGTACGCCATGCTGCCGCGGGCCACGAACACCCGTTCCGACCGTGAGTCGGTCAAAGGCAGGATCGGCGGACGCACCCACGAAATTTCGCGCCTGATCGGCCGCTCGCTGCGTTCCATTATCGACACCAAGGCCCTGGGCGAGAACACGATCGTGCTGGACTGCGACGTCCTGCAGGCCGACGGCGGCACCCGCACCGCCGCGATCACAGGCGCCTACGTAGCGCTCGCAGAAGCGATTCGCTTCGCCCGCGAGAACAAGATGATCGCCAAGAACGCACAGCCGCTGATCGACACGATCGCTGCCGTCTCCGTGGGAATCATCGACGGCATCCCGATGCTGGACCTGCCCTACGTCGAGGACGTTCGCGCCGAAACCGACATGAACGTGGTGGTCACGGGCTCCGGGAAGTTCGTGGAAGTCCAGGGCACCGCGGAGGGAGCCCCCTTCGACCGCGATGAACTGAATGCCTTGCTGGACCTCGCCCTCATCGGCACGGGCGAGTTGGCGGCAATCCAGCGCGAGACCCTGGCCGAGGCTCCGTGAGCGGGGCAACGACGCCGCGGCTCGTTCTCGCTACCCACAACAAAGGAAAACTGCGCGAACTCAGGGAACTGCTCAGGGGGCAGGTACCAGGACTCGACGTCGATACCCAAGTGATTGACGCGGCCGCGGCCGGCGCTCCCGATGTTGCCGAGACCGGCGTGACGTTTGCCGAGAATTCGCTGCTCAAGGCACGGGCCGTGGCTGAAGCCACGGGAATGGTAGCGATCGCCGATGACTCGGGACTGGCCGTGGACGTCCTGGGTGGGGCTCCGGGTATCTTCTCGGCCCGCTGGTCCGGCCGGCACGGTGACGACGCCGCCAACCTCCAGCTCCTGCTGGCGCAGCTCTCGGACGTCCCCGACGCACACCGGGGAGCAGCGTTTGTCTGCGCGGCGGCACTCGCTGTACCGGCCGCCGTCGACGGCGGGGCGCGCGAGGTGGTCGAGTACGGCCAGCTGGAAGGCACTCTCTTGCATGAGCCCCGCGGCGCGGGTGGATTCGGTTATGACCCCGTACTCCAGCCGCAGGGGCTGGACCGCAGTTGCGCGGAGCTGAGTTCCGAGGAGAAGAACGCCATCAGCCACCGCGGCAAGGCGTTCAGGGCTCTGCTACCGGCTATCGTGGACGCCCTGCGATAAAACTCCTGTAGGTATTAACGAGAGAGGCACCCCGCAGGCGAACTGCGGGGTGCCTCTTCTATAAGCCAGTGGGCTTAGCGCTCGCCGTGCTTTCCGGCTTCGTGTCCGTCGATGAACTCTTCGACTGGTTCAGTTCCACGGTCCGTGGCCTTGCGCTTGGCCAGGAGGCCGCGGATGACCTCGACGGCGACGGGGATCACCGAGAGCAGGACGATGACCACGAAGATGATGTCGAGGTTGTCCCGGACCCACGGAACCTTGTTTCCGAGAAGGTAGCCGAGCAGCGTGACGCCGCCACCCCAGAGCACGGCCCCGATGACGTTGAAAATGAAGAACTTGCGCTTGTCCATCTGCGCGACGCCGACGATCACCGGGACGAAGGTGCGGATGATCGGAACAAAGCGGGCCAGGATCAGGGCCTTGCCGCCATGTTTTTCGAAGAAGGCGTGTGCGCTCTCGACGTTCTCCCGTTTGAACAGCTTGGAATCAGGCTTGTTGAAGATCGCGGGTCCGGCTTTGGAACCAATGAGGTAGCCGCTCTGGTTGCCGATGATCGCAGACACGACGATGAGGGCGACGAGTGCCCAGATATTGAACTTGATGGTATCCGTGGCGACCAGCAACCCTGCGGTGAAGAGCATCGAATCGCCAGGCAGGAAGAAGCCCACCAGAAGTCCGGTCTCGGCGAACACAATGCCGCACACGAGCAGGACTACCCATGGTGCCAAGGCGGGGTCGGCCAGGAAGATCTGGGGGTTCAACCAGTCGGGGAGGAGCGCGGACATATGCGGCTGCACCTGCCCTGCACCCCCCAAAGCGGATACGGCAAAGTCGTTCATCGCAGAAAGGGTCACCCTTCAAGGGTACGGGACATCCGCCGTCGGGCCCTTGAGTCATCCGCTGGGGGTGTCTGACAGACACTGCCACCTTTCGCCGGACGTGGGTAGCGTGGTGGACATGGGCAGAAGAGACGAAAACTTCTGCGTCCGCACCTAACTGAACATGAGTGACGAGGAAGAACTGTTGAAGCGAGACGTAGCCATATCCAGGACACCGGCGAAGGTCGCCGCCGGGCCAGCCCCGGTGTTCCCGTGGGGAGGTCTTCTGATCCTCGCCGCGGCAGGTTTCACTGCCGTTACCACCGAACTCCTCCCGTCCGGACTACTTCCACAGATCAGCCGGGACCTGGGAGTAGATGAGGCGGCAGTGGGTTCCCTGACGGCCGCCTATGCAGCAGTCATCGTGTTTACAGCGCTTCCCTTGTCGAGGCTGCTCGGCGGACGGGTCCCGCGCAAGGGGTTGTTGATCGGCACGGTGCTCGCGTTCGCCCTAAGCAACGTGCTGTTGGCTTCCAGCCCGAGCCTGGGCTTCGCAGTTGCCGCGAGGCTCCTCGGGGGTGTGGCCCACGGGATGCTGTGGTCAAGCATGGCCCCCTACGTTGCCAGGATCGTTCCGTCGCACTCCGTCGGAAAAGCAATGGCCGTGGTCTTCAGCGGCAACAGCATCGCGCTGGCTGTGGGCGCTCCGATCGGCACGCTCATGGGCTCGGTGCTTACATGGCGGGTTTCCTTCCTTATCCTGGCCGGAGTCGGTGCAGTTCTCGCGTTGCTGGCCGTTTGGGTGCTCCCCTCCGCTCATGACGAGGACAGCAATACGACACCGACTCTTCGCGGAGCACTGAAGCTGCCTGGCGTGATCGCGGTGGCCACAGCCTGGCCGCTCTTGCTTTTGGGTCACTTCACCCTCTTCACCTACATCGCGCCGTTCCTCCACGTCTCCGGCCTGCCGGATGCCTTCACGAGCATTTCGTTGTCCGTGGTGGGGGCTGCCAGCCTCGTGGGGATCTGGATCGCCGGCCTCACCGCCGATTCCCATCCGCGGCGCTCCCTGCTTTCCGCTGTCGCCCTGCTCATGCTCGCCTTCGGCCTCTTGCCGCTACTTGGCGGCACCTGGGTAGGCGAACTCGTCCTGGTGACCGTGTGGGGTACCGCCTTCGGGGCCATCGGCATCTACAACCAGGCAGCAATCCTTCGCGCCGGCGGAGAACACAGGGACGCCGCGAACGGCTTGACGGTGGTCACCATTCAACTGGGCATCGCTGTCGGCGCGGGGTATGGCGCCCTGGCCCTGACTACTGTCGGCGCCCTGTGGGTGCCGCTTGCCGCGGCCGTCCCGACGGCGGCAGCGCTCGCAATCATCCTGGCCAGCCGCCGCGGCGGCTACCCCGCCGGTCCCCGGGAAGCACGCACTTCACCAGTCCACCTGTAACCTTGACCAGTGGCATTGGACTTTACGGCGATCGACTTTGAAACTGCGAACGGCTTCAGGGGTTCTCCGTGCTCGGTCGGGCTGAGCAAGGTCCGCGGCGGGGTCGTGGTGGAGGAAGCTTCATGGCTCATGCGGCCGCCGGAAAACCACGACCACTTCGAGTACCACAACACGCGGATCCACGGCATTCGCGCCGAGGACGTCGCCGGCGCTCCACGCTTTGGCGAACTCTTCCCTGAAATCGGGGCTTTCATCGGCGGAGACATCCTTGCCGCCCACAATGCGGCGTTCGATCTGGGCGTCATCCGTTCCGGACTCGAAGTTTCCGGCCTGCCTGGCCCCGCATACGAGTACGTCTGCACGGTGATGTTATCCCGGCGCTGCTACTCCTTGGTATCCAATTCCTTGCCCTACGCGGCAGAGGAGGCGGGCGTGCCCCTCGTGAACCATCACGACGCCGCGGAGGACGCCCGGGCCTGCGCCGGAATCCTGGTGGACATCGCGCAGAGGAACAACGCCAACAGCATCGCCGAGCTGTACTTGTCCCTCGGCCTGGCCATTCCCAAACAGCAGGCCTTCCAGCCAGGAGACGGACTGTCCAAACAAACGCTCGCTGCGCTCGCGGGCGTCGGTGGAGTGCGCGACGCGGTCGCCGGCCGGTCCGGCGTCGGGAATGGCGCCGGCCAGCTTGGACGCGCCTGGAGCAATTGGCCTGAAGAAGGCACCAATCCGGAGCCCAACCCTGCAGCGGAACCGGGCCACCCTCTGTTCGGGCAGACCGTCGTCTTCACAGGTGAGCTTGCGATTGCCCGGCTGGAAGCGAAACAGCGGGCAGCGGAGATGGGTGCGCGTCCGGAGAGCCGCGTGACCGGGAGGACCACGGTCCTCGTGGTGGGCGACGGCTTTGTAGCCGGCGATCTCCGGAATGGTTGCCTCACCGGCAAAGCCAAAAGGGTCCTGGAGTTGCACAGCCGCGGCCAGCAGATCGAGGTGCTGTCCGAGGGGGAGTTCCTGCAGATGGTCGGCGGACGCTAGCCACGTCGAATTTCACACGGAGCAACAAAGCTTCCCGTTGTGTCGCGGCGCTCCTAGCCTTGAGCCATGACACAGGGAAAACAGGCCGGCACTGCAGGGTTGACCGCAGCTCCCGCACCCACTGGATGGCGCGCCGTCTTCGCTTTCCCCAATCCGGTCAATGAGTACGCCGCGAGGATCACGGCCGGCCTGGTGGTTGTTGCTGCAGTGGCCACCCTCGTGAGCGGCCTCGGCTGGGGACTCGCGTTGATCGCCGCCGGCTTCTGGCTGCGGGTGTTGTTCGGGCCGAGGATCTCGCCGTTCGCCTTGCTATCCGTCAAAGTCCTGGCACCCAGGGTGGGTCCTGCCAAACTTGTCCCGGGACCGCCCAAGCGTTTCGCGCAGGGAATCGGCGCGGTGCTCAGCACCGCGGCCGTGGTCCTGTTCTTCGCCGGTTTCGCTTCAGGTGCCTGGATCCTGCTCGCCTTGCTGATCGTCGCGGCGTCCCTCGAATCGTTTGTGGGATTCTGCCTGGGCTGCGCCATTTTCGGGTTCCTGCAGAGGCGCGGCCTCATCCCCGAGGACGTCTGCGAAGCGTGCAACAACATTGCGCTTCGCAGGCTTTGAACCGTTTGGCTCTTAGCCCACCGTGACGGCGATGAGCCGTTGCGCCATCCCGCGGATGACCTCAGGGGCTTCAAGGGCTTCAAGCCAGTCCGAGGGCAGTGCCTCTTCCCCATGGAGTGCCCCGAGGATATTGCCGGCGATCGACGCGGTGGAGTCGCTGTCACCGCTGTGGTTCAGCGCCACCGCTATGGCCTGGCGGAAATGGGCGGCCGGATCGCGCTGAGCTTCTGCCGCGGTTGCCAGCACCGCGTAGAGCCCGACGGCGAGTGCCTCCTCCGCGACCCAGCCCTCGCCTAGTTGCGCGGTGAGTTCTTCCGGGCTGAGCAGCGTGCCGGTGGAAGACAGTTCCAGCGCCTCCCGGAGGCGCCCTAGGAGCTCGGGATCTGGATCCGGCAGTGCTGACACCACGCTCAAGGCATGCTCAGCCGCAGTCCGCACATCCGAGCCCGCGGTCACCTTGTGCACGAGCACGCTGAAGGCACCCGCGCTTTGCCGCGCCGAAGGGTGTCCGTGGGTCAAAGACGCGGCATCCGTGCTCAGCTTGTAGACTGCGGCCTCGGAAATATGCGGGACAAGGCCAAACGGAGCGGACCGCATGACCGTGCCGCAGCCTTTGGATTCCGGATTGACGGGCCGGAACTTGGTTCCCATCTGGCCTGTAGCGAGCCCGCTCAGGCACGCTTTGCCCGGATGCCTGCGGTGCCGGAGTACCTCCTGGCTGTCGATCCACCGCGGCTGGGGAGCGGGAGCAGACGCAGGCAACGCCACACCCTGCGTAGCGAGCCATCGCAGGTACGCGAGCCACAGGCACGCCGTTTCATCAGCTGCTACGCCGTCGTTGGCCCACTCGAGGGCTTCCACGAGGCCGTCAACGGTGTACAGCGTCATCTGGGTGTCGTCCGAAAAGTGGCTGCCGCCGTCGAGCTGGCCAAAAGAGGTGAGGCCCGCGGCGCCGAAGCGGGAACGGATGGTGGCTACGTCGTCGAACTCCACGGCGTAGCCGAGCGAATCACCCAAGGCGCCTCCCAGCAGGCAGCCGTGAACCCGGGACTCGAAGGACGGCATGGTGGAGGGGGACGGTTCAGCAGTCATAGTGGTAATTTACCGTGGCTGCATCGCCGGCCTTCACCTGCCCGCTGATACGGTGGCTCGTGAACCAGGAGGCATGATGCGTGAACCCGCGTGGCGGAAAACCGGAAAGACCCCGGACTACAGATTCTCGCTCGCGAATGAGCGCACCTTCCTCGCCTGGATCCGTACTTCCTTGGCGCTGCTGGCTGGTGCCGTCGCTATCGATCAGCTCGCCCCGAACATCGCGCCGCAGCCCGTGCGCATTGTCTTGTGCGTCGTGCTTTCCATGATCGGCGCCGGCCTCGCGACGCTTGCCTACCGCCGGTGGGCGCAGATGGAGGCGGCCATGCGCAACGACGAAGCCCTGCCGTTCTCACGGGTCATGCTGCTGATGACGATCGTGGTTGCCGTGGCAGCGTTCACCTTTGCCGTGCTGATCCTGGTGGCGCGTTGAGCATTGAAGCCAGGGATCGGGGGCTGCAACCGGAGCGCACCACGCTGGCTTGGCGGCGGACCCTGATTTCGCTTCTCGTGGTGGACCTCTTCATCTGGCGCCGGTGGTTGACGGCCAAGTCCGGCGCGGGGCAACTGCCCACCGGGATACCGGGGCTCGATTATCAGGGAATCTGCGCCTTGACGGCCGCCGCTGCGACGATCGTCCTGGGCTGCGTTGTCTGGGTCAGGTCTCATCAGTTGCACCATGGCGCGGAGGAAGCGTCGGCTATCTTGATGCTTGCGAGCGCCCTGTCCATCATCGCGCTCGCCTGCGCTGCGGTCGCCGCAATCGCGTTGGGCGGCTAGGCTCGGATTCAGGAAGCGTCCAGACTCGGCTGACAGGATGCTGCGGGGCAAGAGTGCGGTCCGCTGCAGGGCTTCTTGCCGTGCCAGGAGTGCTCGCCTCCGCAACAGACCACCCGAACTTCGAACAAAGGAATCCCTCGACATGACCACAACTGTGTCCGCTCCCTCCTCCCGCGGATCCCGGCTCCTAGCCCGGGCGTCCGCTGAAGCTCTGGGGACGCTGTTCCTTGTGGTTATTGGCTTGGGCGTGCTGATCTTCATCAACCCCCAGGCGGTTCCGATGCCGGCCTCGCTGGCTAGCGGTCTGACCGTTACTGCTGCCATGCTCGCCTTCGGTTACTTGTCGGGCGGGCACTTCAACCCGGCCATCACGGTTGGCCACCTGGTTGCCGGCCGGATGAAGCTTGTGGATGGGGCCGCGTACGTTGGGGCCCAGATTGTGGGCGGCTTGCTGGGCGCGTTGGCGATTTTCGCCGTCGTCCGAACCGTTCCCGGGATCACTGACAGCCGGACCGTCTTTGACACGGCAACCTCCGGCTTCGGTACGCATTCGAGCTTCCAGGTTCCCGTCACCGGCGTGATGCTCATAGAGATCCTGGGTGCTGCGCTCCTCGTGGGTGTCTTCCTGGGCGCCACCGCGCGTCGCAATCCCGGCAAAATCGCAGCACCGTTCGCCGTCGGCCTGACAGTCGCAGTCCTGCTGCAGCTGGGCCAATCCACCGGCAACCTTGCCTTCAACCCCGCACGTGCCACCGCCTCCGCCATCTTCAGCTCGAGCTGGGCAGTGGAGCAGCTCTGGCTCTTCTGGGTCGCACCTGTGGTGGGCGCGGCGATCGCAGGCCTCATCTTCCGCGGCTTCGGCGAAACTGCTCCGGCGGCCGTGCCTGAGGTCGAAGAACCGTTGCCGGCCGACGGCTGGGACGAAAAGTCCGACGACGACGCTGAAGCTGCTGCCCCGGAAAGTGCGGCCGAGGTTTCCACGCCGGCTCCTGCGCCCACCGCGGCACCCGCGGAAGAGAAGCCCGACGCCGACCCGGCCCGTGATTTCTTCGACGGCAAGCGGGGCTGACACAGGAATTCAGCTGCCCGGAAGGCCATGTTACGGACGGTGCCGCCGCGCCGCGCCAATAATGTCCGTGCCTCCAGTTAGCTTGAAAACATGAGGCTTTTGCATACTTCGGATTGGCATCTGGGACGCTCGTTCCATGGCGCCGGGATGCTTGACGCCCAGCGCAATTTCCTCGAGCAATTGCTGGCAGTCGTTCGGGAACAGTCGGTGGACGTCGTCTTGATTGCCGGGGACGTCTACGACCGTGCGCTGCCTGCCCTGGATGTCGTGAAGCTTCTCGACGACGCCCTCGTGCGGATCACGGATGCCGGAGCCAAGGTGGTCCTGACAAGCGGCAACCACGATTCCGCGATCCGCCTTGGTTTCGCCTCACGCCTGCTGGAGCGCGGGGGAGTCCATTTGCGGACCCGGGTAGAGGATCTCGATTCCCCTGTCCTGTTTCCGCTGGATGGCGAGGACGGCGCGGCTCAGCCGGGTGCGCCCGTGCTTGCCGTCTATGGGATTCCGTACCTTGAACCGCGGCTTGTCGCCGAACGGCTCGGCACCCAAACACCGAGCCACTTTGACGTCACGCAGGCCGCGGTCCAGCTCATCCGTGAGGACATTGCCCGGAGAAGCGAAGCAGGGCCGGTGCACTCGGTTGTGCTGGCACATACCTTCGCGAGCGGCGGCATCACCTCGGACAGTGAACGCGATTTGAGCATCGGCGGTTTGGGGGCAGTGCCCCTGGATCTCTTCGATGGCTTCGGCTACACGGCCCTCGGACATCTGCACGGTCGCCAGGAACTTTCGGAGCACGTCCGCTATTCAGGTTCGCCGCTGGCGTACTCGTTCTCGGAGGCCAAGCATCGGAAGGGTGCATGGCTGATTGATGTCGGCGTCAACGGTGTTGAGAGCGTAGGGGAAATTCTGTGGAAAGCACCGCGGGAGCTGGCCATTCTCCGGGGGAAGCTCGCTGAGCTTTTGGAATCGGAGGAATATTCCTGGGCCGAGACTGCGTATTGCCAAGTCACCCTCACGGACTCCGCACGGCCGGCGCAGGCTATGGAACAGCTCCGTGCCCGTTTCCCGGACACGCTGGTGCTGGGCTTTGACCCTGAAGACGCCGCGGGAAAGGTCAAAGCCAGCTACAGCAGCAGGCTTGCAGAGGCCGAAGACGATCTTGGTGTTTGCTGCGGCTTCCTCGACCATGTGCGCGGGAGGCCCGCTGACGACGCTGAACTTTCCGCCCTTCGTGAAGCCCTGGAATCGGTCCGGCTGGAAGGAGCAGAGCTGTGAGAATCCACCGCCTTGAAATCGAGGCTTTCGGTCCGTTTGCCGGGCTTCAGTCAATCGACTTCGACCAGCTGGGTGCACAGGGCCTGTTCCTCTTGAATGGCGCCACCGGCGCGGGAAAGACGAGCGTGCTCGACGCTATCTGCTTTGCCTTGTATGGCTCGGTGCCAGGCGCCCGCCAGGACGGCAAACGCCTGCGGAGCGATCACGCGGAACCGGCTGCGGAGCCCCGGGTGGTCTGCGAATTCTCGGCGCGCGGCAGGCGCTTCGAGGTCACCCGCTCCCCGGCATGGGACCGGCCAAGCGCCCGTGGACGCAAGGGATTCACCACGCAGCAGGCCAAAACGCTACTGCGCGAACGGGTCAATGGTTTGTGGGAAGAAAAGACTTCCCGCAACGACGAAGCCGGCATGGAAATCGGTGACGTCCTGGGCATGGACCGGGAACAGTTCACCAGGGTGGTCATGCTCCCGCAGGGAGACTTCGCGGCTTTCCTGCGTTCCAAGGCTTCCGACCGGCTGGATCTCCTGCAGAAACTCTTCGGAACCCAGCGTTTTGAAGCGATCGAGCAGCAGTTGGTACTCCAGGCAAACGCCGCGCGAGCAAAAGTGCAGGACAACCAGCACGGACTTCAGCTTCTCGTGCAGCGGGCGGAGTCAGAGTACGCGCAACTGGGCATCGAAGAAGCCAGCGATCCGGGTCTCGATGACGCAGGATCCAACGAGTCCACGCCCGAACTCCGGCTAGGGACCCTCGAGGCCCGGGCCCGGGCCGAATCTTTGGAGCGGCAGCAAGCTGCAATCTCTGCCGATGCCGTCCGGCTTCAGCTGGCAGACAAACTCAGCTCCGCCCGGGAACGGGTTCAACGGCACGCGAAGCTCGACGCCGCCACGCGCCGGCGCGAAGTCCTCGCCACACGTGCGGCTGAAGTGCAGGAATTCCGCGAGCGGCTTGGACGCCACCGCAAAGCCGCCGTCCTCGGCGGACAGCTCAACGCCGTCGACCGCGCCGCGAAGGCCTTAGACCTCGCGGGCGCGAAGGCGGAGTCGGCGACGGCGAAGCTTCTTGCCGCCTCTCTGGACGCAAGCGACCCCGGAGCGTCCCTGGCCAGGATTCAAGAAACGATGGCCATTGTGGAGGCCCGTGTCGGGGACGAACAGAAGCTCGAGGACATCACTGCCAGGCTTGACGCGCTTGAGCTGGCGGCAGGACAACGGGAGTCGGCCAAAGCAGCGCGGTCCGTCGCATTGGCCGGTCTTCGCGCGGAGGCGGCTGCCTTGGAAGGCGAGTTGGTCCCGCTGGAAGCGGCCGCTGTGGAGCTGCCCCTCCGCGAAAGCGAAGCTGCAGCAGCGCAGAACACGGTCAAAACCGTAGCCCGTTACACAATCGCCCTTGATTCCCAGTCCGCGGCAGTGAAGCGCCACGCGTTGGCCCGGGCCCTCTCCCAGGACCTCCGGCAACTCTGGCTGGATCTCCGCGAATCCCGGCTGGCCAATGCCGCCGCCGAACTCGCCGCAAAGCTGCACGACGGCGAAGCATGCCCCGTCTGCGGAAGCTCCGAACACCCGTCTCCGGCGCCAGCCGGGCTAACCGCCTTGGCCCTTGCCGAGGAAGAGCAATCCGCCCATGAACGCTATGACGAGAGCGAGCACGAACTGTTGCAGGCGGCGGCCGAGCTCGCGTCCGCCGAGCAGGAAGTTGCCGTGCTCGCCGCCCAAGGCGGAGATATCGATCCGAAGGAAGCCGCTTCGGCGGAGGCCGTAGCCAGAGACGCCCTGGCCTCGGCACGTTCCGCCGTCGACGGGCTCAAACGGGGCAAGACCGACCTTGCACGCGCGGCGGAGCGCATTGCCCGCTTGGAGGAAGAGCAAGTCCAGGAGGACACCGCCGCGGCGCAGGCTGCGTCCACCATGGTCCTGCTCGACGAACAACGCGAGTCCCTGGAGACCTTGCTTCGCGGCCTTCGTGATGGCTTCGACACACTGCGCGAGCGGATTGAGGCATTGACCGGGCAACGCGAGCTCCTGCAGTCCGCTGTGGCCGCGGGAGTGCAGTTGGAACGTGCCCGGGAGGCTTCGGATGATGCTTCCACAGCCTTGGAAACCGCCCTGTCGGCGAACGGATTCGACACCGCAGAGGCCGCGCGGCTCGAAATCCTCGACGAGCAGCACGCCGCGAGGCTCGATGAAACCATCAGGGCCGCGGAGACCGAGAGCGCCCGACTCGCGGAGGTCTTCGAGTCCGAGGAACTCGTGCTCGCTGCCAAGGAAGCGCAGATCGGTGAGGTGCCCCTGACCGCCGTCGAGCTCGCCGCCCTGGAACAGGAGGCCGGACAAACGGAAGAAACGGCCCGCCGGCTGGATCTAGCTGCGGGACTCGCTGCCAGGACGATGACCAGCCTGGCGGCGATCCGCTCACAGTACGAAGACGCTGCGGCATCCGGGCGCGGCCCCCGTGAACGCGCCCGGGTACTCAACGAGCTCGCTGAAACCGCCAGGGGAGCAGGCGATAACGGCTACAAGATGAGCCTCAACAGCTATGTCCTCGCTGCCCGCCTCGAACAGGTCGCGGCGGCGGCGTCGGAGCGGCTTATCGCCATGAGCGATGGCCGATACACCCTGCAGCACACGGACGCCAAGGCTGCCCGGGGCGCCAAATCCGGTCTGGGACTGGAAGTCGTGGATGAGTGGACAGGCCAGCGGCGGGACACCGCAACCCTGTCCGGAGGGGAGTCGTTCATGGCTTCGCTCGCGTTGGCCCTGGGGCTCGCGGATGTGGTCCAACAGGAGGCCGGCGGTGTAGACATCGAAACCTTGTTCGTGGATGAGGGTTTCGGGAGCCTTGACGAGCAATCCCTTGAGCAGGTCATGGATGCACTGGAGGGACTGCGCGACGGCGGCAGGGTCGTCGGACTGGTCAGCCACGTTGCGGAGATGAAACAGAGGATCAGCAGCCAGCTGCAAGTAATCAAAAACCGGAACGGTTCCACCGTGCGAATCGTCGACGCCGCCGCAGCCTAGACACCGGTTCAGGCTGCGGGCTCGTGTATGCGGCCCGCTGGAGCAGGCGCAGCCGTCCGGTAGACTTGGAGGGTTACACCGGGTCGCGCGCATCGGGAGGAGGGACGATGCGCACCATTCAGCGAACCCGGAATCATGAGCTCCTCCCCACAGAACCCCGCGGCGAACACCGCACTTAAGCCTCACCCTGAATTTCCTTCTGCGCCAACGTCGGCCCAGTCCCCGTCGGCGGAGCCCCGTCGCTCGCGTCTACCTGGGCGCTTCGCCCGCTTGCCCGAGCTCGCTGGCCGGAGCTTCCTCCCGCTGGGACTCTTTGCGAGGCTGCCCCTTGCCATGCTGACCGTCGGCACCCTCACGCTGGTCACGGCCGTCAGTCATTCTTACGCTATCGGCGGCCTGGCTGCCGGAGCAGTCGGAATCGGATCGGCCTTGGGCGCGCCGGTGCTCGGCTCGCTCGCCGACCGCTCAGGCCAGCGCCCGGTTCTGCTCGTAGCCGCTGCTGTCAACGCCATGACAGTCATCGCATTGCTCGTTGCGGCGTACCTGACGCCAGATTTCAACACCCCCACGGACGCGATTGCCATATTGGTGACAGCGTTCCTCGCCGGGGCGAGTTGCCCGCAGGTGGGGCCCATGGCCCGTGTCCGTTGGATGGCACTGACCACTAGGAACCTGAACACCCGGAATTCGATGCCCGGAACCGGGGCCAATGCCGCCGCTTCTGGAAGCGTGGCATCCAGCCGCGCAGACCTCGACACCGCTTTGTCCTACGAGGGAACCGCGGACGAGATCACTTTCGTCCTCGGTCCGGCGCTGGTCGGCATTCTGGCGAGCCTCGTAGCGCCTTGGCTTCCGCTCGCATTGGCGGCGGTCCTTACGGCCACCCTCGTGCCGGCCTTCGCCGTCCATCCCTCACAATTGGCTGTGGTGCCGGCAAAGCGCAAGGCGCGCACCGCCGTCGGGAGCGTCCCTGCAGAGCAGCAGTCAAGGGTCCGTTCATTGGCCTGGCTAAAGGTCGCCGTTCCGGTGCTGGCCATGGTCTGCATGGGAACATTCTTTGGTGCAACCCAGAATGCGTTGAGCGCTTTCTCCGCCCAGTTCGCCACGGCGGAAATTGCGGGGCTGATGTATTCCGTCATGGGCCTGAGCTCCGCCGTCGCTGCGCTGTCTGTTGCCTATTGGCCGCAGCGCTTCGGACTGACCATCCGTTGGGTGCTCGCCGCGGCCGCGATGACGGCGTTCTCCCTCCTGTTGTTCCTTCCCGCCGGGATCTGGCCGATGGTCGTCGTTCTGTTGGTGCTCGGAATTCCCGTGGGACCCGTCATGGTGACGGTCTTCAGTATCGGGGGAGTCGTGGCACCGGCCGGCCGGATGGCGACGGTCATGACGGCCCTGGCGAGCGGCATCGTGGCAGGTACGGCGCTGGGCGCCTACCTTGCCGGCCAGTTGGCCCAGACCCAAGGACCCGGCGCCGCATTTGTGGTGTCCACGTCCGCTTCGGGCGCGCTTCTGGTGCTCGGCATCGTTGCCGGGCTGGTCCTCCGGCGCCGGCCAAGCACGCAACCATAACGACGCTCGCTCATTTATGGGCCATTTTTTGGGAACCCTCGCTCAGATCATCTGCGAGATGGTTCCCGGGTTTGGCCCTATAAGTGAGCGAGCGTTGGAAGAAACCGGACGAACGCACGCATCAAAGGGTGAAGGCTCAGGGGTCCAAGGGGCGGGTCCTTACGCCAGTTGGGACTCTATGCGGGCCGCGCTCGCCGCCAGTGCTTCGCCGACGGCGGCCTGATCCTGTTCGCGGCGGATGTAGACGACGGCGATCGCGGCGGGCCGCCCGCCCGGCACCCGGATCGGGGCGGCCAAGGATGACAAGCCGGCGATGACTTCGTCGTGGCTCGCGGCGTAGCCGAGCCGGCGCGCTTCTGCCGCTTCCGGTCGATAGGGCAGGCCCGGAGCGCGGGCGGACCATTCCTCTTCGCTCATGGTGGATTGGATCGCGATTCCAGGCGCCCCGGTATTCACAGGGTGGCGTGTGCCGGGATGCTGTGCCAGGGTCGCGGCTGAGTGGCGGGGCTCGACAGTGACCAGCGTGACGCAGTCCTGATGATCCCAGACCGCTACGAATGCCGTCATGTTCAGGGCGTTGGCAAGCTGGGTCAGTTCCGGGAGGGCGGCCGTCTGGAGGTCGCGGGAGACACCCCGGGCCAGCACCGCAAGGCCGGGACCGGGCTGAACGCGGCCGGCGTCGTCGCGCACCAGCAGGGAATGATCCTCCAGCGTGCGAAGGATCCGGTAGGCCACCGAGCGATGAACGCGCAGGGCGCCGGCGAGTTCTGCAATGGTCAACGGGGCCTCGGCTGCCGCCAGGATTTCGAGGGCCTGGATTCCGCGGGAGAGGGTCTGCGACGGCGAGACCGTCGCCGTCGTGCCCTGCAGACTTTTCGCGGCGCTGGGAGACATCATGCGCTCCATCCTATGTTGGGGCCTAACGCGACCGGCCCGCCGTCTTGTGCTGTCACTCACAAGAGACTATGGTTCTGTATGAGAATTTGTTGTTCAAATATAGAACAAATTCACATATAGAACAATCGCCAGCCAGGAATCAACGATGATTGCCAAGTCCAGCCACAATGCGGAGCCCGGTCCCTTGAGCCGCACTTCGCGGCCGCGGGCACATCATTTCCGCGGCAGCCTGGGCCGCTTCGCCACAGGTGTCGCCATCGTGACGTTCGACGGCGCCACCAAGCGGCACGGTATCACCGTCAACTCCTTTACCGCCGTATCCATGGAACCGCCGCTGGTCCTGGTCAGCATCGCCCGCAACGCCAAAGCCCACGATGAGCTGGCCGGGCGCCCCTTCAGCGTCAATATCCTGGGCGCCGAACAGAAGCAACTCGCCCTGCATTTCGCGGGCCGACCCGGGCCCGAGCCCCTTTGGGTAGAAGGCGACACGGCGCCCCGGCTATCCAACGTCCTCGCCTATTTCGAATGTACGCCCTGGGCGGCTTACGACGGCGGAGACCACACCCTCTACCTGGGTGAAGTGGCGGACTTCAACTACCGCAGCGGCGACGCGCTCGCGTTCGCCAACAGCTCTTTCACCACTATCCCGGAAAGCCAATTGGGAATGGAGGACCTTCTGTAGTTGCCGGCGCCCGTCGACGCCGCATCCGTATGCCGTTTCAGCTCAACCATCATTGGAGACAACCATGGGAATCCGGACCGGACAGCAGTACCTGGACAAGCTCAACTCGATGAACCCCCACGTCCTGATCGACGGCGAAATGGTCACCGAGAAGATCGCCGACCACCCGTCCTTCAGGAACGTGGCCCGCACGTACGCGAAGCTCTTCGACATGCAGCATGACCCGAAGTATGCGGACGCCCTCACCTACGAGTCCCCGACGACAGGTGACCGGGTGAGTGCCTCGTTCCTCGTGCCGCGCAGCAAGGAAGACCTCGAACATCGGCATGCAGCGATCCGCACCTGGGCGGAGTACTCCCTTGGGTTCCTGGGCCGGACGGGTGACTACATGAACGGCGCCCTCACGGCGCTCGCGGCCGCAGAAAAATGGTTTGCCCAGGCCGATCCGATGTTCGGCGAAAACATCCGCAAATACTACGAGCATTGCCGCGAGAACGATCTCCTTGCAACGCACACGCTGATCCCGCCGCAAGTCAACCGTTCGGTGTCAGGTTCCGAACAGCTCGGCGGGCAGCTCTCCGCGAGGGTCGTCGAGGAGCGGGAAGACGGCATCGTGGTCCACGGCGCGCGTATGCTCGCCACGATCGCACCGATCGCCGACGAGCTTCTCGTGTTCCCTTCGACGCTCCTGCGCTCGACGCCGGAAGATGCTCCCTACTCTTACGCGTTCGCCCTCCCGAACGATGCGCCGGGCATGCGTTACCTGTGCCGGACCTCGCTCTACAACGGCGGAGGCACCCACGACGAGCCGCTCGCGAGCCGCTTCGAGGAGATGGACGCCGTCGTCGTTTTCGACCACGTGTTCGTGCCGAACGAGCGCATCTTCATGCTCGGGCATCCTGAACTGTGCAACGCCTTCTACTCCGAGACCGGTGCCGGCGCCCTCATGACCCACCAGGTGGTCACGAGGACCATCGCGAAGAGCGAGTTCTTCCTCGGCCTGGCCTCGGAGATCGCGGCATCGATCGGGATTGACGGATTCCAACACATCCAGGAGGACCTCGCGGAGCTGATCGAGACCGTCGAAATCGGTAAGGCGCTCATGGTGGCCGCCGAAGCCCAGGCAGCTCCAAGCCCGGATGGCGTGTTCTTGCCGCATTGGCCCACCCTGAATGCGGCTCGCAACTGGTACCCCAAGGTTGCCCAGCGGTTCCCCGCCATTATCCGGAAGTTCTCGGCGTCGGGCCTCATGGCGCTGCCAGGCGAAGCGGACGTGGCGAGTGACGCGTTGCCGGACATCGAGCTATACCTGCAGGCGAAAACGTTGACCGGGCCGGAGCGCGTGCGCCTCTTCAAGCTCGCTTTCGATGCCAGCATTTCCGCGTTCGCCGGGCGCCAGGCCCTCTATGAGTACTTCTTCTTCGGCGACCCCGTCCGCATGGCTGCCGCCCTCGTGAACAGCTACGACCGCGAGCCGGCCCGCGCCCGGGTGCGGGAGTTCCTCGAGCGGAAGGACTGAACGCGCCACGGCGCGTCCGACGACGACGGCGAGCTATCGCCGTCGTCGTTCGCACTCCGACGCTCGCTCACGTATGGCCGGAAATTCTCCGACGCTCGCTCACGTATGGCTGGAACAACCGCAACCCTCCGGCAAATTTGCGAATTACCCCGCCTGCTCCAAAAGCCGCACCGCGTCGTCGTCGGTCAATTGCTCGAAGTGCTCGTAGAACGCGCCCACGGCGTGGAACTTGCCTGGCGTGTGCAGGCACATCATGAAATCGCACACCCGGCTGATGGACGCTTGGGCTTCAAGGGATGACACGGGGACGGCCGCCACCACAGTCGCCGCCCCGCCCGCGCGTACGGCCTCGACGGCGGCGCGCATCGTTGCGCCCGTGGCGAGTCCGTCGTCGACAAGAACCACAGTCTTGCCCTTGAGGTCGAAGTTGATACCGGGGTAGGTCTTCACTCGCCGCAGGAGTTCTCCCCGCTCGCGTACCTCCACAGCGTCGAGCGAAGCCTGGGTGATTCCGTGCCGCAGCATTCGTTCGCCGAGGGGCCGGTTGAGGATGCGGACGATCCTGCCATTGGACCAAGCCAAGGCGCCGAACGCTGTTTCTTCACGCCCAGGGATGCCGAGTTTGCGCACCAGGATGGCGCCGTATGGCTGGAGGAGCTCGACGGCGGCAGTGGCCGCCACAGGGACCCCACCGCGGGCGAGGCCCAACAAGATGGTGTCCGGCCGTTGCCGGAGCTGCGGAAGCCCTGCTGCCACGCGGCGTCCGGCGTCCGCACGGTCCTTGAAGCGCATGCCCATTCGTCCCACTTCCACGTCATCCAGCGCTGAATCAAGCCTACCTTTCTTGCCGGGACCGCTCCGCGCTGCCACGATGGGCCATGTGAACAAGCCCATCGGTTACTGGACCAAACGCTTGGATGCCGCATTGGAGGCGCATCTGGACAGCACGTTGGCGAGGTTGAAACTCAGCCGGAGGCAATGGCAGACCCTCAACGTCCTGGCCGAGACACCCCTCAGCCCCGAGGAACTTGACGGAATACTCAACCCATTCTGGGGCGGCGACACACGGCGTCGCGAAAACGAACTCGCCGCGCTCGTAGGCCGCGGAATGATCATCATGGTGGATGATCGCCTCAGCCTCAGCGAATTGGGCCACGCAAAACAAACGGAAGCCCAACGGCTCGTTGAAGACTCGCGCCGGGATCTCTCGATGGGTATCGGTATCGACGAATACGCCATGGCCGTCAGCGTGCTCGAGCGCATGACGCTCAATGCGGAGCGGCTGGCCGGCTAAGGCAGCCGCTCCGCCACTATCAACCGCTCCGCCACCCCCTAGACGCCGAGGAACGCCACCGCGGCATCCTTGAAAACCCGGCTGGTCACGGCGTTGCTGTGGTTCCGCCCCGGCACAAGCAGTTGTTCGACCATGCCGCCGGCGTGCGAAGCGATCGAAGCGAGCTCCGGCATGGTGATGGCGCGCTCGTCCTTGTCGCCTGCCACCAGGAGCATCGGCATGTGGGGCACGGCTTCGGCAGGATCGAAGGGTTCGCCCTTGATCGCTTCGATGAGCGACAAGAGCGCAAAAAGATCGTTGCTCGGCAAGAGTTGTGCCATCTTGAGCAACCCTGCGGTGGACTCGTCTTCGATGGGTGTGCCGTCCGCAAGGTAGCGCTGGGCTGCCGCGAGATCGAAGGACGCCAAGGGGTCCTCCTTGTTCGGGCCGCCCAACACCAGCCGGTGCACGAGTTCGGGCTGGGTTGCACCGAATTCCCAGGCAAGCCGGGAACCCAAGGAATAGCCGATGACGTCGAGCCCGCTGGTAGGGTCACCGGCGCGCACGGGGCGCGCACCGGCGTCGGCGACTATCTGGAGCAGGTCCGCGCGGATCCGGCTCGGGGAGTAGGAGTCGAGGTCCTCAGGGGAACTGCTCTGGCCGTGCCCTGGAAGGTCCACGGTGATGACACGCCTGCCGGCGGACTTGAGGGTGGAAATCCAGCCTGTGTCGCCCCAATTGAGTTTGGTGGACGAGGAGAAACCGTGCAGCAGCAGGACCGGGCGCAGACCCGCATCGGTGCCTTCGGCGGGCTCATGGACTTCCACGAAAAGATGCGGATCTGTTCCTTCCACAGTGTGGATGTGCTCTTCCGTGTGCCTGCCGCTCATGGTGTCAGTCCTCATCAAGTACAGCGCTCAGGCGGACCCGGCGCTTCGGTGCGTCATCCTTGGGAACGGTGCCCACGATGCCGGCAGTATTGTCCGGCACCTCGAACACCACCAGCGGCTCACCGACGTTGATGGTGTCGCCCGGCGCGCCGTGGATACGGATCACTTTACCCGCCTGCGGGCTCGGCAACTCGAGGGCGGATTTGCTCGTCTCCAGCTCCACGAGCGGCTGGTTCCGTTCCACCTGGTCGCCGGGGGAGACGAGCCAGTCCAGCACGGTCGCTTCGATGAGGCCTTCGCCAAGATCGGGCAGGGGGAAGCTGATTTCAGCCACGTCGATACTCCAGTACTCGTTGGATCCCCAGGAGGATGCGGTCAATGTTCGGAATGTATTCGTCCTCCAGGTCGCCGGAGGGGTACGGCACATCGAAGCCGGTGACCCGTTCGACGGGCGCCTTGAGCGTGTCGAAGCAGCTTTGCGTGATCAGCTGGGCCACTTCGGCCCCCAACCCGGAGGTCAGTGGAGCCTCATGCACGACGACGGCGCGCCGCGTCTTTCCGACGGAAGTCGCCAGTGCTTCGGCGTCGATCGGCTTGAGCCAGCGCAGATCGAGGACCTCGACGTCGATTCCGTCCTCCGCAGCGAGTTCGGCAACCTGCAGGCACCGGGCAACCATGGCACCCCAGGCTACGAGGGTCAGGTGGCGGCCCGGCCGGACAACGCGGGCGCCGGTGAGGGTACCGCCGTCGGATGCGTCGACGTCGCCCTTTTGCCAGTAGCGGGATTTCGGTTCCATGAAGATCACCGGGTCCGGCCGCGAGGCCGCGTACTTGAGCAGGTGGTAGGCATCGTGCGGGTCCGACGGCGAAACAACCTTGAGTCCCGGAACGTGCGCGAAGAGTGCCTCGAGGCTTTCGCCGTGGTGTTCGGGGGCGCGGATGCCGCCGAAGCTGGGCACCCGGAGCGTGATCGGCATCGGCAAGGTGCCGCGGCTGCGGTAGTTCATCCGGGCGATCTGGCAGACGATCTGGTTGATGGCGGGATAAGCGAAGCCATCGAACTGTACTTCCGGAATGGGGTGGAAACCGGCCATGGCCAGACCCACGGACATGCCCAGGATGCCCGATTCCGCGAGCGGCGTGTCAAAGACCCGGGGTTCTCCGTGCTTGGCCTGCAACCCGTCGGTGATACGGAAGACTCCACCCAATCGGCCGCAGTCCTCGCCGAAGACCACCGTTTTGGGATCGTTCGAGAGGATCTCGTCCAACGCGCGGTTGAGTGCCTGCTGCATGGAAAGCTTGACGGACAGGTTCTCTGTCGCTGCCCTGGCTTCGAGGGTGGCGGTGGTGCTCTCAGACATGTTCGGACTCCTCGCGCCAACGGATGGCCTGGGTTTCAAGGGCGGGGGTGGTTTCCTGGAAGACGAAATCGAACATTTCGTTGCCGGGCCGGGGCCCGAGGGCTTCGATTCCGGTGCGGATGGCTTCTTCTTCTGCCAGGGCTTCCTGGTTGGCGGCCGTGAAGAATGCCTCGTCGGCCACGCCTTCGGCCAGCAAACGCTTGCGGAGGCGTTCCAGTGGGTCCTCGCCGGCGTCGATGCGCTCGTCGTCGAGGCTCCGGTAGCGCCCGGGGTCGTCGGCGGTGGAATGCGGTCCGCGGCGGTAAGTCATGGCCTCAACCACAACCGGACCGTTCCCGCCGCGGCAGTGGGCGAAGGCGTTGCGGGTGGCCTCATAGACGGCGACCACATCGTTGCCGTCCACCTGAATGCCGGGGATTCCGTAGCCCGCGGCTCGTGCAGCTACCGAGCCGCCGGCCACTTGCCGCTCGGTGGGCACGGAAATCGCCCAGCCATTGTTCTGGATGAAGAAGACGACAGGTGCTTTCATCACGGCGGCAAAGTTCATGGCCTCATGGACATCGCCTTGGGAGGAAGCGCCGTCGCCGAAGTAGCTGAGGGCCACTCCGTGCCCACCGCTCAGGGTCTGGCCATGGGCCCAGCCGACGGCATGAAGTACCGAGCCTGCCACGACGGCCTGGATGGGAGCGAGACGGCTTGCCAAGGGATCGTACATTCCGCCGTGCCACGTTGCCTTGTGGGTGGACATGTACGCCACCATGTCCACGCCCATGGTCCGGGCGACGCCCATCTCGCGGTACGTCGGAAAGGCGAAGTCGCGCGCAGTGTCGAGGGCGTAGGCGCTGCCGACCTGGGCGGCTTCCTGGCCGAGTTCGGGGGCGTAGCCCGGGATGATTCCCTGGCGCTGCCAGGCGACGGCCGAGGTATCGAGGTATCGAACGGCAGCCATCAGGGAATAGAGCTCCCTGAGCTGTCCGGGGGACAGGGGCGCGGCGTCGGCTGCGGCCACGACGGGAAGAGATGAGTCCATGGACGTGACCGTAGTCACTGTTCGGAACGTAGGCAATCCGCCTATTCAGGCCTAGTCAAACTGCCAAGAACTGTCAGTCTTCGCTAGGGGGTACATAGCAATTTGTGCACCTCTTGCCCACCCAAGTAGCTCGCAGTTGTTGTCGTTATGAGGCGTCAAAACGACAACAACTGCTGGGCCCACGCCGCCAGGGTTCCCTGGCCGTGGGGCCCCGCCGGCGAGGGTCCCTGCCTGAGCTTGCGAAGGCTGGGAGCCAGTGGGGACTTGCGAGGCGAGGGTGGCGGTGGGGCTAGTTGGGTTTGCCTAGGCGTTTCGTGCGGACTTGACCTTGGCACCGATCCTGCAGGCCACGGCGATGCACGCGATCAACAGGAACGTGCCGATCAACTGGCCGGCGCTCTCGGCGTTCGAGAAGCCCACCGCGAAGATCAGGGCAAGCAGTGCCAGTCCGAATACCGTGAGGAAGGGGAATCCCTTCATGCGAAGCGGCAGTTCGGTTCCTTCGCGGTCGGCGCGGCGGCGCAGGATGAACTGGGACACGAGTGCCGTTCCCCAGACCACGAGGCAGGTGGAGCCTACGAGGTTGAGCAAGGCCGGAAGCACATGGTCGGGGAAGAGCAGTTCCAGGATCGTGGCGATGAAACCGAAAGCAACGGAAACCCCGACGGCGGCCATGGGCACCTGGGCGCCGCGCAGCCGCGACAGGAAAGCAGGTGCTTCGCCGCGTTCAGACAAGGAGAAGACCATGCGCGAGGCACCGTAAAGGTTTGCGTTGAGCGCGGAAAGCAACGCCACGACGGCAACGAGGGTGATGGC
The DNA here is from genome assembly GCF_056397865.1 of Arthrobacter sp. 05L417. NCBI lineage: Bacteria > Bacillati > Actinomycetota > Actinomycetes > Micrococcales > Micrococcaceae > Arthrobacter > Arthrobacter sp. 05L417. The sequence continues at coordinate 138,214 of NZ_JBFTOG010000002.1, forward strand.
CGTGCCGGCTCCCGGGATGCCGGCAAGGTCCAGGACACCGGCGAACGGCGACTTCAAGCCTTCGGAATCGGAGGGCAGCACTGCTGCGATGACGAAGACCGAACCGATGTAGAAGACCAGGATGCGCCACACCACCGTGCGGATGGCCTTGCCGACGCTGTGTGCGGGATTCTGCGTTTCCGCCGCGGCCACGCTCACAATTTCGGTGCCGCCGAAGGCGAAAATCACCACGAAGAGCGCCGCGGCAATTCCAGACCAGCCGGACGGTGCAAAGTTGCCCGTGAGGTTCCCGAGGCCGGGGGAAGTTACGCCGGGCAGCCAGCCGAACAGCAAGGCCGCGCCGATGACAAGGAAAGCGACAATGGCTGCGACCTTCAGGATGGCAAACCAGAATTCGAACTCACCGAAGTTCCGGACCCCGGCGAGGTTGATCGCGGTAAAGGCCACCATGAACACCAAAGCCAGCGCCCACACGGGAATGACCGGCCAGACGGAGAACAGCAGCCCTGCTGCACCGAGCGCCTCCGCGGCGATGACCACCACCAGCTGCAGCCACCAAAGCCAGCCGACCGTGGATCCGGCCGTCTTGCCCATGGCCTTTTCCGCGTAGACCGAGAAGGCGCCGCTGTTGGGGTTCGCGGCTGCCATCTCGCCGAGCGCCCACATCACGACGATGATCAGGGTGCCTGCCACAAGGTAGGAGATGAGTACTGCCGGGCCGGCCGCGTGGATTCCGGCGCCTGAGCCAAGGAAGAGTCCCGCGCCAATGGCGCTGCCCAGGCCCATCATGGTGAGCTGGCGCGGCTTCATCGAGTGGCCAAGGCCTCGCGAAGTAATGGAGGGTCGAACAGCGGTGGACTTCGTTGTCATTCGTGTTTGCCTTCTTGTGGATGGTTTGTCGACTGGTCCTTGTAGGACTTATCGAATTTACCGCTTCCAAAGGAAAGTGGCGAAAAACACTCGTGAGAGGATGGTTACAAGCTGGTGTGACATCTGGGCATGGAGTGCCGATTTGTACAGCTCATGGGCGGAAGTAGGAAAAACTGATGGTTGTGGACGAGTTGGATGCCAAGATTGTCCGATTTTTCACCGACTCCCCGCGGGCGTCTGTCTTGGAGGCATCCAGGGTCTTGAAGGTCGCCCGCGCCACGGTCCAGTCCCGGCTGGACCGGATGGCTGAGCGCGGGGTGGTGGCACCCTGGGTTCCGCAGCCCGATCCCGCCGGCTTTGGCTATCCCGTGGTCGCCTTTTGCTCCCTGACCATCAACCAGGATTTGGGGCACGACGCCGTCGTCGAAGCCCTGGCTGCCATTCCCGAGCTCATTGAGGTCCATACCGTTTCCGGCAGTTCGGATCTCATGGTGCGGGTGGTGGGCAAGTCGAACTCGGACCTGCAGCGCGTGCTGGACAAGCTCATTGCCACCAAGACCGTGCTCCGTTCGTCCTCGGTGATTGTCCTGAATACTCATTTCCAAGGCCGCACCTTGCCGCTCCTGGAAGCTGCCGCCAAGGAGAATGCGGGCTGAAACATTTGGACACTGTCCTCTAACAGTCGTACCATTAGTTCTAGTCATCTTGACTATAACTAATTTTCCGGTCCCTACGGCAAAGAAGCGGGGTGAATACCGTGTACGCCACCTCCGCCAATGTCGAAGAGCGCAGGCTCGCGCCGCCGTCGTTGGCCATATCAACGGTGATCTTCGCCCTCCGCCCGAGCGAAAGCTCCGGCCGCCCCACGCTGTGGTTGCCGCTGGTGCGTCGCATCCGCGAACCGTTCAAGGACATGTGGGCGCTGCCCGGCGGACCGCTGCAGCACGACGAATCCCTCCAGGACGCCGCGTCCCGGAACCTGCGCGAGACCACGGGGCTGGCTCCCCAATACCTCGAGCAGCTCTACGCCTTCGGCGGCCTGCATCGCTCGCCTGCCCAGCGGGTTGTCTCGATTGTCTACTGGGCCTTGGTGCAGCCCACGGAAGCCGCTCTCGCCGACGAATCCGAGAACGTTCGTTGGTTCCGGGCAGACCGGCTCGCAGAACTGGCGTTCGACCACAACGCGATCGTGGACTACGCCTTGTGGCGGCTGCGCAACAAGATGGCCTACGGGTCCATCGCCTATCACTTGCTGGGTGAATTCTTCACTCTGGCACAGGTCCGCGAAGTCTACGAGGCTGTCCTGGACCGCCAGCTCGATCCGGCGAACTTCCGCCGGCAAATCAAGGGAACACCGGAAATCGAAGAAACCGGTGAATACCTCCAGGGCGGAAAACACCGCCCGCCCCGCCTCTACCGCTTCACCGGCACGCCCGGACTCGGGCCAGACAACAGGAGTACACCATGAGCAGCGTCAACACAGCTATCCAGCTGATCACGCGGGAAGAAGCCGAAAGCGGCCGTTCCGCGGCCGGGTCGACGTGCAGCCCCGCCCTGGCGAAGGGCCCGTGGGAGTACGACCTCGCCGAAGCCCTCGCAGGCATCCCCGCTTACGGTCCCGGCGCGTCCAGTTCCGACGACGCTCCGAAAGCCACACCCCGCCAAGGCCAGTTGCCCGAAGAGTACAAGTTGGCCAGCGACGCCGAGCTCGACGCCCGGATCCGCGCCGCCAAGGAGACGCTGGGGGACCGGGCTGTCATCCTGGGCCACTTCTACCAGCGCGACGAAGTTGTCCAGTACGCGGATTTCGTGGGCGACTCGTTCCAGCTCGCCAACGCTGCCCTGACCAAGCCTGATGCCGAGGCCATCATCTTCTGCGGCGTGCATTTCATGGCAGAGACCGCCGACATCCTGTCCAGCGAGGGCCAGGCCGTGATCCTGCCGAACCTGGCTGCCGGCTGCTCCATGGCGGACATGGCAGACGAGGACTCGGTGGAGGAATGCTGGGAGCAGCTCGAAGAGCTCTTCGGGACCGCCCCCGATTCCGATGGCCGAGCGCCGGTCATCCCGGTGACCTACATGAATTCCTCGGCCGCGTTGAAGGCCTTCTGCGGACGCAACGGTGGCATCGTCTGCACGTCCTCCAACGCCAGGACGGTGCTCGAATGGGCCTTCGAACGCGGCCAGCGGGTGCTTTTCTTCCCCGACCAGCACCTTGGCCGCAACACCGCAAAGGCGCTCGGCGTGCCGCTGGAACAGATGCCCATGTGGAACCCGCGCAAGGAACTCGGCGGAAACGACGAACAGACCCTGCTGGATTCCCGCGTCATCCTCTGGCACGGCTTCTGCTCCGTCCACAAGCGTTTCAACGTGGGCCAGATCGAGAAGGCCCGCGCCGAATTCCCGGGCGTGAACGTCATTGTGCACCCCGAATGCCCCATGGAGGTTGTCGACGCGGCAGACGGCGCAGGCTCCACCGACTTCATCAAGAAGGCCATCGCCGCCGCAACCGAGCCCACCACCTTCGCGATCGGTACCGAGATCAACATGGTGAACCGCTTGGCCGCGGAGAACCCGCAGCACACCATCTTCTGCCTCGACCCGGTGATCTGCCCTTGCTCCACGATGTACCGCATCCACCCCGGCTACCTCGCCTGGGTACTCGAGGAACTGGTGGAAGGCCGTGTGGTCAACCGCATCACGGTGGACGACTCGGTCAAGGACAACGCCAAGATCGCCCTCGAACGCATGCTTGCAGCACGGCCGCTCTAGGTCACACCCAGTACCAACCAGTCGAATCGAGCCTCACATGACTGCAGAACGCATTCCCGGCGCTCCGGCGCTGCGGCGACTCGTCGTCGTCGGAAGCGGCATCGCCGGCCTCTACTCCGCGCTGCTGGCCGCCGAGGCCGGTGCGGAGGTCGTCCTGCTCAGCAAGGGGGCGCTGGCGGACAGCAACACCTTCTTCGCCCAAGGCGGGATTTCGGCAGTGCTCGAGGAACCCGCCCCCGGCGATACCGTCGCCGCGCACATCATGGATACCCTCAAGGCCGGCGCCGGGCACTGCAATGAGGAGGCCGTGCGGGTGCTGTGCACCGAAGCGCGCCTCGACATCAGGGGGCTGGAGCGTTTCGGTGTCCGTTTCGACGCGGACGACGACGGCGATCCCGCCTTGGGGCTCGAAGCCGCCCACTCCGCGCCGAGGATCCTGCACACCGGAGGAGACGCCACCGGTGCCGGGGTCGCGAACGCACTCATCCTGGCGGTCCTTGACGCGCAGGACGCCGGGAAAATCCAGGTGCTGGGACATGCGCAGGCGACTTCCCTGCTCCAGTCCGAGGGGCGTGTCACGGGCGTCGAATTCCTACGCAACGGCCGCCTCGAGAGCGTGTTCGGCGACGCCGTGCTGCTTGCCACCGGTGGGGCGGGGCAGCTGTTTGCCCAGACCACCAACCCCTCGGTGGCAACGGCCGACGGGCTCGCGCTCGCATGGCGGGCAGGCGCCGAGCTCGCGGACCTGGAGTTCTTCCAGTTCCACCCCACGAGCATGGTCCTTTCCGCTGCCGGAAAGCCAACTTCCCTCGGCACCGATCCGCTCCTCATTTCCGAAGCCGTCCGCGGCGAAGGCGCCATCCTGGTGGATGCGAACGGCGAACGATTCATGCCCCGCTACCACCCCGACGCCGAACTGGCCCCGCGCGACGTCGTTTCCCGCAGCATCGCCCTCCACTTGGCGTCACTCGGTGATCCCAACGGCCACGTCTTCCTTGACGCCCGGGTCGTGGAAGCGAACAAAGGGCAAGGCTTCCTTGAGAAGCGCTTCCCCACGCTCAGCGCCCGGACCCGCGAAGCCGGCGTCGACTGGACCCTGGAGCCAGTTCCGGTTGCCCCTGCCGCCCACTACTGGATGGGGGGCGTAGTCACCGATCTGTTCGGCCGTACTTCCGTTCCTGGGCTGCTCGCGGCCGGTGAAGCAGCGTGTACCGGAGTCCAAGGCGCGAACCGTTTGGCCAGTAACTCGCTGCTCGAAGGGCTTGTCTTTGGACGGCGGGCTGTTGAAGGGTTCCTTGGGTGGGCGCCGCCGAACGGTGGGGGGACCGACTCGCTAGTTCCCTCGGCGCCTGCGCTCCGGTCTCTCGCCGGCGAACGCCTCGCAAGCTCGGCGGCCGGCGTGGACCTCCACGCAACAACGGCGCTTTCGGGAACCACCGAGCCGGCGGAGGCGCTCACCGCCTGGCAGCCTGAGCTCGTCCCGGAGCCTTTCTCACGGACCGCCCTTCGGCGGCTTATGACTGCCAAGGCGGGGGTGCTTCGGACCGGGGGGTTGCTCCGGGAGGCTGCTGAGGGACTCAACGCTTGGGCCGACGTCGTGCTTCCTGAGAGTGTGCCGGACTCAGTGGATTCCTTGGTTCATGAGGATGCCAATTTGCTCCTTGCCGCGCAGTTGTTGGTGCGGGCTGCGGGCGCGCGGCGGGGGTCGTTGGGGGCGCATTACCGGAGTGACGCCGTCGAAGCTCAACGCGAAGAAATTGTTCAGAGATACACGATCCGCCGGAAAGCGAGCCTCGTCAATGACTAGCCTGACCCTCCCCGCAGCACCCGTCCGGGACATTCTGGAGCGGGCTTTCGCGGAGGACGCGCCGAGCGGCGACATCACCTCGCAGTTGCTCATTCCCGCCGAAGCCCGGGCCACCGCCGTGCTCAATGCCCGGGTTTCGGGGGTGTTCAGCGGCGGAACGGTGTTCCGTGACGCCATGCTGCTCATCGACCCGGACACGAAGGTGGAGCTGTTGCTCGCGGACGGTGAAGCGTTCGACGCCGGAACCCACCTCGCGCGGGTCAGCGGCCGCGCCCGCTCGGTGCTGCTCGCCGAACGCGTCGGGCTCAACCTTGCCCAGCGCATGAGCGCGATTGCCACCAAGACGGCCGAGTTCGTCAAGCTCGTCGACGGAACCAAGGCCCGCATCACGGACACCCGGAAAACAACCCCTGGGCTGCGGGTGTTGGAACGCTACGCCGTACGCTGCGGCGGGGGAGCCAACCACCGTTACAGCCTGTCCGATGCCGTTCTGGCCAAGGACAACCACCTTGCAGTGATGACCGGTGGCGATTCCGCCAAGCTCACCGCACTGCTCAAGGCCGCCAAGGCCCAGCTGGGCCACACCACTCACTTCGAAGTGGAAGTGGACCGCGCCGAGCAGATCGAACCCGTGCTCGCGGCCGGGGTAGACACGATCATGCTGGACAACTTTTCCCTTGAGGAGCTCCGTGCCGGTGTGAAGCAGGTGGCCGGCCGCGCCGTCGTTGAGGCGAGCGGCAACGTCAACGTGGACACTGTGGCGGACATCGCCGCCGCGGGAGTCGACGTCATTTCCATCGGCGGACTCACCCACAGTGTCAACGCGCTGGATCTGGGCCTGGACGTGACGCTCGACGTGGCACCGGACCCAACCTCAGGTATCGGCTGACGCCATGATCTTCCTCGACGCCGCGGCGACCACACCCGTCCGTAAGGAAGTCCTCGAAGCGATGTGGCCGTATTTGACGGGGGAGTTCGGCAATCCCTCGAGCCATCACGGCCTTGGCGAAGCGGCTGCGAACGCGTTGTCCCGGGCACGCGTCGAAGTGGCGAAGGTCCTGGGCTGCCGGCCGGGGGAAATTACCTTCACTTCCGGCGGCACCGAAGCCGACAATCTGGCCGTGAAGGGGATCGCCCTCGCACGGCGAGCCGCGGATCCCGCCCTGAACCGGATTGTCGTCAGCGCCATAGAGCACCCCGCCGTGGAGGAATCCGCGCTCTACCTGCAACGGGTCCATGGCTTCGAGGTGGACGTGGTCCCCGTGGACGGGCACGGTGTGGTGACGGTTGAGGCGCTCCGGGCTGGCCTGAGTCCGGAGACGGCCCTCGTCAGCATCATGTATGCGAACAATGAGATCGGCACCGTGCAACCCGTGCGGCAACTCGCGGAGGTGGCCGCGGAACACGGCGTGCCGTTCCACACGGACGCCGTCCAGGCCGCGGGTTGGTTGCCTATAGGCGTCAAGGAACTGGGGGTCGATGCCCTCAGCATTTCCGGCCACAAACTCGGCGCGCCCAAGGGTAGCGGCGTTCTCTATGCCAAGGGCAGGCTCAAGCTGGAGCCGCTCGTCCATGGCGGCGGCCAGGAGCGGGGCAAGCGCTCCGGGACCGAAAACGTGGCGGGAGCTGTCGCGCTGGCCACGGCACTCACGCTCGCCCATGCCGCGCAGTCGGAACTCGCCGTACGTGTCTCGGCGTTGCGGGATGCCTTCATCCGCGCTGTCCTTGGGGCCGTGCCGGGTGCCGTGTTGACCGGCCACCCTTCGCAGCGCTTGCCGTCCGTCGCGTCTTTCTGTTTCCCCGGCACCAGCGGGGAGTCCGTGTTGCTTGAGCTTGAGCGGCTTGGTGTGGTTTGTTCGAGCGGCTCGGCCTGCGCCGCTGGATCCGACGCTCCCCCGCCGGTCCTGCTGGCCTTGGGAATCGAGCCCGAGGTGGCCCACACTGCAGTGCGCTTCAGCTTCGACTCCGCGGTGACGTCAGCGGAACTTGAGCAAGCCGCAGAAGCCGTGGCTGCCGCCGTCGGGAGCGTGCAGGGGCTCGGTCGCCGCTGACTGTCCCCACCCCAAGTAACTCGCATTTGTTGTCGTTCTGAGCCCTCAGAACGACAACAAATGCGAGTCAGTTGGGAGTCAGACGTGGCGGGCCCTGCGGAAAATCCAGTGCCGCAGCATCGTGAACCGCACGGCCGTCGCGACGAACCCGGACAGCGTGGTTGTCCAAAGGTCCTCGGCGAGGGTGGCTTCGGGGCGCAACGCATGGAGCACGCCCAGGCTACCGCCCGTGATGATCAGCGCCACGGCGATCACGATCAGCCCGTTCAGATGATCCTGCGTTCTCTTCCGGTTGCCTGTGATCTTGAAGGTCAGCCGCCGGTTCAGGGCCGTGTTCATGAGCGAGGTGATAATCAGTGCCGCGGCGTTCGCGGGTTGGGGTCCCATCCACGGGCGGAACAGCGCGTACAGTGCCAGCGAGGTGACGGTACAGATGATCCCGACGCCGGTGAAACGGATGAGCTGCCTGACCACCGGATAGCGCAGCACGCCTTTGCGGCGCTTGCTTGTATTTGGCCTGGGAAGGGACGTCTGCCGCGTCTCAATTGCCGGCACGGCAGGAGGCTCCATGGCTCAAGCCTGTCATATCAAGCTGGGAATTTTCTCCCAAGTTGCTGCTATGACGGGGTTGCTGAGCTCTCCGATGCCCTCAATGCGGCAGGTCACGGTATCTCCGGGCTCGATCCTGGTGCACTCGGCCGGGAAGCCGGTGAGGACCAGGTCGCCGGGGTGCAAGGTCATGAAGGAGGTGAGGTAGACAAGGATCTCGTCTACCTTCCATCCGAGGTCCGCGGTGCTGGCCGTGCCCAATTCCCGGCCGTTGTGCACTATGCCGATCGAAAGATCATCGTCATTGAGGTCCGTGACGATCCACGGTCCCGCAGGAGTAAACGTGTCCTGGCTTTTCGCGCTGATCCACAGTTCGTCGGTCTTCTGCAGTTCCCTCGCAGAGACGTCGTTGCCGATCGTAAAACCGAGGATGGCGTCGCGCGCGTTGTCGAGTGTGAGCCCGCGGACTTTGCGCCCGACGACGACGGTCAGTTCCGCTTCGGGGTCCACGTAGCCGACGTCGGAGGCGAGCTCGATGGCGTCGCCTGGTCCGATGACGCTCGTGGCGGCCTTGTGGAACGCCTGCGCGGGCAAGTCGCGGCCCGGCTGGCCCGTGTTGTGCGCCATGCCGAAGACGTTGGCGGGAACGGACGGCGCAAGGAACATGAACGCATCCTCGGAGACCTGAGAGCCTGTAACCCAACCCGGCCGCCCTGCGCTGCTGCCATTTGCCGGCGAGCCTGGGAACGGGCTGTCCACCACAGTCCAGCTCCGGCCTTCCGCGGAAGCGAAGTCAACGGCGTCGTTCGCGACGAAGAAGTGTTCGTCCGGCGAGGTGGGGGAGAGCGGGCGGACGCGGGCGATCCGGCGTGCACGTGAGGAAGTCATGAAGACATCCTACGTCCTCGCGCCTGTTTAGACGGAGTTTGGACGGAGGTTTAGACGGGCAGGTAGAGCTCCCCCACCGGGATATCCGCGGCCAAACGATTTGCCGGCCCGGCCAAGGGGCACGCCCAGGCCTCGTTGTAGGCGCAGGACGGGTTGTAGGCGAAGTTGAAGTCGAGCACGAATTCCTGTTGCCCGGATCCGCGAAGGCCGTGGAAAGCGCCTTTGATGGTGTCAAGCAAGTACCGGCCGGCGCCGTAGCTTCCTCCTGGTTTGCCGGCTGTGGCGTCGCGGAAAGGCACGAAGATGCCGCCGCCGTAGCTGCGGAGGCGCCACACAGCCAGAGAGCCAAGCTCGTCGAGGTCGAAGGTACCGAGCCGGACAAACGGCACCACGCCGTCAGTTCCGGTGTGCACGTTCATCTCCTGGCCCGCTCCTTCCGGAGAGAGGGCAGCATAGCGGCGGAACCGGGGATCGTAGTCCGCGGTGCGCAAGCCCGAGAAGGACCTCTTGCTGGCGGGAGTCAGTGCCGATGCCGGGTGGGTTCCGAACATGCGGTCCCGTTCCTGGCGCCAGTAAACGTGGGCTTGGAAGGGATCGTCCACCGCGATCTTGCGGACGTCGTCGTACAAGGCAAACGTGCGCAAGCGCCAGTCCGCGATGTCCACGGCGGAGATGCCCTCCACATTGTTTTCGTCCTCATCAAGCTGATCGGGAGCCATGCGTCCAGCCTAGTCCTACGATGCGGGCTGAAGCGGCGGCCCGGAGTGCACCGGCGGGGTTTTCAGGTGCGAAACGCCGATCCGGACGGGCAGGCGGCGGCTCCGCGCCGTTAGGCTGGTGCGCATGAGAGCAAAGCGGATCCCGTCGAAGTTTTCAGTCGCCGTCCTGGGTGCACTCATCGTGGTCGCCGCGGCTGGCTGTAGTTCCGAGGGCAAGGGCGGACCGGTCTGGACGGCCGGGTCCAACAGCGCGGCACCCGGGAGCGCGACGCCGTCGGGCTCCAGTGCGGCCCCGCCGTCGGGCGGCTCCACGGGGAGCCCCTCCGCAGGAACTACAGCGACGGCGGGGGCCACGGCCTCGGCGTGGAAGACGTACTCGGATGCGTCCAAGAAGGTCAGCTTCGATCTTCCGAGTGACTGGATTGCGCAATCGGTCACGCCCGACGCCGGTTCCATGCCCGGCGCCCTGAAGATCGAGGTCAAAGACGCCAAGGGAGGGTACCTCGCGACCCTTCACACCGGACTGGCCTCGGCGAGTCCGGCCGACTGCAATCCGGCCGCCAAGCGTCCCTACGTGGTGGTCAGCAGCGTGCCCATTGACCTTCCCCATGCCGACGGCGATTCCACGATCCCTCCGCACGTGGTGTTCCGGGTCATCCAGGGCTACAAATTCTTCGGTTCGTACGGCATCACCAACTTGGTGGCCGGAACTGATGGCCAGGCCTGCCAGCTCCGGAACCTTGTGGTGGGGCCGGCAGGAAAGGGCAACTACTACTTCGGGGACATGCCCGCGGTGCATGCTTTCGCCACTGACGAAGTAGTTGCTCCCGCGAAGTCCTTTGACACCTTGGACCAGGCCGCCAAGTACGTTGACCAGAGTTCGGAATTCGCCAACGTCCAGCGGATGCTATTGTCTCTGAAGGTCAATCTGTAGAACGACGATTGACACCAACAGATCGGCGACATCGGGGGGTTGTCCAGCCGCAACACTCCGGAGATCCATGGAACGCAACGTGGCTGCCCAGCTCGTTTTCAAGACCGTCGCCAACACCAAGGTGGCAATGGCGATCGCCGTGGCCAGCAATCCAGGCTACGACTCGTTGACCGAAGAGCTGTCAGTCACGGTGGAAGGCGAAGCTGTTCCGCTCACCGAGCTGACGGACCATCACGGTGGGCGTTTCCACTACATGGAGTTCGCCGAACCCAGCGAAGTAACGGTTGACTACCGTGCCTCGGTGGAAGGTTTTGGTGTCCCGGATGAGTCCTCCCGGATGGAGCTCATCCGCTATGTGCGCCCCAGCCGCTATGCCGAGTCCGATCGACTCCTTCCGACGTCGTATGCCGAGTTCGGCGGTCTGCACGGCGAGGAGCTATTGCAGGCAGTCCGGAACTGGGTCCACGATGAACTCCGGTACATCAGCGGTTCCTCGCGGGGAACGGATGGAGCGGTGGAAACGCTCCTGCACCGCAAAGGTGTTTGCCGGGATTTCGCCCACCTTGCCATTGCCCTCCTGCGCTCCAAAGACATCCCCGCCCGGCTCGCGGCGGTCTATGCGCCCGGGTTGAGCCCCATGGACTTCCACGCCGTGGCTGAGGCCCACATCGACGGAACCTGGTACGTGATCGATCCCACAGGCCTGGCCCCGCGCGAATCCATGCTGCGCATCACCGCCGGACGCGATTCCTCGGACACCGCGTTCCTGTCCACGGTGGGCGGCAGCCTGTCGTTGAAGAGCTTGAAGGTCACCGCTGTGGTGGCCGACGAGCTGCCGGATGAGGATCCGGCAAAGCTCGTCGTCCTCCGCTAGTTCTCGCGCGGCTATTTGCTTGCGACGAACGCTTGCAGCTTATCCGTCAGGCGCAGAAGCTCACGTTGTTCGTCGGCCGTCAGGGCCGGCGCCACAAGTTCGGCGATGTCGCGGACGTGCTCGCGGCCGATCTCCTTCTGTAGTTCCTGCCCGGCCGAGGTGAGCCCCAGCAGGATCCCGCGGCCGTCGTCGGGAGCGATGCTGCGCTCCACGAGCCCACGCTTCTCCAGCCTGTCAACCAGCCGGCTCAGGCTGGATTGGCTGAGCAGGACGTGATCGTTGATCTCGTTCAGCCGCAGCTTGCCCGTGGGGCAGCGGGACAGAGTGAACAGGACGTCATACTCCTTGATGGGCAACTTCTTGAAGGCCGGCCCGGCCTGGAGCCGGCGCATCACCGCCACCTGGGAGCGGAACAAGGACTCCCAGGTTTCGGCGGCGAGGCGCACGGCGGACGAGGTGGGCGCCGTGGTGGTCACGGGGTCCGCCCTACGCCGCCACTGACAGCATCGGCTGCGTCGTCGTTTCCCGATGCGATCACGGAGGCTGCCACCCGGGATGCATGGGTGGGCGCGTCAGGGACGTGGGCCGGCTTGCGGTCCTCGAATTCCTTGCGCAGGACCGGCAGGACTTCTTCGCCGAAGAGATCCAGTTGCTCCAGGACGGTCTTGAGCGGCAGGCCGGCGTGGTCCACCAGGAACAGTTGGCGCTGGTAGTCGCCGAAGTACTCGCGGAAAGTCAGGGTCTTTTCGATGACTTCCTGTGGACTGCCGACGGTCAGCGGCGTCTGGGACGTGAAGTCCTCGAGCGAGGGACCGTGGCCGTACACCGGTGCATTGTCGAAGTAGGGGCGGAACTCCTTCACGGCGTCCTGGGAGTTCTTGCGCATGAAGAACTGCCCGCCGAGGCCCACGATGGCCTGGTCAGCGTTGCCGTGGCCGTAGTGCTCATACCGTTCGCGGTACAGGCCGATCAGCTGCTGGTAGTGCTCCTTGGGCCAGAAGATGTTGTTGGCGAAGAAGCCGTCGCCGTAGTAGGCGGCAAGTTCCGCGATCTGCGGGCTGCGGATGGAGCCGTGCCAGACGAAGGGCGCGACGCCGTCGAGCGGGCGGGGCGTGGAGGTGAAGTTCTGCAGCGGGGTGCGGTACTTGCCGCTCCAATTGACGGTGTCCTCATCCCAGAGCTTGCGCAGCAGGGAATAGTTCTCGATAGCGAGCTCGATCCCGTCCTGGATGTTCTTGCCGAACCAGGGGTAGACGGGGGCGGTGTTGCCGCGGCCCATGATGAGGTCCACTCGACCATCCGCCAGGTGCTGGAGCATCGCGAAGTCTTCGGCGATCTTGACAGGATCGTTCGTGGTGATCAGCGTGGTGGACGTCGACAGCGTGATGCGTTCAGTCTGCGCTGCGATGTACGCCAGTGTGGTGGTGGGGGACGATGAGAAGAAGGGGCGGTTGTGGTGCTCGCCGATCGCATAGACGTCCATGCCGATCTCTTCGACCTTCTTGGCGATGGCCACGGCGGCCTTGATGCGCTCGTTCTCCGTGGGGGTGTGGCCCGTGGTGGGGTCAGTGGTGATGTCGCTGACGCTGAATACGCCGATCTCCATGATGTACCTTTCTGCCTGCCCGATTGGTGTCCGGGCTCTGCCAACAGTCTATCCTAAAATAGATGCATTTGCATGTATCACTGCCTGCAACAGGGTACGGCATCATTTTGTTCCCGGTGTGTCGCCCTACTCGGCGGGGCTGGAAGTGGATCGGCGGCCCGAGACTTTGGGAATCATTCCGGTGGTCCAGTCCAAGTGGTCGCCCGCGCCATGGCCGGCGATGCCGTCCTTCACGACGTCGGGGCGTTGCGTGAGTGCCCTGAGCAGCGACTTCTTCTCCCGACGGCCCTCGACCAGCTTGTAGAGGACGGGCACCAGGACAAGCGTCAAAGCCGTGGACGAAACAAGGCCACCGATGACAACGATCGCGAGCGGGCGGGAAATGAACCCGCCGCCGCCCGTGAGGCCCAAAGCCATGGGCGTCAGCGCGAATACGGTAGCAAGCGCCGTCATGAGGATCGGGCGCAGCCGCTGCCTGGCGCCGTGGGTGATGGCATTCGCCACGCTCATTCCCGGGCGGCCATCGTGTGGTTTGCGGTACTGGTTGATGAGGTCGATCAGGACGATCGCATTGGTCACGACGATTCCCACCAACATCAGCATGCCGATCAGGGAAGGCAGTCCGAGGGGAACACCCGTGACCAGGAGCAAAGCGATGGCGCCCGTTGCCGCAAAAGGCACGGACACCAAGAGGATGAGGGGCTGGATGAGGGACTTGAACGCGGCCACCATGATGACGTAGACAATGGCGACGGCTGCCAGGAGCGCGAGGCCGAGCTGCCGGAACGAGTCCGCCTGCTGCGACGTGGCGCCGCCGATCGTAGCGGTAACGCCTGCCGGCAGCTGCACGGAGGCGAGCCGTTCACTGACTGCCGTGCTGACGGCACCAAGGTTGGAGCCCGACGGCGTGACGGTCACCTTCGCGCTCCGCTGGCCGTTGCTGCTGGTGATGGATACCGGAGTGTCCACTTGCTCCACCGACGCGATGCTCGACAGCGGGACGGGCCCGGCCGGCGTCGGGAGATTGATGCCCCTGACGTCGGCGATGCTGGTGAAGTGCGTGCCTTCGCCGATCTGCACCGGGAAGTCCGTGGTGTCGATGCGGACAGTGCCTGCGGGGATGGGGCTGACCGTGGACGCCAGGACGCCGGCAACTTGCTCCTCGTTCAGCCCGGCGGCGACGGCCTTGGCGCGATCGACCTTCACCTGGACCACGGACTGGCTGGCATCCAGGTTGGTGGCTACCTCGGCGCTCCCGGGCACGCCGTCCATGGCTTTCGCCACGGCGTCGCTCGCGGTCTTGAGATCCGCCGAGTTGGCGGCGTTGATGGTGATGTCCACACTGGAAGAGGTGCCCAGACCACCTTGCTGCGCGCCAACAGTGACCTTCCCGGCAGCCGCGGCGCCCGCGAGCCGGGACCGGACCGTGTCCTGCAGTTTCTGCTGGTCAGCCTTGTCGTCCGTCACCACGGTGAACGTCGAGTTGGAAGCGCCACTTGAGGTGAGCGCGGCGAAACCCGTTTGGGCGTTGCCCGAAGTGACCTGGACGTCCTTGACGCCGTCGATCCCGCGGAGGACCGATTCCACTTGCGCCGCGGCGGCGCCGGTCTGCGCCAGGCTGGTGCCGGCAGGAAGGACCTGGCGCACGGTCATGCTGTTCTGGCCGGAGTCACCGAGCAAGTCCGTGGCGAGCAGCGGGGACATGGCAGCGGTTCCGCCCAACACCAGGACGGCGGCGACGATCGTCATGACCGGGTGCTTTTGGGTTTTGAGCAGGATGGGCAAATACCCGCGCTGCAGGCGGCTGCGCTGCTCGGCCTCGTGCGCCTTGGTTCGGGCGTCTTCCGCGGCACGCACGTCCTCCGCGTCCGCGGCCGGCGATGAAGACTTGAGGAACCAGTACGCCAGCACCGGAACGATCGTGAGGGACACGAGCAACGAGGACAACAGGGCGATGGTCACAGTCAGGGCGAAGGGCCGGAACAATTCACCCGCCAGGTTGCCCACAAAGGCGATCGGCAGGAAGACGGCAACCGTGGTGAGGGTGGACGCCGTGATCGCACCGGCAACTTCCCGGATGGAATTGAGGATGGCCCCGAGCTTGTGCTCACCATAGCTGAGGTGCCGTTTGATGTTCTCGATCACCACGATCGAGTCGTCCACCACGCGGCCGATCGCGATGGTCAACGCGCCGAGGGTGAGGATGTTGAGCGAGTAGTGGGTCGCCGATATTCCAATGAACGTGATCAGGAGCGACAACGGAATGGAGACGGCCGTCACGAGCGTGGAGCGCACGGACATCAGGAACACAAGGATGACCGCCACCGCGAAGCCAAGTCCAAGAAGGCCTTCCGTGGTGAGGTCCTTGATGGATTTTTCGATGTACGGGGCCTGGTCGAACACCGGCGTAAAGTGCGCATTGGAGCCGAGTTCGGCTTCCATCTGCGGAATGGAATCCTTGACGGCGTGCGAAATGGCGACCGTGTCGCCGTCGGGCTTTTTCGTGATGGACAGGGCGAGCGTCGGCTTCCCGTTGGTCCGGGTAATCGAGGTTGCGGCGTCGTCCTGGATGCTCACGTCGGCAACGCCGCCGATTGTGGTACCGGCCTTCGCCCCGGTAAGCGGCAGGCCCTTGATGACGTCGAGGGAGTCCACGGGGCTGCCGATCTGCAGGGAGAGAGTCTTGCCCTGATCATCGATGGTTCCGGCCGGGACCAGCGTCCCGTTGTTCTTGAGGGCACTCGTGAGCGACTGGACTGTGGCGCCGTTCGCGGCCATGGCCTGGGCTTTGGGCTGGATCAGGATGTGCTGGGTGGCTCCACCTGTCACTTCGGCGCCGCGGACCCCATCCAGTTTCTGGAGTCGGGGCACGCTCAAGCGCTGCAGGTCTGTATTCAGCTCACTGAGGGGCTTGTCCGAAGACACTGCCAGGTACACGATCGGGAAGTCGCTGATGCTGCCCGCAAAAGACCGGGGCTCGACGTCGGCGGGCAGCACGCGCTTGGCGTTGGAGATGGCGCGATCGATCTGGTTCCGTGCTCGGTCCAGGTTCGAACCGTACGTAAACACCATGGTGATCTGCGAAACACCATTCCGCGACGTCGATGTGGTCGATTCCAGGCCCTCGACACTGTTCAGCGCTGTTTCGAGCGGGCGGCTGAGTTGCTTGTCGACAACTTCCGGTGACGCGCCCGGCATGGCCGTGATCACTGAGATCTGCGGGAACTCGATCGAAGGAATGAGCTCCTGCTTGAGGGACGACATGGTGATCACGCCGAACACCGCCGCGAAGACGGTGATCAGCGCGATCAGTGCCCTGTTCGCCAGTGAAAGTTTTGCCAGACGGAACATTGCACTGTCTCCTGGGATCTACGGTCTGTTTCTTGTCTCGAACCGGCCGCAGCCCGGACGGTTGCTAGTGCTGGACGGCGTTTGCAGGCTCAAGTTGGAGAGAACGGGAGGTGCTCGCTTCCAGCTCGGCCGCAAGTTCCGGATTGTCGTTCAGTTTGACGCCGTAGCCGGGCATCATTTCCTTGAGTTTGGACTGCCAGCCCTTGAAGTTCTTCGGGAAGGACCGCTGGAGCATCTCGATCATGATGGGGACGGCGGTGGATGCGCCGGGAGATGCGCCGAGCAGTGCTCCGATGGAGCCGTCACGAGCCGTGATGACTTCGGTGCCGAACTGCAGCACTCCGCCCTTCTTGGAGTCTTTCTTGATGATCTGCACCCGCTGGCCTGCGGTGATGAGCTCCCAGTTGCCGCCGTCGGCCTGGGGGTAGTACTCGCGGAGGGACTCCACCTTGGCGTCGTGGCGCTTGGCCACTTCCTTGATCAGGTACGCAGTCAGGTCCATGTTGTCCTTGGCCACCGCAAGCATCGGGATGATGTTGCTGGGGCGGATGGACAGCGGCAGGTCAAGGTAGCTGCTCGTCTTGAGGAAGTTGGTGGAGAAACCGGCGTACGGGCCGAAAAGAAGTGAACGCTTGCCGTCAACGTAGCGGGTATCAAGGTGCGGCACGGACATGGGCGGGGCGCCCACGGAGGCCTGGCCGTAAACCTTGGCGCTGTGCTGGCCGGCGATGGCCTCGTCGGTGCAGCGGAAGAACTGCCCTGACACCGGGAAACCGCCGTAGCCCTTGCTTTCCGGGATGCCCGATGCCTGGAGCAGGTGGAGTGCTCCACCGCCGGCGCCGACGAAGACGAACTTGGCGTGGATCTGGCCGTGCTCGCCGGAAGCGGGGTGCTTGAGCGAAAGGTCCCAACCGCCGTCGGAGGCTTTGCTCACGTTGGTGACGTCGTGGCCATAGTTGACTTCAACGCCGTTGTCGGCGAGGTAGCCGGTCAGCTCGCGGGTCAAAGCGCCGAAGTCGACGTCGGTGCCTTCCGCTGCGCGGGTGGCGGCAACGCGCTGCTTGGCGTCGCGGCCCTTGACGATCAACGGGGCCCACTTGGCGATCTGTGCCTGGTCTTCCGTGTATTCCATGCTGCGGAAGAGCGTGTTGGGCTTGAGTGCCTCGTAGCGGGTCTTGAGGAAGTCGGCGTGCTTGTCGCCGATGACGAAGCTCATATGGGGAACGGTGTTGATGAAGCCCTTGGGGGAGCCGATCAACTTATTGTCCACAAGGTGGGACCAGAACTGGCGGGAGAGCTGGAATTGCTCGTTGATGTGGAGGGCCTTGGACGGGTCAACCGAGCCGTCCTTCGCTGCGGGCGAGTAATTAAGCTCACAGAGCGCTGCATGCCCGGTTCCCGCGTTGTTCCACGGTCCGGAGCTTTCCAGGCCGGCTTCGTCGAGTCGCTCAAAGAGGGAGATGGTCCAGCTGGGTTCGAGTTGCTTGATGAACGCACCCAGGGTTGCGCTCATGATCCCGCCCCCAATAAGGACGACGTCAGCGTGGTGTGTCTTGGAAATGAAGGTCACGATCTATCTCCGATAGCGGCGGCACTGGCTGTCACAGAATATCCCCGCGTGGGCACATAACTGAAATTGCGGCGGGACGTCAAGACTTCAGGCGAACGTTTGTAAAAACTTCGTTTAAGACAGGCGACGCAGGGTACTTCTCGACGCGGTCGGAAAGGGCCAAAGCCGAGATTGGGAAAGCGATGGGTACTGCAGGGACGGTCGCAGCGATCTGGGCATTGATGGTCTGGTACTGGGAGTTGCGGTCGGCGCCGTCGGGGAGTCCCCGGGCCCGGTCGATCTTTGAGAACACCTGTGGATCGCTGTAGCCGAACTCGCCGTTGTTCTCTCCGAAGAGGGTGCCCACGAAATTGTCCGGGTCAGAGTAGGCGCCATTCCAACCGAGCAAATGGAGCGCATGGTCACCCGGGGACTGGACCTTCTGGAGGTAGCCGTCATCCCAATTCACCGGTACGGGCTTGATGTTCAGCCCGATGGCGGTGAGCTCTGCGCTGATCTCCGCGTAGATCTTCTCCGGAGTGGGAAGGTAGGCACGCGTGACGTTGAGCGGATAGTAGAACTTGAGTTCCTCGCCTTTATAGCCGGACTTGGCGAGCAGCTGCTTGGCCTTGTCAGGGTCGTATCCCAAGGACGGTGCGTTGTTGTTGAAGCCGCTTAGCTTGGGGGGAACGAATTGGGACGCCGGTGAGGTGTTGTCGATGAAGAACTTGTGGATGAGTGTGTCTTTGTCGATGGCCATCTCGATTGCCTGGCGCACCCCAAGGTTCTGGAGGGGCGCCACGGACTCGTTCATCCCGAGGTACATCACGGAGAACGGATCCCGTTGGACAATTTGCATGCCCTTCTTGACCAGTTGGTCGAAGGTGCCGGCGGTGACAAGGTCGTATCCGTCGATGGTTCCGGCGAGCAGGGCCTGGAGCCGGGCCTGCGGGTAGTCGAACGGAATGAAGTTGACCGTGGCTATCTCTCCGCGGTCGCCCCAGTAGCCCTTGTAGCTGGTGAGCGTGATGCGGTCCTTGCCCCAGGAGGAGAAAACGTAGGGGCCCGTGCCCACGGGGTGGGAGGCGTATGCCGACGCCGGTTGTCCTGACAGTTTCCTGTCCAGGACGTTGGCATTGCCGTCGGCCAACGCTTTCGGGGACGACATTGCGAACGCCGGCAGCGTCAAGGCCTGCAGGAAGCCCGTGAAGGGCTTGGTCAGGTTGATTTGGACGTGGTCGGGAGAGACAACCTTGCAGTTCTTGAAGAGCGAAAGCGAAGCGTCGTCCGAGAAGGATTTGAAGACGCTCTTGAATGCGATGCCCGGTGCCTGCTGACGCACGCTTGCCGGGAAGTTGAACCAACGGTTGAAGTTGCCGCAGACAGCGGCGGCGTCAAAGGCGGTTCCATCGTGGAAGGTGACCTTCGACCGCAACGTGAAGTCGTAGCTGAGTCCGTCATTCCCTTGCGACCAGGACGTGGCCAGCAGGGGAGTCGGTTGGCCGGTGGACGAGTCGACTCCCACGAGGCCCTCCATCACTTGCCGCGTGATGCGATACGCCTCGGAGTCGTTCGTCAGGGCGGGATCCAGGCCAAGGGGCATCGACGGGGTGCCAAAGTTGAAGGTCTTGCTCGGCTCCGCCGGAGCGCCGCCTGCGGCCGATGTGGACGGTACCGGTCCAGGACTTACCGTGCACGAAGTCAAGGCCACGGCCAGAAGGCCTGCGCCGATTTGTAGCGTGACTCGGCGAAGCTTGCTGCTTACCACTCTTGTCCCCTCAAGGCAGTTGGACGGGCTGGGGCCCGCGGCAGCCGGACCGCAGTCCAGTCTAGTTCAGGGCCCTGAGTCCCGGCTGGAAACGGAAGTGCCCCGGCCAATGACCGGGGCACTTCCTGAATGTGCGCAAGGGGGGACTTGAACCCCCACGCCCGAAGGCACAGGAACCTAAATCCTGCGTGTCTGCCAATTTCACCACTCGCGCTGGTGCTGGTACCCGGACCGGGATTCAGGTTACCCTGCCCCGGTCATATACCGGCCTCTATTGTACCCGCGGTTTTGCGTCAGCCGTTCCAGCCTCGCCTACGCGGCCGCGCGGTGCCTACTAATCGAGTTTGAGGTCCCTGCGCAGTTTTGCGACATGGCCGGTGGCCCGCACGTTGTACTGGGCCACGGCCACCTTGCCGTCCGGATCCACCACTATCGTTGAGCGGATCAGGCCTTGGTACGTGCGCCCATAGTTCTTCTTTTCGCCCCAAGCCGCATAGGCGTCAGCGACCTGGTGCCCTTCATCGGACAGGAGGGGAAACGTCAGTGACTCTTCGGCCACAAACTTTTCCAGATCCTTCACGGTGTCCGGAGAGATGCCAAGGACGTCGTAACCGGCAGCCTGGAGGGTCGCGAGGGAGTCGCGGAAGTCGCAGGCCTGCTTGGCGCATGCCGGTGTGGAAGCCGCGGGGTAGAAATAGATGACCGTATTGCGGCCACGGTGCGAGGCCAGGCTGACTTCGCGACCCGTGTGGTCCTTGAGGGTGAAGTCCGGGGCAGTGTCGCCTGGAATGAGTCGTTCAGCCATTTGTGCTCCTTGCTAGCGTCCGCGACCACTCAGCTTAGTGACGAGTTGGCCGCTTCACGAATTGAACCCCGGCCTGATCTGCGCCGGGCGGTCTATATACTGGCCCTTATGCCTGATATGGAACGGTGGCCCACCGGGCGCCTGCTCTCCACGGCCGCGCGCCTCGTGGAGCATGCCTGGAACGAGAAACTGCGCGGTATGGACCTGACCCATGCCGGGGTCATTGTCATGGAAGTTCTTGCCGTCAACGGACCGACCACCCAGTCGATGCTCGCACAGATTGTCCGGGTTCAGGCGCAGACAATGGGGAAGACGCTTACCAGGCTGGAGACCCACGGCCACGTCAGCCGCGCCCGCAGCATTTCCGACCGCCGTAGCCAAGTGGTCAGTTTGACCGAAGCGGGGGAGCGCACCCTCGGGCTAGCCACGCAGTTGGAACGCGAAGTGCTTGCACCGGTGCCGGTGGACACAGCCAAACTGCGGCGGGAACTCCAAGCGCTCGTACGCGAACTGGCGAACAACCATTCCTCGGCTGTTGTAAGTGACATTGTGGCCGCAGTGGATTCAGGCGCGGCCCCGGGCGAAGTTTCCAACTAAGCTTCCGCAGCTCGCTCCGGTGCCCCGGCCCGGCCTGGGTGAAGCCTGCCGAAAAGCAAAAAGATCCCTGGACGGCCATTCAGCCATCCAGGGATCTTCCCTTTGGTGCACCCCCCGGGACTTGAACCCGGAACCCATTGATTAAGAGTCAATTGCTCTGCCAATTGAGCTAGAGGTGCAATTGTTTGTTGCCGCGATGCAAAGAAATAACCCTTGAGCGGCCGCTGCCGCTCAAGGGTCCTTCCCTTTGGTGCACCCCCCGGGACTTGAACCCGGAACCCATTGATTAAGAGTCAATTGCTCTGCCAATTGAGCTAGAGGTGCATTTGTCGATTTCGATCAGCTGGGGGCTTTTCTTCCCTCGTTGATCTCCGCAACGACATGTAACTCTACACGACACTTGCCGAAGTGTGAAATCGGCGTGGGCGTCCTGCGCGCCCCTAGCTGGCAGCCTTCAGGACCAGCGCAAAATCAGGGTTTTGGTTGTTGCTGAGGACCCAAAGTGTGCCGTCCGGCGCATGGGAAACGTCCCTTAGTCGTCCGTACTGGGCTGTGAGGTATGCCACGGGATTCCCCGCCGTTTCTCCGCTCAGCGGTACCGTCCACAAACGCTGCCCGCGCAGCGCGCACGTGAACGCAGTTCCGTTCACGATTTCGAGCCCGCTCGGCGAGGCATCCGCCGTCGACGGCCAGACCACCTTGGCATCGATGTAACCGGCGCGGCCGGGCGCCCCTGTCACTTGTGGCCAACCGTAGTTGCCGCCCGCTTCGATGAGGTTGAGTTCGTCGTTGACATCGGGTCCGAATTCGCTCGCCCAGAGCCTTCCCGAGCTGTCCCAGGCCAGCCCTTGCACATTGCGGTGTCCGTAGCTGTAGACCGGGTTGTTGCCGAACGGGTTGCCCGGCGCCGGCTTCCCCTCGGGGGTAAGCCGCAGGATCTTGCCGCCAAGCGCATTGCGGTCCTGTGCTTGCTCCGGGTGCTGCGCATCTCCCGTGCCGACATAGAGGAACCCATCCGGGCCGAAGCGGATGCGCCCGCCATTGTGGGTCGATGCTTTCGGAATGCCGGCGAAGATGACTTCGGGTGTGCCGAGGCTCAGCCGCTCCGCAGCCTGCTCAAGGCGGGTGCGCGAAATCCTGTTGTCCGATTCGCCGGTGAAATAGGCGTAGAGCAGCCGGTCGCTGGCGAATGCCGGGGAGAGTGCCAGCCCCAACAGGCCGCCTTCGCCGCCGGGTACGACGCCGGGAAACTCACCGACCGTCGTGGCCCGATCATTCCTGACCGATTTGATGAGCTTGGTGTCCCGTTCGGAGATGATCGCAGTGCCGTCGTCGAGGAACACGATGGACCACGGGATTGTCAGATTGAGGTCAAGCTTCCGAAGCAACTCCGGTCCGCTGCCTTGGGTGCCGGAGGGCTGGGCCGCGCGTGATTGGCTCGCGGACGACGTAGGCCCTGGTCCGGGGGCGCCCCCTGTGCAAGCGCTCAGCAGCAAGGCCGCGAGGCATGCCACCGCTGTCACAGTCCGGACAAGTGCAAGGCGGGACCGGAGAATGCTCCCCGATCCCGCCTTTGCCTGATTCATGAGTTCCAGGCCCGTGCCCTGGGGCTTCAGGTCCCTGGGGCTCTCAGCGGCGGTTCCTGCGAGGCGGCCGGAAACCTGCTGCCTCGGCGTGGGCGCTCGAAATAAACCAGACCTCCGCCTTGACTTCGTCGTAGGACGGGCTGTCTTCATCGTGGTAGGTCATGGTGTCCGCGTTGCCTTTGACGGTGTAGCCATCTGGGCCGCTCCCGTCCGCGCCGGCCGCGGCCGAGCCTTCACCGTACGGCTGGTCGGCGGCGAGATGCCCGCCCAACGGCGGCGCGCCGGTTGAATCCTCGGCTGGGGTGGTTGACTCAGGCGTCGAGACCGCGCCGGGAGTCTCGGTCCGGTCTTCTTGCACCCCTTCCGCAGTGTCGACTGCCTCCGCAGCGGCGGATTCTGCACCGGGAAGCGTCGGTGCATGGGCGTCGGTGTACTCGCGGTGGTGAATCGGAGCGGGGGGCACGGGTGCGCCGCCTTCGCTCCAGGTCGCTTCCCACTCGGCGCTATCGGCCAACTGTTCCGGGGTGGCCGGTTCGGTGCCCGAAGACGCCGGAACGCCGGTAGCGGCCGGAACGGAGGGTCCGGCGTCGGCCGCCGTAACGTCGTCGGCCGTCACGCCCCCTTCAAGTTCAGGCTCGGCGGCAACCGTCCCGGCGTCCTCGGAAACCGCCGCTTCGGAAACCGCCTCCTCGGACAGCACGGGTTCCGAGAGCGTGGGCTCCTCGAACACGGGCTCCTCCACCGAGGCTCCGGTCGCCGGGGACTCTTCCTCGGCGGCCATTCCGGTTTCGAGGGGAGGGACAGGGCGCTCCCAGTCGTCGACGTCGACGCCGCCCGCCTCGGTTGCCGCTTCCGGCTCGGGTTCCGGTTCCGGCTCCGGCTCGGGCTCGGCTTCGGGTGCGGCCGCGCGCGACTCGGCCAAGTTTTGTTCGGCGGTCGCGGCCGCTGCCACCAAAGGGGCCGAACCCGTCAAGGCAGCTGCTGTGACGTCCATCTGTGGAGAGGAAACGGTCGGCGAGGGTGAGGACGGGGCCATGACGCCGGAGGAAGACTTCGCGCGGTTGCGGCTCAAGAGCCACCAGACAATCGCGACGATCAACACGATGACGATGACCGTGATCAACCATTCCATGGGTGGAGCCCTTCTGTTCGAGTGGCGCAGTTGTCGTGATTTGACGTTACGTCCGCGTCACGAGGCTGTCTAGGTTAGTCAATCGATTCGCGGCCTTTAGGACTCGCGCGATCCTGTCGGCCGGAGATGCAGCCGATAATGGGACCGATATCTCACATATCGAGACGACCGTCCATTATTTGAATGAAATATTGAATGAAATAGCGCTGAATTCTCGTTAACCGCTGATCATGTTCGTTGGCCACAGTCCAAGAGTCATAGACTCGTGCCCATGAGTGACCACACCCCAATTGCGACAGACAACCAGCCGGACATCAAGCCACGCAGCCGGGTCGTAACGGACGGCATCCATGCCGCCCCCGCGCGAGGCATGTTCCGGGCCGTCGGCATGGGCGATGACGACTTCGCCAAGCCCCAGATCGGCGTCGCGAGCTCGTGGAACGAAATTACCCCCTGCAACCTCTCGCTGAACCGACTCGCCCAGGGCGCCAAGGAAGGCGTTCACGCCGGCGGTGGGTTCCCGATGCAGTTTGGCACCATCTCCGTTTCGGACGGCATTTCCATGGGCCACGAAGGCATGCACTTCTCCCTTGTTTCGCGCGAAGTCATTGCCGACTCCGTTGAAACCGTCATGCAGGCTGAGCGCATCGACGGTTCTGTCCTGCTAGCCGGTTGCGACAAGTCCCTCCCCGGCATGCTGATGGCAGCCGCCCGCCTGGATCTCGCCAGCGTCTTCCTTTACGCCGGTTCCATCATGCCGGGCTGGGTCAAGCTCGAGGACGGCTCCGAGAAGGAAGTCACCCTCATTGACGCCTTCGAAGCCGTGGGCGCGTGCGCTGCCGGCAAGATGAGCAAGGGTGACCTGGATCGCATCGAACGCGCGATCTGTCCGGGTGAAGGCGCCTGCGGCGGTATGTACACGGCGAATACCATGGCGTGCATCGGCGAAGCCCTCGGCATGTCACTCCCGGGCTCGGCAGCCCCGCCCTCGGCAGACCGCCGTCGTGATGACTTTGCCCGCAAGTCCGGCGAGGCAGTCGTCAACCTGCTCCGCCTCGGCATCACCGCCCGGGACATCATGACCAAGAAGGCGTTCGAGAACGCCATCGCCGTCACCATGGCCTTCGGTGGTTCCACGAACGCCGTCCTGCACCTGCTCGCGATCGCCCGTGAAGCCGAGGTCGAACTGACCCTGGACGACTTCAACCGCATCGGCGACAAGATCCCGCACCTGGGTGACCTGAAGCCCTTCGGCCGCTATGTCATGACCGACGTCGACAAGATCGGCGGCGTGCCGGTCATCATGAAGGCGCTGCTCGACGCCGGCCTGCTGCACGGCGACTGCCTGACGGTCACGGGCAAGACCCTCGCCGAGAACCTGGCCTCCATCAACCCGCCGGACCTCGACGGCAAGATCCTGCGTGCGCTGGACAACCCGATCCACAAGACCGGCGGCATCACCATCCTGCACGGTTCCATGGCCCCGGAAGGTGCCGTCGTGAAGAGTGCCGGCTTCGACGCCGATGTCTTCGAAGGAACCGCGCGCGTGTTCGAACGCGAGCAGGGTGCACTCGACGCTTTGGACAAGGGCGAGATCAAGGCCGGAGACGTCGTCGTGATCCGTTACGAAGGTCCCAAGGGCGGCCCGGGCATGCGTGAGATGCTCGCCATCACCGGCGCCATCAAGGGCGCGGGCCTCGGCAAGGATGTTCTCCTGCTGACCGATGGCCGCTTCTCCGGAGGTACCACCGGTCTCTGCATCGGGCACGTTGCGCCTGAAGCCGTCGACGGCGGACCCATCGCCTTCGTCAAGGACGGCGACAAGATCCGCGTGGACATAGCCGCCCGTTCGTTCGACCTCCTGGTGGACGAAGCCGAACTCGAGTCCCGCAAGATCGGCTGGGAGCCCCTCCCGGCCAAATTCACCAAGGGCGTCCTGGCCAAGTACGCCAAGCTGGTCCACAGCGCCTCCACAGGCGCGTACTGCGGCTGACGCCAAGTAGCCCGTGCCTCCAGCGGTGACAAGGCCGCTGGAGGCGGCAGGGCTTAATAAGGGCTGGTCCGAGGGGCCCCGGCCGGACGGCGTTCACGCCGGAGGGTGGGGGTAGGACCAACCCGTGGACAATGGGGTCCACATAGTGAGATGAGATCTTCACCGTTTGACACTTATCTCACAAAGAGGGAACACTGAACGCATGATCGCATTCGTTACTGTCGGCGCCACCGTGGGCACTGTCGTACTTACCAAGCGCGTGGCTTCCTAGCCCGACTGGTAACGAACCGTCACGCGCAACCCCTCGAAGAGCCGCAAGGCTGAGGGGTTTTTTTATTTCCCACAGGGGACGGCGCATTTAGCAACAACCGCATGAACGCAGTACCCAAGCAGTAACTTTCACTAATTGAAGATCCCCAAAGGAAGAGTCCGATGAGCAAAGGATCGCCGATCAGCCCCTCGCTGATGGCTGCAAAGTCCGCTGGAGCCCCCAAAGCTCCGGAAAAGGTCGACCGTCCGGCTGACGCCGTCGTCGACAATGCTGCAACTCTCTCTCCTGTACTCGGGCCGAACAACGTTGTACCCCCAACGGTGATGACCGGCTCGGAAGCTATTGTCCGCTCGCTCGAAGAACTCGGCGTGGACGATATTTTTGGTTTGCCCGGTGGTGCGATCCTCCCCACCTATGACCCTTTGATGGCCTCCAAGATGAATCACGTCCTGGTCCGTCACGAACAGGGAGCCGGCCACGCAGCCCAAGGCTACGCCATGGTTACCGGACGGGTTGGCGTCTGCATCGCCACCTCGGGCCCCGGTGCCACCAACCTCGTTACCGCCATCATGGATGCCCACATGGACTCCGTGCCGCTCGTGGCCATTACCGGCCAGGTATCGGCTTCTGTCATTGGCACGGATGCCTTCCAGGAAGCGGACATCGTCGGCATCACCATGCCGATCACCAAGCACTCCTTCCTGGTGACGGATCCCAACGACATTCCGCATGTCATGGCCGAGGCTTTCCACCTTGCAAGCACCGGGCGTCCCGGTCCCGTATTGGTGGACATCGCCAAGAACGCCCAGCAGGGCACCATGACCTTCTCCTGGCCACCCAAGATCGATTTGCCGGGTTATCGTCCGGTGGTCCGCGGCCACAACAAGCAGGTGCGCGAGGCTGCCCGGCTGATCGCCGCGGCAAGCAAGCCCGTGCTGTACGTGGGTGGCGGAGTGGTCAAGGCGCATGCTTCGGCCGAATTGCGCGAACTCGCGGAGCTCACCGGAGCGCCCGTGGTGACCACACTCATGGCCCGCGGCGCGTTCCCGGATTCCCACCCCCAGCACGTCGGCATGCCCGGCATGCACGGCACGGTTTCCGCGGTGACCGCACTGCAGCAGTCCGATCTGCTGATCACCCTTGGTGCGCGCTTCGATGACCGGGTGACGGGTGTCCTGAGCACCTTCGCTCCGCATGCAAAGATCATCCACGCGGACATCGACCCCGCGGAGATCTCCAAGAACCGCGTGGCAGACGTTCCGATCGTGGGTTCCGTCAAGGAAATCATTCCGGAACTGAGCGAGGCCGTCCGGACCGCTTTCGAACAATCCGGCACTCCGGACCTCGACGGTTGGTGGGCGTTCCTGAACAACCTCCGCGATACCTACCCCCTCGGTTGGACCGAACCGGAAGACGGACTCAGTGCCCCCCAGCGGGTCATCGAACGCATTGGTGCGCTGACGGGTCCGGAAGGAATCTACGTTGCGGGCGTTGGCCAGCACCAGATGTGGGCCGCGCAGTTCATCAAGTACGAGCGTCCTCACGCCTGGCTGAATTCCGGCGGTGCGGGCACCATGGGTTATGCGGTGCCGGCAGCCATGGGCGCCAAGGTCGGCGAACCCGACCGCGTGGTCTGGGCGATCGACGGTGACGGCTGCTTCCAGATGACCAACCAGGAACTGGCCACCTGCGCCATCAACAAGATTCCCATCAAGGTTGCCATCATCAACAACTCCTCGCTGGGCATGGTGCGCCAGTGGCAGACCCTCTTCTATGAAGGCCGCTACTCCAACACCGACCTGAACACCGGCCACGACACCGTCCGTATCCCGGACTTCGTCAAGCTGGCAGACGCTTACGGCTGTGCCGCGTTCCGTTGCGAGCGGGACGAGGACATCGACGCCACCATCCAGAAGGCCTTGGAAATCAATGACCGTCCCGTGGTCATCGACTTCGTGGTCAGCCCGAACTCCATGGTGTGGCCGATGGTCCCCTCCGGAGTCTCGAACGACCAGATCCAGGTTGCCCGCAACATGACCCCGGAATGGGAAGAGGAGGACTAGCCATGAGCCGCCACACACTGTCCGTTCTGGTCGAAGACAAGCCCGGCGTGCTGACCCGCGTGGCCAGCCTCTTCGCCCGGCGGGCCTTCAACATCAACTCCCTGGCCGTCGGCCCCACCGAGGTTTCCGGGATTTCCCGGATGACCGTCGTCGTCGACGCCGATGGCGACCTCATCGAGCAGGTCACCAAACAGCTCAACAAACTGATCAACGTGATCAAGATTGTCGAGCTGACTTCAGAATCTTCCGTGCAACGTGACCACATCCTGGTCAAGGTACGTGCGGATGCCGCGACACGCCTGCAGGTCACCCAAGCTGCAGACTTGTTCCGTGCCTCAGTGGTTGACGTTTCCACAGACTCGGTGGTCATTGAGGCAACCGGTACCCCGGAAAAGCTCGCAGCGCTGCTTTCAGTGCTGGAGCCGTTCGGCATCCGCGAAATAGTGCAGTCCGGCACCTTGGCCGTTGGGCGGGGATCCCGCTCCATGAGTGACAGGGCTTTGCGCAGCGCTTAGGCACTGTCCTAGGTACTGCGTAGCAGCCCGATACCGAACCACAGACAATATCTACAAAACCACTCAAGAGGAGTTACGCAAGTGACTGAAATGTTCTACGACGACGACGCAGACCTGTCGATCATCCAGGGTCGCAAGGTTGCCATTGTCGGCTACGGTTCCCAGGGCCACGCCCACGCGCTGAACCTGCGCGACTCCGGCGTCGAGGTTGTCATCGCGCTCAAGGAAGGCTCGAAGTCGATCGCCAAGGCCGAGGACGCAGGCTTCACGGTCAAGAACGTTGCCGACGCCGCCGAATGGGCCGACGTCATCATGATCCTGGCACCGGACCAGCACCAGCGTGCGATCTACAACGACTCCATCAAGGACAAGCTGACCGCAGGCAAGGCCCTTGCCTTCGCCCACGGCTTCAACATCCGCTTCGGCTACATCGAGGCGCCCGAGGGCGTTGACGTCATCCTGATCGCCCCGAAGGCTCCGGGCCACACCGTGCGCCGCGAATTCGAAGCCGGCCGCGGTATCCCGGACATCATCGCCGTCGAGCAGGACGCTTCCGGTTCCGCTTGGGAACTGGCCAAGTCCTACGCGAAGGCGATCGGCGGCACCCGCGCCGGCGTCATCAAGACCACCTTCACCGAAGAGACTGAAACCGACCTCTTCGGCGAGCAGGCTGTCCTGTGCGGCGGCGTCTCCCAGCTGATCCAGTACGGCTTCGAAACCCTGACCGAGGCCGGCTACCAGCCGCAGATCGCCTACTTCGAGGTTCTTCACGAGCTCAAGCTCATCGTTGACCTCATGTGGGAGGGCGGCATCGCCAAGCAGCGCTGGAGCGTTTCCGACACCGCGGAATACGGCGACTACGTCTCCGGCCCGCGCGTCATCGACCCCCGGGTCAAGGAAAACATGGCCGGCGTCCTCGCCGACATCCAGTCCGGCGCTTTCGCCAAGCGTTTCATTGACGACCAGGACAACGGTGCAGTCGAGTTCAAGGAACTGCGCGCCAAGGCAGAGCAGCACCCGATCGAGGGTGTCGGCCGCGAGCTGCGTTCCCTGTTCTCCTGGCAGCAGCAGGACGAGGACTACGTCGAAGGCTCCGCAGCCCGCTAATCAAGGCACCCGTTGAGGCCGCGGCAGGAGCCGTAGCAATTCAACACAGAACGCCGTTCGGGATAGGCTCGAAATGAAGCCGCCCGGCATGGAGGCCGGACCCGGTATACCGGGTCCGGCCTTCGTCGTCAAAGAATCGTTTCACCAAAACCCCACCTGAAAAAGAGAGCTAAAGAGGTCACCGGTGACTAGCACCAAACCAGTAGTACTCCTCGCTGAGGAACTTTCGCCCGCCACGATCGAGGCCCTTGGTCCGGACTTCGAAATCCGCCAAACCGACGGTGCGGACCGGTCCCAGCTGCTCTCCGCAATCGTCGACGTCGACGCCATCCTTGTGCGTTCAGCCACCCAGGTGGACGCCGAGGCAATTGCCGCAGCCAAGAACCTCAAGATCATCGCGCGTGCAGGCGTCGGCCTGGACAACGTGGACATCAAGGCCGCCACCCAGGCCGGCGTCATGGTGGTCAACGCCCCGACGTCGAACATTGTGTCCGCCGCCGAACTCACGGTCGGCCACATCCTCAGCCTTGCCCGCCACATTCCCCAGGCCAGTTCCGCCCTGAAGGGCGGCGAGTGGAAGCGCTCCAAGTACACGGGCATCGAACTCTTCGAGAAGAAGATCGGCATCATCGGCCTCGGACGCATTGGAGCGCTCGTGGCTGCCCGCCTGCAGGGCTTCGAGACCGAGATCCTCGCCTACGACCCCTACATCACCTCCGCACGCGCGGCGCAGCTCGGCGTCAAGCTCGTCACCCTGGACGAGCTGCTGGAGAAGTCGGACTTCATCACCATCCATATGCCCAAAACCCCGGAAACGGTGGGCATGCTGGGCGCCGACGCCTTCAAGAAGATGAAGGAAACGGCCTATGTGGTCAATGTCGCCCGTGGCGGCCTGATCGACGAGGAAGCCCTCCACGAGGCTTTGGAAGACGGTCAGATCGCCGGCGCCGCTGTCGACGTGTTCGTCAAGGAGCCGAGCACCGACCTTCCGTTCTTCGGCATGGACAATGTCATCGTGACGCCCCACCTGGGTGCCTCCACGGACGAAGCCCAGGAAAAGGCCGGCGTCTCCGTGGCGAAGTCCGTGCGCCTCGCCCTCGCCGGCGAACTCGTGCCGGATGCCGTCAACGTCGCCGGTGGCGTGATCGCCTCCGACGTCCGCCCCGGAATCCCGCTGATCGAGAAGCTCGGCCGGATCTTCACGGCCCTGACCCATGCATCCCTGACGCAGATCGACGTCGAGGTCGCGGGCGAAATCTCCAGCCTGGACGTGAAGGTCCTTGAGCTGGCAGCGCTCAAGGGCGTGTTCGCCGACGTCGTGACCGAGCAGGTCTCCTACGTCAACGCACCCGTCATCGCCGAGCAGCGCGGCATCAACACCCGCCTGATCACGACGCCGGAAGCCGAGGACTACCGCAACGTCCTGACCATCCGCGGGGCCCTTAGCGACGGCTCCCAGATTTCCGTAGCCGGCACGCTCACCGGGCCCAAGCAGGTCCAGAAGCTCGTGGGCGTCAACGGCTACGATGTCGAAATCCCGATCAGCGAGCACTTGGTGGTTGTTTCCTACGCGGACCGTCCCGGTGTCATCGGCACCATCGGCCACATCCTGGGCATGAACAACATCAATATCGGCGGCATGCAGGTGGCCCGCCAGAGCGAAGGCGGCCAGGTCCTGGCGCTGCTCACGATCGACACTTCGGTGCCGCAGCAGGTCCTTGAAGCCATCAAGGCCGGCATCGGTGCCGACATGGTTCGTGAAGTCGACCTGGAGGACTAGCATCCGAACCGTTTGAGCTAGAAACGTGTGCCGCAGTTCACATCGGCCACATATTATTGGCCGGTCTGCCTACAATGGCTTGGTCCGAAATTCGGAACCGGCGGCAGGCCGGCCAATATCTTTTGCACGCACCCGGTGGATTCCTATTGCCTCGGCATGGTTCCAGGGACAGCAGTGTGCACACCCGCAATCCAGGACTCAGGGAGCCCTATGAACGCCGTCCAGAGGTTCATCCGAAGCCGCGTGCTTCTGTTGACCGCGGCCATTTTGATCGTCGCCATGTGTTTGTCCGTATTCATCCAGAGCCAGTCGCAGGCCGCGCTGAACCGGACAGTGGATGAGAACTCACGCGGCCTGTACGACATCCTGGTCCAGGCCAAGTCCGCGGACACCAAGGACGGCGGGGCGCTCCTCCAGCCGGACATCGCGAACGGCCAGGGCGGCATCAGCTTCCCGCAACTCGAGAAGATCCGTGGGCTGGGCGGTACGTCCGTCGCGGCGCCGATCAGCCTCGTTTCCCGGGTGACGCAGAACCTGGAAACCCCGCGGCTTGATGCCATGGATTACCTTGGCTACAACGCGGGGCTGGCTGGTGGGGCCACCGCTGGAGATCCGACCGGAACTGACTCGAAGAACTGGCCCGCGCCAGAGTCCGTCCTTCCCGCGCAGCCCAAAAAGTACCGCCTGACGGCCACTGCAGTGAGCTCCGATGGAGTGTCCCAGCAAACCCTCTTCCAGACCAGCGCTGAAGGCACGCTCGGCAAGGGGCAGGTCATAGAGCAGCAGACTGCCGGGGGCAAGAGCATCCGCATCGCCGGCCCGGCAGGGGAGACCGGCATCAAGTTCCCTGCGCCTGCCGGTGGTTCGGAACACAACCTCTTCAACCTTTCGGTGGCCCTGCCCATGGCTCCCCAGGTCACAGAGTCTGTCGTCGCCGTCGATCCGACAGCTGAACGCGCCCTCTTGGGCTCGGCCGGAGACTTCCTTGCACCGCTGCAAAAGGCTCCGCCGGCCGACACCCGCAACGCCGGTGCCATCGGTCGCTACTTCGAACAACTCTTCGCCAAGAGCCCTACGCAACAGGAACTCGAACAGGGCCCGGATTTCATGGGCGTCAAGCTCAAATACTGGGCACCCCTCATGACCCAGTACCAACAGGCAAAGCTGTCCGGCCAGATCACCGATGCCTCGCAGGCCATTCCTTTGATCGTCCGGCAGGGAACCTCATTGGATCTGAAGTATTCGGTCAAGATCCAGGAAATCGATGATTCGGGCAAGGTCGTCAACGACGTCGGCACTGTCTCGCGTTCCTTGGACAAGGACTACCTGCCGTTCGTGTCAAAGTCGCCCTTCGCCCTCGAATGGCCCGGATCCACGGACCACAGCCAGTTGCTCGGCAACACGGGCAACTTCAGCCAAGGCCTGTACCAGCCGGCCCAGTGGAGCACCGACTTCGCCGCGGCACCCAAGTACAAGGACGGCGAAACCTCCGCGAATGGAGCCGTCGGCAAGTCCGCCACACCGGGGGACTGGGTGACGGTCAACAAGCTTCCCGAGAAATCGGCTTTCGGGGCGATGGTGGACCAGAGCCAGCGCAAGCCGGTCGACGAGCGCTCGTACCGGGAGAACC
The DNA here is from genome assembly GCF_056397865.1 of Arthrobacter sp. 05L417. Lineage (NCBI taxonomy): Bacteria > Bacillati > Actinomycetota > Actinomycetes > Micrococcales > Micrococcaceae > Arthrobacter > Arthrobacter sp. 05L417. The sequence goes on from NZ_JBFTOG010000002.1 coordinate 171,431, forward strand.
TTGCCACGGGATCGAAGCCCGCTACCCCACTGCCGATGGTCTACGGGACATTTGATCCCGCCCAGGTCCAGAAAGCGGCGGGCGACGTCAACAAGCTGCCCTTGGGCGGTTATGACCCGGCCCCGATGACGCTCCAGAAGGACGCTTCGGGCAATGACACCGCGGCCAAGGGCCTCAAGCCCTCGCTGAGCGCCACGGGCTTGGTCAGCCAGTCTGCCGGTGCAATTACCGACTACTACGGCCTTGCCGCAGCGCGCGGTTACGATTCCAACGCCAACGTGATCGATGCCATCCGGGTCCGCGCCAGCGCGCCAGGCAACTGGAAGCAAGCCCAACCGGAGGTCGACAAGCTCGCGGCCCAGATCCGCGACATGGGGCTCGAAGCCACAGTGGTGGCCGGCTCCGCGCGTGAAGACGCCAACATCTTCGTGCCCGGATACTCGAAGGACGACGCCGGCAAGGAATCCGCGCTGGGCACCGTCCAGCAGTCCTGGGTTCGGCAGGATGCCGCCGATGCCGTTTCCGGCTCCCTGACAGGCACCAACATCACCCTCCTCTTCCTGACGCTGTGCGGGGCCACACTCCTGACCGGCGCTTCCACCGTCAGCTATATCCGCCAGCGACGCAGCGAGGCGGGGATCCTCCGCGCCATGGGCTGGACCCAAAGGAAGATCCGCAGTTGGGTCCTTGAGGAGTTCGGTATCGGTGCGGGGATCGTTGCCGTGGCAGGCATTGCGCTGAGCCTCCTGAGCTGGAACCTGGCTACGGTCATTGTTTCCGCATCCGTGCTGTTCATCTACTGCGCTGCCGCCTACATAGCGGCCCAGCAATTGCGGCACCGGGACGTCGTCGACCAGGAACCCCAACACGATGAACGCCTGATCGCGGTGGATTCGCCGCTGACGTTCGCGTACCGCCAACTGGTCACGCACCGTTTCAGCTCAGTGGCGCTGGCCGTGGCCGTGGGCGTCTTCGGGGCGGCCGTTGGTGCCCTGATCGCCTTGCTCATCGACATCCCGCGCGCGGCTGGAGCGAGTGCCCTCAGCGGGCTCGCCTCCGCCACCATCGCGCTGCCAAGCGTCATCCTGGCGGTCTCCGGGGTGCTCGTGGGCCTCGTGCTGACCTTGGTCACCGGTCGCTTCGAACTCCAGGCCAGGCGCGAGCAGCTCGGCACGCTGCGGGCCATGGGCTGGAACCCGGACATGCTGGGGCAGGTCAGATTCTTCGAAAATGCCTTGGTCGGAGCCGTGGCCCTGATCCTGGGCGTCCTGGGGGCGCTGGGCCTGGGCCTGTTGCTCGCTCCTTATGCCGCACTTTGGGCCGCCTTGGCCGGAGTGTTGGCCGTAATTTGCTGGATTCCCATTGCAACGAAAGTGGTCAAATGACTGACAATCTCGAACCCGATCTGACCGCGACCACGGAATCCACCGACGAGTCGTTCCAGACCCGCGCCAACACCATCGTCCGGGCAGCGGACCACGGTATGCCCCTCCAGTTGAGCAACATCACCATCCGCTACGGCGGTGACAAGGGTGGCGCAGAGCCCGTGACCGTCGTCGAGGATTTCAACCTGACCCTGCACGCCGGTGAGATGCACTGCGTCGCCGGGCGAAGCGGCTCAGGCAAGACCAGCATCCTGACGGTGGGCGCGGGACTCACGCTTCCGACGTCGGGCCGTGTCCTCTGGGAGGGCGACTCCCTCGAGAAAATGGGCGACGACGAAATCGCCGACCGCCGCCGCGCGCTGATCGGGTATGTGGACCAGGGCGGTGCCTTGATCGACGGCATGAGCGCCTTGGAGAACGTGCTGTTGCCGGCTGTTCCCGACGGCGAAGTGGAGCAGCGCACTGAAATGGCGAAGGACCTGCTGGACCTGGTGGGGCTGGGCCGGCGCATGCGCCACCGTCCGGCGCAGCTTTCCGGCGGTGAGCGCCAGCGTGTCGCCATCGCCCGCGCCCTGATCCTGGGCACCCGTGTCCTCGTGGTGGATGAGCCAACGGCCAGCCTCGACCGCACCTCGGCAAACCGCATCATCAGCATCCTGAAGGACACCACCAGTGACGGGATTGCCGTGTTGGTGGCCTCGCACGACCACGAGCTTGTCAGGCTCAGCGATACGCTGACTGAATTGAACTAGTCCCCACCGCCACCCTCGCCTCGCAAGTCCCCAGCCGCCCCCTAGCTTCGCAAGCTCAGCCAGGGAACCCGGCGGCTGTGGGCCCACAGCCAGGGAACCCGGCGGCTGTGGGCCCACGGCCAGGGAACCCTGGCGGCGTGGGCCCCGCCGATGCCTCCGGACCGGCCGTCATATGCGGCCGGTCCGGTCTTTCCATCTCCAAGAGAAGGTAACTTCGTAGAGTGACGTCTCCAGATAAACCCCCGTTCTACATCACCACCGCCATTACGTACCCGAACGGCGAGCCGCATATCGGGCATGCCTACGAGTACATCGCCACCGACGCGATGGCCCGGTTCAAGCGCCTCGACGGCTACGACGTGATGTTCCTGACCGGTACGGACGAGCACGGCATGAAGATTGCCCAGGCCGCGGAGAAGGAAGGCATCACGCCCAAGGAACTCGTGGACCGGAATGCCGAAATCTACAAGGCGGCCCACGCTGCCTTGGGCATCTCGTACGACCGCTTCATCCGCACCACTGACGCTGATCACTACGCCGCTTCGCAGGCCATCTGGAGGAAGATGGAAGCCAAGGGGGACATCTACCTGTCCAAGTACGAGGGCTGGTACTCGGTCCGCGACGAGGCTTACTACACCGAGGACGAGACCGTACTGAAGGACGACGGCGTCCGCTACTCGCGCGGTACCGACACCGAAGTGACTTGGACCGCGGAGGAGAGCTACTTCTTCCGCTTGTCCGCCTACCAGGACAAGTTGCTCGCCTTGTACGAGGAGCAGCCGGAATTCGGCGCCCCCCAGTACCGCTTCAACGAGGTCATCAGCTTCGTCAAGCAGGGCCTGCAGGACTTGTCCATCAGCCGGACGACGTTCGACTGGGGCGTTCCGGTGCCGGGGAACGACAAGCACGTCATGTACGTGTGGGTTGACGCCCTGACCAATTACCTGACGGGGGTCGGCTACCCGGATGCCGATTCGGAGGCCTTCCGTAAGTTCTGGCCCGCGGACGTCCACGTCATCGGCAAGGACATCTCCCGGTTCCATGCGATCTTCTGGCCCGCTTTCCTGATGAGCGCCGGCCTGGAATTGCCCAAGCGCGTCATGATCCACGGCTTCCTGACCAACAATGGGGTCAAGATGTCAAAGTCCCTCGGCAACGTGGTGGCTCCCAAGGATTTCGTCGAGCAGTACGGCCTGGACCAGGTGCGTTTCTTCTTCCTCCGCGAAGTGCCCTTCGGCGCCGACGGCAGCTACAACCACGAGGCGATCGTGGGCCGCATGAACGCAGACCTCGCCAACAACTTCGGCAACCTGGCACAGCGTTCGCTGTCCATGGTGGCCAAGAACTGCGAAGGCAAGGTGCCGGTCCCCGGCGAATTCTCAGCCGAGGACTCCGCGCTACTGGCCCAGGCCGGCGAACTGCTGGACGTGGCCCGCGCCGCTTTCGAGAAGCAGGAATTCAGCCGTGCCCTCGAGGCGATCTGGGCCGTGCTGGGTGACACCAACGCGTACTTCGCCGAGCAGGCCCCGTGGGTGCTGCGCAAGACCGACGTCGAGCGCATGAACACCGTCCTCTACGTCACGCTGGAGGTTGTCCGGATCGTGGCGATCCTCGCCCAGCCGGTCATGCCGACGTCGGCCGCCAAGCTGCTTGAGGTGCTGGGACAGCCGGAAGGCGAGGCCCGCCAGTTCGCGGCCATCGCCACTCCGATCGTCCCCGGCACGGAGCTCCCGGCCCCGGCCCCGGTCTTTCCGCGTTACGAGGAGCCCGCCGAGTCCTAGACGCTCGCTCACTTACACCGCCTTTTTGGCCAACGCCCGCTCACTTTTGCGGTGCGTGACACCCCCTCACCCCGCCGGGTGAGGGGGTGTTCCTTTTACCGTCCCACGACCGGTCGGTGTCCGGAGGCGGGTTCGGCCGGTCACATGAGTTCCAAGTGGTGCCCTCCCGCCAGCGAGTGGAGATCCATCCGGAGCAGGTAGCGGCCGGTACAAGGCTCACAGCTTGCCGCCTGCAAACGCGTACCTGCCACTCGCGTTAATCAGGAGATGGAAACCTAGCCTGAAAGGCAAGCGAACTGATGACACTTTCTGGGGAGTAACTGTCAAGATTCATCTCGCTGGTTGAGGTCTCCCGTACTTGTCTTTCCTGGGTCTCGAAGACGGTTACTCCGCAAAGTCTGGTCAGCTCGAACCTGATTGTGGTTGGAGGGACCGAAATGAAACGAACTATTGCCACCATGGGGGTTGTGGGCCTGGGATTGCTAGGTGCCACAGTGTCGGCGAATGCCGCACCCTCGGACAAGATCGCCATCTGCCACGCCACCCATTCGGCGTCGCACCCTTATGTAGCAGTGACCCTCAGCTTGTCGGCGCTGTCCGGTCATATCGCAGACACCGCCGACATCATTCCCGCAAACGCCGGCAGCTTTATGCCCAACGGGCAAAACCTCACTCCGGAGAACATCGCCATCCTTAACGCTGGCTGCGTCGTGGCGGGTCCGCCGGTGGCTAGCCCGCCGGTGACCACCCCGCCGACCGACCCGGTGACGAGCCCGCCGACGGACCCGGTGACGAGCCCGCCGACGGACCCGGTGACGAGCCCGCCGACGGACCCGGTGACGAGCCCGCCGACGGACCCGGTGACGAGCCCGCCGGTGGAGCAGGTGGGGCCCGTGACACCGCCGGTCGTCACGCCTGTGGTTCCACCCGTCGCTGTGCCGGCAGCGCCTGTGCCTGCAGCCGTCACTCCGGTCACGGCCGCAACCGCACCGGACCCCGCAGTGACCAACGTGGGCTACAACGTCCAGACGGCCGTTGGCGGGAAGGCGGATGCAGGTATCCCCGGATGGCTTGCCGGCCTGACTGCTCTCTTCAGCGCAGTGGCCGCGTTTGTCGTCGTGAGGAGCGGGGTTCGGGCCCGCAAGGCAGACCGCTAGGCAAACCCGGCTGGGTGCCGCAATCTGATGGGCGGCACCCAGCCACTTGCTCCACTATCTCCAGGAGTGATCATGGCCAGTCACCGCTACACGCGGCAGTCCCGCGCAGTCGGTATCCGTGGCCTGCTCATTAGTTTCAGGGATCTTCTGGTGTTGGCGGTCTGCGTCGGGGGGCTGCTTGCGTCCTGGCTGGTCTACGGCGTCTCCGGCCCCGGGAACCCGGCCGCGTTCGGCGCGGGGCCAACGGCAGGGACGTCCCTCGTAGCCGCGCCGGCCGTCCCCTCGGCTTCGCCCCGGAGTTCCGCGCCCGATTCCGTTCCGGGGAGCCGGGCGCCTTCGTCGCCTGCTCCTGCGAACAAGCCCGGGGGGAACAGGGCGGCAGTTGGCGCTCCTGCGACTGCGCCGGGAACGCCGCCTCTTCCTGCGGCGTCGGCCCCATTGCAGATTACGTACCCGGCCGTCGGCCTGGATGTGGCGGTTCACCCGCTGCGACCGGACCCCGCTGGCGGGCAGAGCATTGAGCCGCCGGAGACGATGGATGCATATTGGCTCAGTACGTTCGGAACCCCCGGAGCGGGCTCGACGAATACCACCTACGTGATCGGGCACAGTTGGGAGGGCCTCGATGCGCCCTTCAACCATCTCAGCTATGCGGCGGCCCCCGGGGATGAGCTCAAAGTCGTCACGGCAAGGGGAACGATGACATACAAAGTCGAATCCGTTACGACGTACACAAAATCGACTTTGAAAGACAGTCCCGTCTGGGCGGCGGTGCCCAACCGACTGGTCCTGATCAGTTGCTACACCCAGGATCTCTGGGGCAAAAATGTCGCCGTGGTCGCTTCACCTGTTTCCGGCAAGTAACTGCCCGCGGAGGGAAGACCCTCGACCGCTCAAATGGTGAGACGATTTTGACCAGAATGTGGATGCATTGGCAGTCTGAAAACATGAGCGCAACGCACCCCGCCGCAACGATCAACCTGGCTGTCATCCCCGGCGACGGCATTGGCCCCGAAGTCATTGCCGAAGCCCTCAAGGTCCTGGAAAAGATTGTCGCCGAAGAAGGCGTCACCCTGGAGCAGACCGAATACAAGCTCGGGGCCCAGCACTGGCTTGAAACCGGCGAAACACTCCCGGACGAGGTCCTGGCCGATCTGCGTACCCGCGATGCCATCCTGTTCGGCGCCGTCGGTGCGGCGCCGGGAGACACCCGCATTCCGTCAGGCATCATCGAACGCGAAATGCTGCTCAAGCTCCGCTTCAGCCTTGACCACTTCGTGAACCTACGGCCCTCGCGGCTTTACGGCACGGTAGGCAGCCCGCTGGCCAACCCCGGCACCATCGATTTCATCGTGGTCCGCGAAGGCACCGAGGGTCCGTACGTCGGCAACGGCGGTACGCTCCGCGGAGGGACCCCCCATGAAGTTGCCACCGAGGTGTCGCTCAACACGGCCCACGGCGTCGAGCGCGTTGTCCGTGACGCGTTCCGCCGCGCCAGCGAGCGTCCCCGCAAGCATGTCACCCTCGTCCACAAGCACAATGTCCTGGTCTTCGCAGGCCACTTGTGGAAGCGCACTGTCGAGGCCGTGGCCAAGGAATTCCCCGAGGTCACCCATGATTACCTGCACATCGACGCTGCCACCATCTTCATGGTGACCGACCCCTCCCGCTTCGACGTGATTGTCACCGACAACCTCTTCGGCGACATCATCACTGACCTCGCCGCGGCCATCACCGGCGGCATCGGTCTCGCGGCCTCGGGCAACATCAACATGGACCGCACCGCCCCCTCCATGTTCGAACCCGTCCACGGCTCCGCCCCGGACATCGCCGGACAGCAGAAAGCGGATCCAACTGCCGCCATCCTGTCCGCGGCCCTGCTGCTTGACCACCTCGGCTACACGACCGCCGCCCGCAGGATCGAAGCCGCCGTCGTCGCCGATATCGAAAGCCGCAATGGCGAGAGCCGCAGTACCGCGGCCATCGGCGACGCCATCGCTGCCGCACTTTAGGGCCTGTGCTGGCACTTTAGGGCCTGTGCCCGGGCGTAAGCTTTACTTGAATTATTTACTGCTGCCGTGGTCCGTCGCTGAACCATATCCTCCAAGAGATGGTTCGCTCTGCCAGGTAGCCGACTGGAGGAAACATGACTCAGACTGCCCACGGCGTCGAATTCAGCCAGCAGCTCTCGGAGACCCCGAAGTCTGCTGAGGAGCGTGCAGCTATCCTGGCAAACCCGGGATTTGGCGACTACTTCACCGACAACACCGTCATTGTCGACTACAGCGTTGACACAGAGGGCAAGGGCGGTTGGCACAGTGCCCGCGTCGAGGCCTACGGACCGATTTCCCTGGATCCTTCGGCGGCAGTGCTGCACTACGGCCAGGAGATCTTCGAAGGCCTCAAGGCATACCGCCACGCTGACGGCTCCGTTTGGACATTCCGTCCCGAGGCCAACGCCGCCCGCCTGAACAAGTCGGCCCGCCGCTTGGCCCTCCCGGAACTGCCCGAGGAGTACTTCCTCGGCGCCATCCGCGAACTCGTGCAGGCAGACAAGGAATGGGTTCCGTCCGGCGACGGCGAAGCCCTGTACTTGCGCCCGTTCATGATCGCCACGGAGGCGTTCCTGGGTGTCCGCGCAGCCCGCGAGGTCTCCTTCCGGGTCATCGCTTCTCCGGCAGGCAACTACTTCGGCGGCGAACTCAAGCCGGTATCCATCTGGATCTCCCGTGAATACGCGCGCGCCGGCCGAGGCGGAACAGGTGCGGCAAAGTGCGGCGGAAACTACGCAGCTTCCTTGATTGCCCAGATGGAAGCCGAGGAGAACGGCTGCAAGCAGGTCCTCTTCCTGGACCACTTCAACGACGACGCCGTCGAGGAACTCGGGGGCATGAACGTCTTCTTCGTCATGAAGGACGGCTCACTCGCCACTCCGGCGCTTACCGGAACCATCCTTGAAGGCGTGACCCGTTCTTCCGTCATCCAGGTGGCGAAGGACATGGGCCGCGAGGTTTCCGAGCGCAAGATCACCCTCGCCGAGTGGCGCGACGGCGTGGCCTCCGGCGAAATCGCCGAGGTCTTTGCCTGCGGAACCGCGGCCGTCATCACGCCCATCGGAGTACTCAAGGACAAGACCGAGTTCATCGGCTCCGAGGACGCCAAGGCAGGCAAAACCACCATGGCCATCCGCGAGCAGTTGCTCGGCATCCAGACCGGAACGGTCGAGGACAAGCACGGCTGGCTCACCCGCCTGGCCTAAGTCCCCACCGCCTCCCAAGCCTCGCAAGCTCGGCTCGGGTCCCTCGCCGGCGTGGGCCCTACCGGCTCCCAAGCCTCGCAAGCTCGGCTCGGGTCCCTCGCCGGCGTGGGCCCTGTCTTTGAGAGCGCCCGACGGCGGCCTCCCACTTTGGTGGGCGGGTCGCCGTCGCTGTTTAACCCGCGAACTCAACCCGCGAGCGGGGTGTTACCGGGGCTGGCTTGCCGGACCCGCGGTTCGATGAGCGCTTCCATCTTGGCCTGCAGATACTGCTGGCCCGCGACGGACGGGTGATCGCCATCTGGACCAATGAGGTCCGCGGCGTCGTCCATGATCCAGCCGAGGTCGATCGGATCAACGAAGTCGGCGCCCGCTTTCTGGGCAGCGGCCTTGTCCTGATCGCGGATGTTGAGCCTTTCCGCCTCGGGCGTGCTCGTGTACGACGGCGGCCCGACCACCACGATGTCGGCGTCGGGCGCGCGGGACTTGACTGAGGCAAACGCCCGTGCGGCCGCAAGCTCGGTTTCTCCGGGAGTGGTGCCCATGTCATTTTCGGAACCAAAGAACAGCACCAAGCGCGTCCCGTCCGTTACCGACGTTTCCACTTGGGAACCGAAAGTCGATCCGTTGTCGCCGACGCTGACATAGCCGCTGCCATCATGCGCGGCATTGACGATGGTCGCGTGGAACTGTTGAAAACCGGGATCGTTCTCCACCAGATTGGGCCAGGCATCGGCAGGGGAGGTGCCGTGTCCCGTGCTGAGGGAGTCTCCGATGATCACCACGGCGGGCTGGACCGGTCCCGCGGCCCGTGCTCCAGTGTCGGAGGAAGAGGCGCTGAGGACGGCAAGGACGGAAAGGCAAACGGTGGCGATCGCCGTCGTCGTCCGGAGAAGTCCATTTCCCCGGGTTTGACTCCGCAGCAATCCGATCACTCCTCCGCAACTGTCCACATGCATCCGTCCCAGTGCCTTGGCACCATGCTACGTCGTGCGCCCTCTTTGACTCTTGGCATCCGGCGTCCGTTCCCGGGTCCGGCCCCTTGGCGTGTGCCAAGATGGAGACGTGAATCCGGTCAATGACGCCTCTTTCCAGAACACCAGCCCCTTCACCCGCTCGCGGCTCGCGCCCAATCCGGGTCCGATGAGCCTCGACGGCACCAACTCGTACGTCATTGCCGCCCCGGACGCTGCTGGAGTTGTCGTCGTCGATCCCGGGCCGCGCGACGAATCGCACCTCGCGGCCTTGGCCACGAGCGGAACGGTGGAGCTCGTTCTCATCACCCATCGGCACAAGGACCACACCGAGGCCTCTGCGCGCTTCCACGAACTCACCGGCGCGCCCGTCCGCGCGGCGGATCCGGCGCACTGCCACGGCGGCGAACCGTTGCGCGGTGGCGAGGTCATCGAGGCTGCAGGCGTTGAGATCCGCGTGCTTGCCACGCCGGGCCATACCTCGGACTCAGTCTGCTTCCACCTTCCGGGCGACGGACCGGATGGCTCGGTGCTGACGGGCGATACCATCCTGGGGCGGGGCACCACCGTCCTGGACTATCCCGACGGAAGGCTGGGGGACTACCTTTCCAGCCTCGACACGCTCGAAAGCCTTGGTCCGGCAACGCTGTTGCCCGCGCACGGACCCGTCCTGCCGGCTGTGGACGCCGTGTGCCGCGAGTACAGGGCTCACCGGGAGATGCGGCTGGACCAGATCCGTGAAGCCTTGGCGCGGCTCGGCGCCCAGGCCGAGGTCCAGGCTGTCACCGATGCGGTGTATCCCGACGTCGATCCTTCCGTGCGGTGGGCAGCTGAAACTTCGGTGGCGGCCCAATTGGATTATCTGCGCGGCTAGCGGTCTCGTCCGGAGCGCGCGTAGTGCCCGCCGGCGGACGGTACGCTAGACCCCATGCGTATCGCCCGGTTTGTTGTTGATTCTGATCCCGTCTACGGCGTCGTCGAAGGTGAGCCCGGCAGTGAAGTCATCACTGTCATCCATGGCGATCCCTTCTTCAACGGCGTCGAGCGGACCTCGGTCCGCCACAAGCTGGAAGACGTGCGCCTGCTGGCACCGATCATTCCCCGCAGCAAGGTCATCGGCGTGGGACGGAACTTCGCCGAGCACGCCCGGGAACTCGGTAATGAGGTCCCACAGCATCCCCTGCTGTTCCTGAAGCCGAACACCGCCGTCGTCGGCCCCAACGATCCGATCGTGTTGCCTGAGTTCTCGGAGGAAGTTTCCTTTGAAGCGGAACTCTGCGTTGTGATTGGCCGTATTTGCAAGGACGTGCCCGAAGACCGCGTGGACGATGTCATTTTCGGTTACACCTGCGGAAACGACCTCACGGCCCGCGACGTCCAAAAGACGGACCTGCAGTGGGCGCGTGCCAAGGGTTTTGACACCTCCGCGCCGCTCGGCCCGTGGATCGAGACGGAACTCGACCCCGAGGACCTGGCTATCAAGGGCTGGCTCAATGGTGAACTCCGCCAGGACGGCAGCACGAACCAGATGATTCGCAGCGTGCGCGAGCTGGTATCGATCGTTTCGCAGGCGTTCACCCTGCTTCCTGGTGATGTCATCATGACCGGAACTCCGGCCGGCGTCGGCCTGGTCCAGGAGGGCGACCGCTACGAGATCGAGATCGAAGGCATCGGCCGCTTGTCCAACCCGGTAGTCCGCCGGTAGAGGTCTGGCGGTCCGCCCCGCGGGCCGCTTCCGGTCAAGCGGCACTGGCCGTTTCGTCTAGCGCCACGCGGTAAAGTTGGAACCACTATGACTACTGTTGCTGCGTCGAACTCTGCCGCCATTCCTGCCGTGACCGCCGAAACCCCGGTCCGCGTCCGGTTCTGCCCCTCACCCACGGGAACTCCGCACGTTGGGTTGATCCGTACGGCCCTCTTCAACTGGGCCTATGCGCGGCACACCGGTGGCAAGCTGATTTTCCGGATCGAGGACACCGACTCGGCCCGCGACAGCGAGGAAAGCTACCACCAACTGCTTGACGCGCTGAAGTGGCTCGGGATCGACTGGGACGAGGGCGTCGAGGTTGGCGGGCCGCACGAACCGTACCGCCAGTCGCAGCGCAGCGACATGTACCAGGACGTCATCGCCAAGCTCAAGGCCGGCGGTCACATCTACGAGTCGTACTCCACTCCGGAGGAGATCGAGGCGCGGCACCGCGCCGCCGGCCGGGACCCCAAGCTCGGTTACGACGGCTTTGACCGCCACGTCACCGAAGAGCAGCTCGCCCAGTACAAGGCCGAGGGCCGCAATGCGGTGTTGCGCCTGCGCATGCCGGACGAAGACCTGACCTTCAACGACCTCGTGCGGGGGGAGATCACGTTCAAGGCGGGATCCGTGCCCGACTTCGCCGTGGTCCGTGCCAACGGCGCCCCGCTGTACACACTGGTGAACCCCGTTGACGACGCACTCATGGGTATCACGCACGTCCTTCGCGGCGAAGACCTGCTCAGCTCCACTCCGCGGCAGATCGCCCTTTACCGCGCCCTGTACGCGATCGGCGTGGCCGAGTACATGCCGGAGTTCGGCCACCTTCCCTACGTCATGGGCCAGGGCAACAAGAAGCTTTCCAAGCGCGATCCGGAATCCAGCCTGTTCCTGCACCGTGAACGCGGCTTCATCCGTGAGGGTTTGCTCAATTACCTGTCCCTCCTGGGCTGGTCCCTGAGCGCCGATGAGGACATCTTCAGCGTGGAGCAGCTCGTTGCGAACTTCGATATCCACGATGTCCTGGGCAACCCTGCGCGCTTCGATATCAAGAAGGCCGAAGCCATCAACGGAACGCACGTGCGGATGCTCACGCCGGAGGATTTCCGTCAGCGGCTCGTTCCCTACCTGCGTGCTGCCGGCTTCGTGGGGGAGATCCTGACTCCGCGCCAGGAAGAGATCCTTGCCGAGGCCGCACCGCTGGTCCAGGAACGGATCGCCCTGCTGGGCGAGGCTCCGGAGATGCTTGCCTTCCTGTTCAAGAACGACGACGCGATCGACGTCGCCGACGACGCCCGCAAGGGTCTCCCGGAGAACCTGGGCGAGGTGCTGGACGCTGCGCTGGCAGCGCTGGAACCGCTCTCGGACTGGACGGCAGAAAGCATCCAGACAGCGCTCAAGCAGGCCTTGGTGGAGGATCTCGGCATCAAGCCGCGCCTTGCGTTCGGCCCCGTGCGGACGGCAATCTCCGGCCGCCGCATCTCGCCGCCGTTGTTCGAATCGATGGTCATCCTGGGCAAGGACTCCTCGCTCACCCGCTTGCGCTCTTTCTGCGGCTAGTTCAGGCACGCCGTGATCAACGCACTTCATGAGTCATTCGGCACGGTCCGGGGTGTCCTGTTCGACATCGACGACACCCTGGTGGACCTTGAGTACGCCATGACCACGGCTTTGCGTGACGTGAGCGAACACCTCCTGCCCGGCCTGGACCAGGCCGGGTGGGAGAAGTTCGGACGGATCTTCACGCACGAAACCACGCATTTCTATGACCGGTACCTCGCCGGTGAATTGACGTTCAACGAGCAGCGCCTCCTGCGTGGCCGCGCGGCCCTGGGGCATTTCGGCGTGGAACTCGGGGGAGAGGACTCCCATACCTGGCTCAATGACTATTCGCGCCTGCAGCCCAGTTATGTCAGGGCCTTCAGCGATGTCCTGCCCGTCCTCGACGCCCTGGACGCCGCGGGCATCCCGTATGGCGCCGTGAGCAACAATGTCCATGACTACCAGCGGGTGAAGCTCGACAGTGCTGGACTCGCACGGGTCTCGGTCCTCGTCGGCACGGACACCGTGGGCGTGCCCAAGCCGGACCCCGCCATTTACCTGGAAGGGGTCCGCCGCCTGGGCACTACTCCGGCTGAGACCCTTTTCGTGGGAGACAACCGCCTTCTCGATGCCGACGGCGCTAACGCCGCCGGGTTGCTGGGCGTCTGGCTGAACCGCGCCGGCGAGCTCGCCTCCGACTTTTCCGGCCGCCAAATAGACTCCTTGACGCGACTGCTCGCCTGAGCCGCAGCTACGCCTCCAGCCGGAACTTCCGCAGGAAAAAGAACGCTCCGACGGAACCGGCGCCAAGGACGCCCACAATTCCGATCGCCGTGCCGGTATCCGACTTTTCGGTTATGCTCGACGGCGACACCGCCGCAGCACCCTGATGCAGTTCCGCGGTGCCCGCGGCGATTCGCGCATTTCCGTCCGCGAGTTTGTCGGCACCGGTGGACAACTGGGCCGAGCCGGCGGCCAGTTTGGCATTTCCATCGGACAACTTGGAGGCACCGGCCGCCAATGCAGTGGAACCGTCCAAGAGGCCGGGGGAGGAAGGATCAGCGGGGCTGCCCTTGATTCCCGTCATCAACGAGTCCGTGCCCGCCGCCAAGCGCGACGTTCCGTCTGTCATGCTGGCAGTGGCCTTGAGGAGACCTGGGTGCTCAGGGTCGCCCGGTACGCCGTCCATGCCCACGCGGATCTTTGCTGTTCCATCGGCGAGCATTTGGGTTCCCAGAACCACGCCCGGGGACGCTGGATCCTGGCTGTTGAGTTTCTGGGCGAGAGTGGCGAAACCTGCCGTCAGCTTCCCGGTGCCTGCAGCCAGCTTCCCGGTGCCATCGGCGAGCCGTTCGGTGCCGCCGTGCAGTTGCGCCGCTCCGGCCGAAAGCTGGCCCGCCCCGGCTTGCAATTGCGAGGCTCCGGCGTCGAGGCGATGCGCGCCGTCGTTGAGGGCATTGATCTGCGCCTTCAGCGCCGCCAGGGGCACCACGCCCTGGACGCCATTGGCGGCGTCGGCGAGCTGCTGGAGCCCTTGGGCCAACGCAGCCGAGCCTGTTCCTTTGGTGGGATCGTCTCCGGCTCCCGGATACCCCTTGAGCTGATCGGTGCCTGCCGCGAGCCTGGCGGCGCCCGCGTCGAGTTGCGCAGCACCGGCGTCGAGCTGGGCGGCTCCGTTGTTGAGCTGGTTCGCGCCGTTGTTTAGTTGGGTGGCGCCGTCGCCGAGATTGTTTTCGGCGTCTCCGCCCGGCGTCGGAGTCAGTGCTGCGGAAAGTTGCAGGGCACCTGCCGCGAGCTTCTGCGCGCCGTCGTCCACTTTGTAGACTCCCGGCGCAAGCTTGGCGTTGACGTCATTCTGGATCTTCACGGCCCCCGTAGCGAGTTTGTCGGCGCCGTCCTTCAACTGCTGGGCGCCCGGGGCAAGTTTGCCCTGGATTCCGTTTTGGACCTTTGACGCGCCATCAGCCAGCTTGGCCGCGCCCGTCCCGGCTTCAGCGGCTCCGCCTGCAAGCCTCGCCGCGCCGTCCCTGAGCTGGCCCGCGCCCGCAGATGCCTGACCTGCGCCGTCATCCAGTTGCGCCGACCCTGCCGCGATCTTCCCAATGACCAAGGTGTAGAAACCGAGGAGCGCGATCAGCAGGAGTGCGAGTACGGCAATAGCGATTATCTGGGCACGGCTTCGTGTACTGGTCGAAATGGCAGGGTTCGGTGTCATGGGCAATTCCTCTCGATGACTTCCCGGCAGCGGCGCTGCTGCCAGGGATCCCCCCATGTGACGCAGCTAAGAGGCGACTTGGCCTGCAGCTGCGCCACGAAACAAGTGCGTGACGTTGGTTACCGATTGGTAACTTACCGAGAGTAAAGCTAAGGCCCTGCCGATTGCAAGGGTTTTTTTGTCCACGCCGGCCGATCGCCGGGGGTGCCGGCCAGGGCGATGAGGGCGTGCGCGGCCGATTTGTGTGCATCGAAAGTCTCGGGTAAAGTAATTACTCGTGCTGAGGGGCACGGAGCGAAGGTTTAGGCCTTCGAATCCGGCCTAAAAGTGCCAATGGGATATGGTGTAATTGGCAACACTACGGTTTCTGGTACCGTCATTCTAGGTTCGAGTCCTGGTATCCCAGCTCTGAATAATCCGCATATATGTGCGGGAATTTGGAGTTTCGAAACGGTTCGCCGATTTGAAACAATGCTGAATGTATGAAATACTCATTCAGCTTGAATGCCGGAAGCGGTATTCAATAAAGCAGTAAAACAAAGTACAAGGCCCCATCGTATAGCGGCCTAGTACGCCGCCCTCTCACGGCGGTAACGCGGGTTCGAATCCCGCTGGGGTCACAAAATGAATCCCCCGGAACCATCAGGTTCCGGGGGATTTTTCTTTCCCAAGGTGCGGGTGAGACGTCGGACCCCGTACCTTTCTCCCCTTGTTTGCCGCGCGAAAGCCCAGGAATGACGCGACTTGCCGTGTCGCAGGCGGTTCCCCGTGTCAAAAGGGGGGAGAACGGTACCGGGGCAGCTCAGGTGGTCTTCTGGAGGGCTTCTGCGGCGTCCCTGACCTTGATGAGCGTGCGCAGGTTCCGTGTGGTGGTGCTCGCCTTGTAGCGGGTCTTTGCGGAGAGCTTGCTGAAGGGGCTGTCCAACGTGCCTCCCGCCGGGGCGAGCCATGCCGAGGCCTCGGGACCCAGCCGGACGTGCTCGACGCCGCCCTGCCCTGGGGGGCCGAGGGCTGTGCCGGCGTCGAATAGCTCGTCCAACATGGCAGTGTCCGAGGCGAGGGTGATGTAGCTGTGCGTGGTTTTGTCGTCGGCGGGATAGGGGCAGGCTTCCACCAGTTCGGCAACGCGTTCCGCGGTCAGGACCACCACCCAGGCGTCATAGCCAAATGCTTCCCTTAAGCATTTCTCGAACTGCTCCTTGACTCCCGCCGAATCGAGCTCGCTTTGGAGCACCACGTTGCCACTGGCCAGCAGGGTTTTGACGTCGGTGAAGGGGTACGCCTTGAGGGCTGCTTTAAGGTCGGCCATCTTGATGTTGATCCCGCCCACGTTGATCCCGCGCAGGAATACGGCAAAGCTGTTCATGCGCCCACCCTACATGCGCCCGTCTACAGGAGGGGTGCCACTGCTAAGCAGGCGGGAAATGGGAAGCGCCTAGTCGTTGTTCTTGCGCAGGGCCTCGGTCAGTACCCGGGCGGCGTTGCAGACGACTTCGGCGTGGAGGCGTCCTGGCTGGCGGGTCAGGCGCTCAATGGGGCCCGAGATGGACACCGCAGCAATGACCCGGCCGGAAGGGCCGCGCACGGGTGCGGAAACCGAGGCGACTCCAGGCTCGCGTTCGCCGAGGCTCTGGGCCCAGCCCCGGCGTCGTACTCCTGCCAGGACCGTCGGCGTGAAGCGGGCGTTCTGAAGTCCGTCCAGGAGGCGGTCGTGGTCTTCCCACGCCAGCAGGATCTGGGCGGCGGAGCCGGCCTTCATGGAAAGCTGGGTGCCCACGGGAATGGTGTCGCGCAGGCCGATCGGGCGTTCGGCCGAGGCAACGCAGACGCGCCAGTCGCCCTGGCGCCGGAAGATTTGGGCGCTCTCTCCGGTGGCGTCGCGCAACTGGATCAAGACCGGGCCCGCAGAAGCGATAAGGCGGTCTTCGCCGGCCGCCGAAGCAAGCTCGACAAGGCGGCTGCCGAGGACAAAGCGGCCTTGGATGTCGCGGCTCACGAGGCGGTGATGGACGAGCGCCAGCGCCAGCCGGTGAACGGTGGGACGGGCCAGCCCTGTTGCTGCCACAAGTTGGGCCAAGGTGGTTGGCCCCGCCTCAAGTGCGTCGAGCACTTGGGCCGCTTTATCGATGACGCCGACTCCACTAGAATTGTCCATGTAATGATATTGCCGTCTCAATATCTGAGATGCAAGTTGTTTCACTGGCGCAGTTTGGATCGCTGATGTTCAGTGGAAGTAGTCAAGCCAACCGCAGTGAAGGGAGCAGGCCGTGGGAAAGACACTGGCCGAGAAAGTTTGGGATGCGCACGTGGTGCGCAAGGGCGAAGGCGAAGGAGCCAACGCCCAGCCCGATCTTCTGTTCATCGACCTGCACCTCGTGCACGAGGTGACCTCGCCGCAGGCCTTTGAGGGCTTGCGCCTGGCCGGACGCCCCTTGCGCCGTCCCGACCTCACCATCGCCACGGAGGACCACAACACGCCGACGCTGGACATCGACAAACCGATTGCCGATCTGACCAGCCGCACGCAGATCCAGACCCTGCGCAACAACTGCAAGGAGTTCGGAGTCCGCCTGCACTCGCTCGGCGACGCCGAGCAAGGCATTGTGCACGTCGTCGGCCCGCAGCTGGGCCTCACCCAGCCCGGCATGACGGTGGTCTGCGGCGATTCCCACACCTCCACGCACGGAGCGTTCGGCGCGCTGGCCATGGGCATTGGCACGTCCGAGGTGGAGCACGTCATGGCCACCCAGACGCTGTCCCTCAAGCCTTTCAAGACCATGGCCATCAACGTTGAAGGCACCTTGCGCCCGGGCGTTTCGGCAAAGGACATCATCCTGGCTGTCATCGCCAAGATCGGTACCGGCGGCGGCCAGGGCTACGTCCTGGAGTACCGTGGCTCGGCCATCCGGGCGCTCTCCATGGATGCCCGCATGACCATCTGCAACATGTCCATCGAAGCCGGTGCCCGCGCCGGCTTGGTGGCTCCGGACCAGACGACCTACGACTACATGTACGGCCGCCCGCACGCCCCGCAGGGCGAGGAGTGGGACGCCGCCGTCGAATACTGGAACACGCTGCACACCGACGACGACGCCGCTTTCGACGTCGAGGTTGATCTCGACGCCGATACCTTGGAGCCGTTCGTGACCTGGGGGACCAACCCCGGCCAGGGCATTTCGCTCAACGAAGCGGTACCGTTCCCCGGGGACTTCGGTGACGAGAACGCCAAGCTGGCTGCCGAGCGCGCACTGCAGTACATGGGCCTCGAAGCCGGCACGCCCATGAAGGACATCCGGGTGGACACGGTCTTCCTCGGATCCTGCACCAACTCCCGCATCGAGGACCTCCGTGCCGCCGCCGATGTCATCCGAGGGCGCGAAAAGGACCCCAAGGTCCGGATGCTCGTGGTCCCCGGCTCGGCACGCGTCCGCCTTGAGGCCGAAGCCGAGGGCCTGGACAAGGTGTTCAAGGAATTCGGCGCTGAATGGCGTTTCGCCGGCTGCTCCATGTGCCTGGGCATGAACCCGGACCAGCTGGAACCGGGGGAGCGCTGCGCATCCACCTCGAACCGCAACTTCGAGGGTCGCCAGGGCAAGGGCGGCCGCACCCACTTGGTGTCGCCGGTAGTCGCTGCAGCCACGGCGGTACGCGGAACGCTGAGCTCGCCTTCGGACCTGGAGCCTGCCTCTGTTTCCGCATCCACCACCACCGACGCCGCCTAGGAGGATCCCCATGGAAAAGTTCACCACCCACACCGGCATCGGTGTCCCGCTGCGCCAGAGCAATGTAGACACGGACCAGATCATTCCGGCGGTCTACCTGAAGCGGATTACCCGCACCGGTTTTGAAGACGCCCTGTTCGCCGCATGGCGCAAGGACGCATCCTTCATCCTGAACCAAGAGCCCTTCAGCGCCGGCTCCGTACTTGTAGCAGGACCCGATTTTGGTACCGGTTCCTCCCGCGAGCACGCAGTCTGGGCATTGAAGGACTACGGGTTCAAGGCCGTACTCTCCTCCCGGTTCGCCGATATTTTCCGCGGCAACTCGGGAAAGCAAGGCCTCCTGGCGGCCGAGCTTGCCCAGGACGACATCGAGCTCATCTGGAAAGTGCTCGAAAACGCGCCCGGCACCGAAGTCAAAGTGGACCTCGTGTCCAAGACCGTTGAGTGCGGTAACGTCGTGGCACCCTTCGAGATCGATGACTACACCCGTTGGCGCCTCCTGGAAGGCCTGGATGACATCGGCCTGACGCTCCAGCACGAGGAAGACATCACGGCCTACGAGGCCACAAGGCCTTCATTCAAGCCGAAAACCTTGCCGGCGCGCACCCAGTAGGGCGGCGGCACACGGCCGGAGGCTGCCTGAGTAGCTTCTGCACCTTGAAAGGACCGGCGCACCCGATGGAACGGGTGCGCCGGTCCTTTTCGTGTGCGTGCCCGTTTCGCAGGATGTGGTCATGGCCTGATCCCGGCGTTGTGCGCCCTCCATGGTCGTCGTTGGGGTTGGAATGAGGGGTTATCCATGGATCGGGAACTAACGCGGGGTCACTTACGGCCCATGCCGGGCGGCAACATGGGCCGTAAGTGACCCCGCGTCGCTGAAAGCCAGCCTTCGCCGCGCCCCGGCATTTCGAATCGGTAACGCCAGCTTTTATGCTTAGCTGGAGCCTTCGTAAGTGTGGGGGCATCAACTCGTGAGGAAACCGGTATAGATGAGTAGTGTTCTGACAATCCGCGGCGGCGTCCCTTTGACCGGCCGCGTCACCGTCAGAGGTGCCAAGAACCTTGTTCCCAAGGCCATGGTGGCTTCCCTCCTCGGCAACGAACCTTCGGTGTTGCGGAACGTCCCGGAAATCAAGGACGTGGAGGTGGTCACCAGCCTGTTGCAGCTCCATGGCGTGACTGTCGAGAAGGATCCCGTCACCGGCGATCTCACCCTGGATCCCAAGAATGCGAAGACGGCATCCAGCACGGCGATCGATGCCCACGCCGGGGACTCCCGTATCCCGATCCTGCTGTGCGGTCCGTTGATCCATGCCATCGGCGAAGCCTTCATTCCCGATCTTGGCGGCTGCAAGATCGGCGACCGGCCGATCGACTACCACTTGAACGTGCTCCGCCAGTTTGGCGCCGTCGTCGAAAAGCGCCCGGGCGGCATCCACATCTCCGCTCCCAAGGGACTCCACGGCGCGAAGATCTCGCTTCCGTACCCGTCGGTGGGAGCCACCGAGCAAGTCCTGCTGAGCGCCACGCGCGCCGAGGGCATCACCGAACTCAGCGGTGCCGCCACCGAACCCGAAATCATCGACCTCATCGCTGTGCTGCAGAAGATGGGTGCCATCATCAGCGTCCAGACCGATCGCACCATCCGGATCGAGGGCGTCCGGGACTTGGGTGGCTACGACCACCGCGCACTGGCGGACCGCAATGAATCGGCGTCGTGGGCTTCGGCCGCCTTGGTGACCCGCGGGGACATCTTCGTAGAGGGCGCTTCCCAGCGGGACATGATGACTTTCCTCAACACCTACCGCAAGGTGGGCGGCGGCATGGATATCCGCGAGGACGGTATCCGTTTCTACCACCCCGGCGGAAAGCTGAGCCCGCTCGTCCTTGAAACGGATGTGCACCCGGGCTTCATGACAGATTGGCAACAGCCTTTGGTGGTCGCCCTGACGCAGGCTGAAGGCGTGTCGATCGTCCACGAAACCGTGTACGAGAACCGCTTCGGCTTCACCGATGCCCTGACCCGCATGGGCGCAACCATCCAGGTCCACCGCGAATGCCTCGGAAGCGTGCCATGCCGCTTCGGCCAGCGCAATTTCCTGCATTCCGCCGTCGTCTCAGGACCCACCCCGCTGAGGGGCACTGACATCGACATTCCCGACCTCCGTGGCGGATTCAGCCACCTTATTGCGGCGCTCGCCGCGACCGGCACATCCAGGGTGACCGGGATCGACATCATCAACCGCGGCTACGAGCGCTTCACTGAAAAGCTCGCCGGCCTGGGCGCCGATTTCGACCTCACCGAATCCAAGTAACGGGGGAACACCTTGAAGGAATCGGCCCAGAGCCGTGCCATGTTCGCTGTTCTTGCGGGAGTGGCGCGACCGCTCATGAACATCCTCATGGCAAAGAAGTGGGAGGGGACCGAAAAGCTCCCCGCGGGTGGCTTCATTGCTGCTCCGAACCACTGCACCGAGATCGACCCCATTGTCGTGGGCCACATGCTCTACAACATGAAACGTCCTCCGCACTTCCTAGCGAAAGCGGGCCTCTTCAAGGCCCCCGTCCTGGGTAGCCTGTTGCGCGCCACGAACCAGATTCCAGTGGAGCGCTCGACGACGGGGGCGAACCGCTCGTTGCAAGCCGCCCAGGAAGTGGTGGATGCCGGGGGCGCCATCATCATCTATCCGGAGGGCACCCTGACCCGCGATCCGGATTTGTGGCCGATGAAGGGCCACACGGGAGCCGCGCGCCTGGCAATCCAGACCGGAGCTCCCGTGGTTCCCATTGCCCATTGGGGTGCCCAGGAGGTGTTCCCCCGCTATGCCAAACGCCTGCATGTCTTCCCACGCAAGACATCCCGCATCCTGGTAGGCGAACCCGTGGACCTCAGTGCTTTCCAAGGCCGGCCGCTGGACCGGGCCACCCTGGTTGAGGCGACGGACATCATCATGGACGCCATCACGGAGCTTCTTGCTACCTTGCGAGGGGAAGAACCGCCCAAGGAACGCTGGGACCCTGTTGCCCACAACCAGTCGAAGCACGGTCGCTTCCAAGCGACTGAAGAAACGTCCGGCACCAATGGCACGGACGGACAGCAGTGACCTCGGGGGACGAACTTGTGGCCGACACAGCTGTTGTCGCCGTACTTGGCGCGGGATCCTGGGGCACGACGTTCGCAAAGGTCCTGGCGGATGCTGCAATCGCCACCGGTGCGGAGCGCAGTATCCGCATTTGGGGCCGTCGGGACGAAGTGGTCGCCCAGATCAACGCGGAGCACCGCAACCCCCAGTACTTGAAGGACATCGCGCTGCCCGATTCCATCACGGCCTCGACAGATGTGGCCGAGGTCCTTGCGGGCGCCGGAATCGTGATCCTCGCCGTGCCGGCGCAGTCCCTTCGGCTTCAACTGCGCAAATGGAAACCGCTCGTGGCCCCGGGCGCCGTGGTCGTTTCCCTCATGAAGGGCCTTGAACTCGGTACGGATTCCCGCATGAGCCAGGTCATCTCCGAGGAACTCGATATTCCGCAGGAACGCGTGGCCGTTGTTTCGGGACCCAACCTGGCAATGGAGATCGCGCGCCAGGAACCGACGGCTTCCGTGGTGGCATGCAGCGACGAAGCCACCGCCGCATCGTTCGCGCTCTACTGCACCGCACCGTACTTCCGCCCCTACACGAGCAACGACGTGGTCGGCGTCGAAATCGGGGGAATCGTGAAAAACGTGATTGCCCTTGCAGTCGGAATCTGCGAGGGCAAGCAAATGGGCGACAACACCAAAGCATCGGTGATCACGCGCGGGCTTGCGGAGACCTCGCGGCTGGCCCTTGCTTTGGGTGGCGAAGCGCGCACGATGGCGGGTCTTGCCGGACTGGGAGACCTCGTGGCCACCTGTTCTTCGCCCCTGTCCCGGAACCACACCGCGGGGCGGTTGCTCGGCGAAGGCTTGACCCTTGAACAGGTCACCGAGCACATGACGCAGACGGCGGAAGGCATCAAATCCGGGTACGCTGTCTACGAACTAGCCGGAAAACTCGGTGTCGACATGCCGATCACCGCGGCCGTGGTAGCCGTCCTCGAAGGCAAACTGTCCGTTGATGAACTTGGGCCCAGACTCCTGGCCCGCTCCCTGAAGTCCGAAGGCGATTACTGACTGTGACCGAAGAATCCCTGTCCGCCGGAACTGCTGAGTCCGCCGGAACTGCCGAGTCCGCGAAGCCGGCCGAACATCGGCGCCCGCGCGTCGCCGTGCTCTTTGGCGGCCGATCCAGCGAGCACGCGGTCAGCTGCGTGACGGCGGCCGGCGTCATGGGCGCCATCGACAAGAGCAAGTACGACGTCGTCCCCATCGGGATTGCCAAGTCTGGCCAGTGGGTGATCCCGTCCGCTGACATCAGCCAATGGTCGCTGAGCGCCTCGGCCTTGCCTGAGGTGGCGCCTTCCGGGAAGACCGTAACCCTCGCTGAGGTGGGGGGAGCCCACCAGCTGATCGTCACGGCACCGAATGCGGTGCCCGAGGAACTGGGCTCCGTGGACGTCGTGTTTCCGCTCCTGCACGGCCCTTGGGGCGAAGACGGCACCATCCAGGGCCTACTGGAGCTCTCGGACACCCGCTATGTGGGAGCCGGGGTCCTCGCATCCGCCGTCGGCATGGACAAGCATTACATGAAGGTTGTTTTCGAGGCCGCCGGGCTCACCGTGGGACCGTATGTCGCCGTCACTGATCGTGAATGGATCAACGACGCCGAAGCCGTGCGCAAGCGCGTGGACCGCCTCGGCTTTCCTGTCTTCGTGAAGCCCGCCCGCGCCGGTTCCTCAATGGGGATTTCCAAAGTGGATTCGATGGATGACTTGGACGCGGCGATCGAAGAAGCACGACAGCACGACCTCAAACTGGTGATCGAAGCGGGCATTGTCGGCCGCGAAATCGAGTGCGCCGTCCTTGAAGGACGTGGCGCTGCGGCGCCGCGAACCTCCATGCCGGGGGAAATCGCCGTTGCTCCAGGCGAACACGAATTCTACGACTTCAATGCCAAATATGTGGAGGACGGCGCGGCAGCCCTTAGCTGCCCGGCCGACATTCCGGACGAGGCCATTGCGCGCGTCCGTGAGCTCGCGGCGGCTGCGTTTGATGCGGTCGGTGCCGAAGGCCTCAGCCGCGTGGACTTTTTCTACACTCCGGACGGCGAACTCATCATCAACGAGATCAACACGATGCCGGGCTTCACCCCGAAGAGCATGTATCCGCAAATGTGGGCGGCTTCCGGACTGGGTTACGCCGAGTTGATCGACGAGCTCATCTACCTGGCGCTCAACCGCAAAACCGGCCTGCGCTGACAGCCGGCTGGGGTTGACGACGTCCCCGCGCTGATAATCGGCCTGGGCTGCCTTCGCTACTTGCCCGGGGTGCTCGTCGGCAGGTTCTGCAGCAGCTCAGGCTGACCGATGCACTTGCGTACCGCCTTGATTTTCGCCGCGGCTGGCGCCAGATCGGCAAGGACCGTGGCGGAGCTGATCTTGTTCGGGTCCATGAGGATTTCGGTCGCGGGCTCGCGACCGTAGGTGGTCAGGGTCCAGACCGGGTCGCCTTCCTTGATGACCCAGTCGACGTCGTTGACAGTGACGCAGCGGTCCGTGGTGGGGCCCGGCACGTTGACGCCGCAACGCAGAATCAGGACAGACGGATCGCCCCACGCCGCCGTGGCCTGGCTGTTGGTCTTCCGCAGGGCGGCGTCGCCGATGGTGTCCGGGAGCGACACCATCATGGGTGCGCAAGCGGCGTTCGCGGCATCAGCGGCGGGCTTGACGTCGACGACGGGGGAGCAGGCCGCGAGCGTAAGAACCGAAACCGCGGCGGCCGTCAGGGAGCAAAGGGCGCGGACGTACACAGCGGCTTTCGTTTGTTGCATTGATCAAGCCTATCTCGGCTGCGGCAATCCGAGGATCGGGGAAGCGGGCGCCAAGGGACAGCCTTTGTTGTCGGCGGTTCGCGATAGCGTAGAGCTGTGTCCATTGAACAACAGACTGTCGGCGAGCTCTCCGAAGGCGAGCTCCTCGCGCGCATCTTTCCGCGCCTGAACCACAGCAACAGCGTGCTGCTCGGGCCGGGGGACGACGCCGCCGTCGTCGCCGCCCCTGATGGCCGGACCCTCATTTCCATCGACACCCAGACCCAGGACCAGGACTTTCGCCTGGAGTGGAACAACGGATACCGGACTACGGGGTATGACGTCGGCTGGAAATCGGCGGCTCAGAATCTCAGCGACATCAACGCAATGGGTGGTACCGCCGTCTCCCTCGTCGTCAGCTTGACCATGCCGCCCGGCACCCCGGTGCCGTGGGTTGAGGACTTCGCGGATGGCCTGACAGCCGGCATCGTCGGCTTGGGGGCTGGCGATTGTTCAGTTGCCGGGGGAGACCTGGGCCGTGGCCGCGAAATCGCGGTGACCGTCGCCGTCGTCGGGACAATGCATGGGCTTCCTGCTGTCTTGCGCTCCGGGGCTTGTCCTGGGGACACCTTGGCCCTTGCCGGAACTGTTGGCCGCGCCGCCGCGGGACTGGCGCTCCTTGAAAGCACCATACCCGTGGGCAATCTGAACCCTGCCCAGCGCGCACTCATGGACAGCCAGTGCCGGCCGCAGCCGCCTCTCGCCGCAGGACCGCAAGGAGCCAAGGCAGGAGCGACTGCCATGATGGACGTCTCCGACGGGCTGTTGCGCGACGGCGCCCGCCTCGCCGAAGCCAGTGGCGTCGCACTCGACCTCGATCCCATCGCGCTCAAGGCCCTCGCCACACCCTTGGAAGCTGCCTCGGCTCCTCTGGGCCTCGATCCCATGGACTGGATCCTGGGTGGGGGAGAGGACCATGGCCTGCTGGCGACATTTCCAGCAAATGTTCAGCTACCTTCCGGCTTCACTGCGATAGGCTCGATCCAGGCCGTTGCCGAAGGACAGCACAGCGGCGTCCGGATAGCGGGAATGCCCGCTGACACCGTGGGATGGGATCACTTTGCAGACTAAGATTGCCGCCAATACGCACGCCATGAAGCGGTGGCTGGGCAAAGCGGAGACGACGCTCGGGAACCACAGCGACCGTCTCAACGCCATCAACATCTTCCCGGTGGCCGACGGCGACACCGGCACCAACCTCTACCTCACCGTCCGCGCCGCCGCGGCAGCATTCGCCAGCGGTTCCACTGCGGATGAACCGGCAAACGACGTCGGTGCTGTCCTGGCCGCGGCCGGACGGGCGGCCATGGAGCAGGCCCGGGGTAACTCCGGGACACTCTTTGCCGTCTTTTTGTGCGCACTGGCTGAGCCGCTGGGCGGGCACACGCGCCTTAGCGCGCCGCTGCTTGCCGCAGCCCTGAACCGGGCCCAGATCCGGGCTTGGTCGGCCTTGAGCGAGCCGGTGCCCGGCACCATGCTCTCCGTTCTCGAAGCTGCCGCAAGGGCAGCGGGTGAGTGCGATACTGCGCACAACGGCGATGACAGCAACCAGGCCTTGGGCCTGGCGCTCGATGCCGCCGTCAATGCCGCGCTGGATGCCGTGGTGCAAACCGAGGACCAACTTGCCCCGCTGCACGCCGCCCATGTTGTGGACGCGGGCGGGGTAGGCATGTTGTTGATCCTGGACTGCCTGCGTTCGGCTGTGCTCGGCGAAGAACTCCAGGATGAGCTCCTGGACGGGCTGCACGGCTATGACCTGCAGGATCCGCATATCCACGCCGGAATGCCCGACGACGACGGCGTCGAGGTCATGTGCACTATCAGCCTTTCACCGCTGGCAGCTGCCACGCTCCGTCAGCGCTTGGACGAACTCGGCGACTCCGTGATCATGAGCCAGGTAGGCAGCGCGAGCCACGTGGGCAGCCCGGCAGGACCGGACGACGCCGGGTACGACGATGATGACGACGAGGACGCCGCAGAAGTGAGCTACCGCTGGCGCGTGCACGTTCACGTTCCGGAAGCTGAACCCGCCGTCGCTGTCATCCGCTCACTCGGGGACCCCACCGACATTTCCGTCAGCCAACTGTCGATGCCGCGCGACCCAGGCCTTCCGGCAGGCCAGCACGGGCATGAATACTGAGCTTCAGCTTCCCCTTGAGCGGAGGATCGGCAAACGCTCCGCTTCCGTCATCGAGAAGCACCTTGGCCTGGACACTGTCGGGGAGCTGCTGAACTACTTTCCCCGCCGTTACTTGAGCCGTGGGGAGCTGACGCCCATGAGCAAACTGCCGTTGGATGAAGAGGCCACCCTCATCGCCAGGGTCCTGTCCAATTCAACCCGGCAAATGCGGGCAAGGCGGGGATCGTTGACGGACGTCGTGGTCACGGACGAGGCCAGCGGTGAGCAGATTCCGGGAACGTTAAAAATCAGTTTCTTCAACGGCTTCCGCGCCCGCAGCGAACTCCAGCCGGGGCGCCGGGTGATGTTCTCCGGGAAGGTCAGCCGCTACGGCGGATCCTTGGGCATGACCAATCCGGACTTCATGCTGCTCGACGAGGACCCGGAGCTGGCCGGTTCCGTCGATCCGGAAAAGCTCGCGGCCATGCCCATTCCCGTGTACCCGGCCACCGCGAAGCTCACCAGTTGGTCCATCCACAAGGTCATCACCACGCTCCTGGACACCATCGATGTGGACAGCATCGAGGATCCGCTGCCTGCCGACATCGCGTCCCGGGAGAAATTCCTGGGAGTAGGGGATGCGTACCGGCTGATCCATTCTCCGGAAACGGCGGCGGACTGGCAGCGCGCCCGTGACCGGTTCCGCTACCAGGAAGCACTGGTTCTGCAGACTGCGCTGGCGCGGCGCCGGGCCCAGTTGGCTGCCGAGGAGGCCACCGCCCGTCGGCCCCTGCCCGAAGGGCTCCTTGCTTCCTTCGACCGGCAACTGCCATTCACGCTGACGGCAGGCCAAGCCGCGGTCGGTAAGACGCTCTCCCACGAGCTGGCACAGGACTCGCCGATGAACCGCTTGCTGCAGGGCGAGGTCGGTTCCGGAAAAACGATCGTAGCCTTGCGGGCCATGCTGCAAGTGGTGGATGCCGGCGGGCAGGCTGCACTGCTTGCACCCACGGAGGTCCTCGCGGCACAGCACTTCGATTCCATTCGGAGGACCCTGGGCCCACTGGCCCGCGACGGTTTGTTCGGGGGCGCCGGGATGCTGGGCGGGGCCGGATTGCTGGACAGCGGCCCCGGATCGGTCCAAGTCGCCTTGCTGACAGGCTCCATGCCAGCGGCCGCCCGCAAGCAAGCCATGCTGGACGCGGCCTCGGGCAACGCCGGGATCGTGATCGGCACCCATGCGCTGCTGAGTGACAAAACATCGTTCCAGGACCTGGGGCTGATCGTGGTGGACGAGCAGCACCGCTTTGGAGTGGAACAGCGCGACGCCCTGCGTGCCAAGGCCAACCGGCCGCCCCACCTCTTGGTGATGACCGCCACTCCGATTCCGCGCACCGTTGCCATGACCGTCTTCGGCGACCTCGAAACGTCCGTGCTGGACGAACTCCCTGCCGGCCGGGCGCCCATCTCCACCCACGTCGTCGGGCTCGCAGAAAATCCGGGCTGGGCGGCGAGGATCTGGAGACGCTCGCGGGAAGAGATCGACGCCGGCCACCAGGTGTACGTCGTCTGTCCCAAGATCGGAGACGACGACGACGGCGACTTCAGCCCGGGCGAAGCAGAGCCAAGCGACGCCGAACTTTCGGAAGAGGGCCCCGCGCGCGAGCTCGCCTCGGTGACAGCCGTCGTCGAAACGCTCAGCCAAGAGCCCGCCCTGCGCGGTGTCCGGGTGGAGCCCCTCCACGGACGGCAGGATCCGGCGCTCAAGTCCGAAACCATGGCCTCGTTCACCGCCAACGAGACCCAGTTGCTGGTGTCCACCACGGTCATTGAGGTGGGCGTGGACGTCCATAACGCCACGCTGATGGTGATCCTCGATGCTGACCGCTTCGGTATTTCGCAACTTCACCAGCTGCGCGGGAGGGTGGGCCGCGGCGGTCTCCCGGGGACGTGCCTTCTGGTCACGACGCTCGAACCCGGCCATCCAAGCCGCAGGCGCCTCGATGCCGTTGCTTCCACAACCGACGGCTTCGAGCTTTCCCAGGAAGACCTGAAGCTACGCCGCGAAGGCGACATCCTGGGCGCCTCCCAATCCGGCGGGCGCTCCACCCTTAAGCTGTTGCGGGTCCTGGAGCATGAGGACGTGATTGCCCGTGCCCGAACCGATGCCCAGTGGCTCGTGGCGAACGACCCCCTGCTGGAGGGCCAACAGGCCCTGGCCGCGGCAATTGACGAATATCTGAACCCCGAAAAGGAGGCGTTCCTTGAACGCGGCTGAGGAATCCACGCCGGAAGGCGCGCCCGTGTGCGGCGCCCCGGGAGTTGGCCGGTGAGCCGGATCATTGCCGGCATGGTCGGCGGCAATCCGCTGGTCAGCGTCCCGGGAAACACCACCAGGCCCACGACGGACCGCGTCAAGGAAGCCTTGTTCTCGCGGCTCGAAGCCCTCGACGCGATCGACGACGCCCGGGTTTTGGATCTTTATGCGGGTTCGGGCTCGCTAGGCATCGAAGGTGCCAGCCGGGGCGCGCGCTCGGCCGAACTCGTGGAGTTCGATGCGCGCGCCTCCGAGGTCTGCCAACGAAACGCAGACATGGCCAACCAAGTGCTCGGACGCAGGATCGTCTCGGTCCATCGTTCCAAAGTGGAGTCCTTCCTGGAACGCGCGGCGGATGAGGTCCTCTGGGACCTGGTGTTCCTGGATCCGCCGTACCCTTTGGATGAGCCTTCCCTCAAGGCTGTCCTGGCCAAGCTTGCCTTCCACCTCGATGAAGGCGCCGTGGTGGTCGTCGAGCGATCCTCACGGTCACCGGAACCGGACTGGCCGGACACCCTCGAACGGTTTGCCGACAAGAAATACGGCGAAACCAAGCTCTGGTTCGCCGAACCCGTCTAGCGCATGCTCGGCGACGCTGCGCTAGCCCGATAACCGGCGCTAGCCCGAAATCCGGTCCAGCTCCACTCCGCTCAGTACAGCCGCCGGATGCGGCCCCCGGGCCAGGAGTTCCGCTGTCCAGCCGGCTGGCCACGGCCGGCGCGTCCCCACCAGGATGATGTTGCCGGGGTACCGGCCGGCGAACATGCCGCTCTCGGCGAAGGCGGCAACGTCGGGCATCGCCCGGCGCATCGCGGCGACCTGGCTGCGCACCAGGGTCAAGGCCGCTTCGTCGCCGACATTGACGATGAGCACCCCGTCGGGCCGGAGCCGCGCCGCGGCCTCCTCATAGAACTCCTGGCAGGCGATATGCGCCGGAGCCTCGGGACCGGAGAAGATGTCCAGGATCACGACGTCGAACTCGAGTCGCGCGGGCAGTTCGGCGAGGGTTTCGCGAGCGTCGCCGATATGGGTCTCCAAGCGGGTGCCGTGCGGCATGGGCAACTTCTGCAGCACGAAATCGAGCAATTCACGTTCGAGCTCGACGGCGTGCTGTTCCGAACCGGGCCTCGTCGCCTCGATGTAGCGGGCCAGGGTCAAGGCCCCCGCGCCAAGATGAAGGGCAGTGATGGCCTGTCCGCCTGGCGCGGCCAGATCCACCACATGGCCGATCCGCCGCAGGTACTCGTAGAAGATTTCCGCAGGTTCCGCGAGATTGACATGGGATTGCTCGGCGCCGCCGATGCGCAGGATGTAGGCACCGTCGATCAGCGCGTCGGCCTCGATTGCTGCATGCTGCCCGGTGGTCCGCAGGAAGCGCCGTCCCTCGTGACTTTGGCCGGTGGACACAGTCAGAGCTTGTCCCGCAGGGTGGCCAGCCTGGCGGCCGCATCTTCCAATACTTCGGTCTTCTTGCAGAACGCGAATCGGAGAAGGCTGCGCGTCCTTTCCGCGCCTTCCGGGTGGCAAAACACCGGGACGGGGATGGCAGCCACTCCTACGAGCCCCGGCAGTCTTCGTGCCAGGTCCACGGAGTCGCTGATGCCGAGGGGCGCGGTGTCCACATTGATGAAGTATGTTCCCTGCGGCGTGTAGACATCGAAGCCGGCGGCCCGCAGTCCCTCAGCGAGGATGTCCCGCTTGTGCTGGAGAGCGGACGCGATGCCGGCGTAGAACTCATCGGGCAGGGCGAGGCCTACGGCGATTGCACTTTGGAAGGGAGTGCCGGAGCTGTAGCTGAGGAATTGCTTGACGGTTCGGATCGCCGCCACGAGGTGGGCCGGTCCGCTGAGCCAGCCGATCTTCCATCCGGTGAACGAAAACGTCTTGCCGGCCGAGGAAATCGTGACACTTCGTTCGGCTGCTCCGGGGATGCTGGCGATCGGAAGGTGCCGCACCCCGAAGGTGAGGTGCTCGTAGACCTCATCGCTGAGGATCACGGCATCGTATTTCCGGGCGAGTTCGACGATTCGTACCAACACCTCGCGAGGGAACACCGCGCCCGTGGGATTGTGCGGGTTGTTGAGGAGCACAAGCTTCGTGCGCTCGCTGAATGCCGATTCCATGGCGTCCACGTCCGGAAGGAAGTCCGGCGCCAGCAAAGGAGCGGTCACATGCTTGGCCCCGGCGAGTCCAATGATGGCGCCGTAAGAGTCATAGAAAGGCTCGAAGGTCAGCACCTCGTCGCCCGGTTCGATGAACGCGAGCAATGAGGCGGCGATGGCTTCAGTGGCCCCGGTGGTCACAATGACCTCGGTCTGCGGGTCCGGGGTCAGTCCGTAGAAGCGTTCCTGGTGCGCGGCGATGGCTTCGCGAAGTTCAGGGATGCCTTTGCCTGGTGCGTACTGGTTGGCTCCCGCCGTAATGGCTGCTTGGGCTGCTGCCTTGATTTCCGCAGGCCCGTCCTCATCCGGGAATCCCTGGCCCAGGTTGATGGCGCCGGTGGATATTGCCAGGGTGGTCATCTCTTCGAAGATGGTCACTCCGAGGCTGCCGTCGGCCGAAAGCAGGTTTGCTCCGCTGGCGGCTCGTTGCCAAGGGGCGACGGACGTGTTCTCGCTGAGAGAGGCCGGGCTCGTCACTGTGGGGTTGCCTTCCTGGGTGCTGGCATCCGGCTCGTCCGGCCCGCCGTTTCAGCCATGGTATCGCCATAGTGCCTGCGGCCCCGGATGGGGTAGGTTCGAACCATGAGACGCGCAGTGTGCCCTGGCTCCTTCGACCCCATCCACAACGGACATTTGGAAGTCATCGCAAGGGCCGCCGGCTTGTTCGACGAAGTCGTCGTCGCGGTGTCCACCAACTACGCGAAGAAGTACCGCTTCAGCCTGGAAGAACGCATGGACATGGCGCGGGAGACCCTGGCTTCGTTGCGGGGCATCATCGTGGAGCCGATGGGTGAGGGACTGCTCGCCGAATACTGCAGGCACCGGGGAATTTCGGCGATCGTGAAGGGCCTGCGTTCGTCTTCCGATTTTGACTACGAACTTCCCATGGCCACCATGAACCGCCAATTGTCCGGCGTCGAGACTGTCTTTCTTCCGGCGGAGGCCCATTACCTGCATTTGTCCTCCACGCTGATCAAGGAAATTTCCCTCCTTGGCGGCGATGTCTCCGATTTCGTGCCCAAATCGGTGCTCAAAAGGCTCCTGGCTGGCGGGTCGGCAGCGGAGTAGCCCCGCAACGGGTAAGCTGGATCGGTACCTCGGGCAGAACGCGTTGCAATTGACCCGGTTTGAGTCCGTTCACGCGTTCAGGCTAAGATGGTACGTCGGTCATATGTTCTACAGGAGTTCTCATTAAGCGAGATGCAAGTTCGCCTTTGACGCTGGACGTCAAGGACCTCGGACGTAGTCCAGGAAGCATGCGGACGCTCACGGAACATGTACCCGCGCCAAGTGACCTTGGCGTGGCACTCATTGGCGTTCAGGAAGGCTCGGATATCGAGCTCGACTTGAGGCTTGAGGCCGTACACGAAGGAATTCTGGTATCTGGAACCGTATTCGCTGAAGTCAAGGGCGAATGCGGACGATGCCTGGATCCCCTTGCGTATGACCTTGAGGTCAATGTGCAAGAACTTTTCTTCTATGAGGGCGTCGAGCTTTCGGACGAAGAAGACGATGAAGAGCAACGTCGAGTCGAGCACGATCTAATCGATCTTGAACCGGTGTTGCGGGACGCGGTTGTAACCATGCTGCCGTTCCAGCCGGTGTGCCGGGAAGACTGCCAGGGCCTCTGCTCAATATGCGGAGTGCGTCTGGAAGACGAGCCGGGGCACCACCACGAGGACCTGGATCCTCGCTGGGCTGCCCTAGCTGAACTGGCTAAGACCGACCGGCAAACTGATTAGTAAGTGCTGACTAAAAGAGAAATGAGATAGCCGTGGCTGTTCCCAAGCGGAAAATGTCTCGCGCAAATACACGCGCCCGCCGTGCCCAGTGGAAGGCAACTGCCCCCAACCTGGTCAAGACCATCGAAAACGGCCAGGTTGTTTACAGCCTGCCGCACCAGGCAAAGGTCGTAACCGACTCCGCCGGGACTGCGCTGTTCCTTGAATACAAGGGCCGCAAGGTCGCAGACGTCTAAATCCGCCACAAGGCTGACAAGGATGTCTTCAACTGAAGAGCTTCTGAAGCGTCTCGGTGTCTCCATTGACGCCGAGACGCTTCGTCTTGCTCTGACACATCGTTCATACGCGTATGAAAATGGCGGGATTCCCACCAATGAGCGCCTCGAATTCCTGGGCGACTCCATTCTGGGCTTTTCCGTGACCGATTCGCTGTACCGCGACAACCCGGCACTGCCGGAAGGCGAACTCGCCAAGCGGCGCTCCGCCGTCGTCAGCACCCGCGCCTTGGCGGGTATCGGCCGGGACCTCGGCATCGGAGAATTCATCTACCTCGGGCAGGGCGAAAGACTCACCGACGGCAAGAACAAATCTTCAATTCTCGCTGACACCATGGAAGCGCTCATTGGCGCCACCTATCTTTCCAACGACATGGAGACCGCCCGGCAACTGGTCATGCGGCTCGTTGGTCCGTTGCTGAAGGACGCCGCAGCCCTTGGGGCCGGCACCGACTGGAAGACCAGCATGCAGGAGCTTGCCGCGAGCCGTCAGCTCGGGTCCATCTACTATGCCGTCGAAGGCTCCGGTCCGGACCATGCACGCACCTTTGAGGCAGTGCTCCAGATCGGCGGCACCGCCTACGGCAAAGGCTCGGGCCACTCCAAGAAGGAAGCCGAGCAGGAAGCCGCCGCGGATGCGTGGCGCACGCTGAACAGCAAAGTCACGCTGAACAGCAAAGCCGACGCTCCAGCCGATCCTGCGCACAGCGCCTGAGTCCGCATGCCGGAACTGCCCGAAGTCGAAGTGGTCCGCCGTGGCCTGGCACGTTGGGTACGAGGCCGGACCATCACGTCCGTGGACGTCCTGGACCCCCGCTCTATCCGCCGCCATTCGCTAGGCACGGAAGACTTTATCGGCAACCTTGAGAACTCCACGGTTTTGGACGTCGTCCGCCGGGGTAAGTTCCTGTGGATGCCCCTGCGGACCGAGGAATCCCGCAGCGCCGCTGGCACCGCCGGCGACGTGTCCGCCGAGGCGATGCCCGGCGTCGCGCTGATGGCGCACCTGGGCATGAGCGGGCAACTCCTCATGCAAGACCCCGGGGTTCCCGATGAGAAGCATCTCAAAGTCCGCCTCCGGCTCAGCAGTTCCGACGGCATGCCCGAACAGCTGCGGTTTGTGGACCAACGGATCTTCGGCGGACTGTTTGTCACCTCCCTTGTACCGACGCCCGATGGCGGGCCCGGGGGCCAAGGCGAGACACCCCTCCCGGAAATTGCCGAAGAAGCCTCCCACATTGCCCGTGATCCGCTGGATCCGCACTTTTCCTTTGACGACTTTTACCGCAAGATCAAGGCCCGCAAGACCGGGCTCAAGCGTGCCCTGTTGGATCAGGGAGTTATTTCGGGGATAGGCAACATCTACGCCGATGAGGCCCTTTGGCGGGCCAAACTCCACTATGCCAAGCCGACAGACACCCTTAAGCGGTCAGATGCCGTGAGGCTCGTCGGTGCCGCCAAGGAAGTCATGAGCGACGCCCTGGCGGCTGGTGGGACGAGCTTTGATTCGCTTTACGTCAATGTCAACGGAGCGTCGGGCTACTTCGACCGTTTTTTGCATTCATACGGAAGGGCTGGTCAGCCCTGCGAACGCTGTGGCACGCCCGTCATACGCGAACCATTCATGAACCGTTCGTCGTATCTCTGCCCCAAGTGTCAGCCGAAGCCTAGAAGGAGATCACCACGAGGCTGAACGCGCGGCCGCGTCGGAGTTGCTGGATTCCACCATGCTCCCGTGGCCGCTTACCAGCACGGTCCCGGTCCGGTCTAAATGAAGTAGTCCGGCGTCAGGAAGCTTCAGTCAGGGTATGCCCGTGTCGGTCAATCCCAGGTCTGGCCGCACCAGCAGCTGCCGTCCTTGTGCTCCTGGATGACCAGAACCCGTTCCTCACCAAGCAAGATGATGTCTTCGTAGCTGAGCATAAATCCAGTTCAGCATCAGCAGCCGTTAGCCGATAGGGGACCCTTGGCATATGTGGAAAACCCGACGGGACTGCCGTGAACTAGGCAGTTGCTTCAATGAGCTCGGGTCCGTTGTTCCGGACGTAGTTCAACGCCATAGGAACTGAAGTGACCTCAAGTGCCTCCCAGACCGAGACCGCTGCACCGGTTGTAGACAAGACGGCCTCTGGAACCAGAATCCCTGAAGCGGGGAGGACCCGGACGGGTGCCATGGTCTCGCTCGCCGAAGTCTCAGTCGCCCGTGCGGTTTTGCCGCGTCGTCTCGGCGGACACTTCTGTGCCTGCGGAGAGTGAGAGTAAGGAGCCCGCCAGCGGATGCGACGACTGCAACTGACAACGCGATCCAGAGTTCGGTCATTGCGACAGCCTAACGTGATTTTCCGGTCGCTGTCCTGCGGTTCAAGCCAAGCAACTCATACAGGCTTAACCCGTTCAAACCCAGTCAAACCCTCAGAAGACGTGCAGTTGAAGCTAGGATGGCTCTTGTTCGTCGTTGCCAATCCCGACTGGAGGCTCCACCGTGGCCGAACCATGGCTGTCCGCCGATGGCATTGCCGCGCATCTGGGGATCACAAAAGACACGGTCTATACGTGGATCACCGATAAACGCATGCCAGCCCACAAGGTCGGCAGACTCTGGAAGTTCCAGGCAAGCGAGGTAGACGAGTGGGTCCGCAGCGGAGGCTCTGCAGCTTCGAGCGATGACGAGACGCCGAGCTGACGGCCGCACCTGAAGGAATACCTCTCGGCCAACGCCGAAACTACTTGCCTGAAAAACTGAAAGGGGGGCTACACATGATCGAGCAGCATGCCGAGGCGCAGCGCTATGCACTCTCATTCACCAGTGGTGCCCTCCTCATGCGTGAGGCGGCGATCATTGCGCCCATTTACTTGCATGAACGCGACTGGGCAAGAGTTCGAACGGTGGTCGCGGGGGAGAACTTGCTTCAGGCTCGTACAGTTGCCTCTGGGCTCAGGCTTGCGCGTGAGGTTATCCAACGGCTCACCGTGCTGACCGACGACGAAATCAAACTACTCAACGAGGCGACCTCGACCGAGCGCGGACACTTGATGTGGGCGGCGGCATGCCGTCGATATGACCTGATTGGTGAGTTCGCTGAGGAGATCGTTCGCGAGCGGTTCCTCTTGCTTACGCCGTCGCTCGATCTCGAC
The DNA here is from genome assembly GCF_056397865.1 of Arthrobacter sp. 05L417. NCBI lineage: Bacteria > Bacillati > Actinomycetota > Actinomycetes > Micrococcales > Micrococcaceae > Arthrobacter > Arthrobacter sp. 05L417. The sequence goes on from NZ_JBFTOG010000002.1 coordinate 207,660, forward strand.
GATTTCGACAGCTTCGTGCGTGGCAAGTCTTTGTGGCACACCGAGCTGTCTGAACTTACGGACTCCACGCGGCGCAAGCTGCGTTCAAACTTGTTCCGGATGCTTAACGAGGCAGGGTTGCTTTCCAACAGCGGGCAAATACAGCAGGCCATGATGTCTCAACGGGTCGCAAACACTTTGGCAGCGCGGACTCCGAATGACCTGCGATTCTTCCCAACCACCCATAATGCTGCGGGGAGGGCCCAGCCGTGACACAGACCGACCTTTCTAAAGAGGAAGAGCACTTGTTCGCCGTTCTTAGCGGCAGGCGGTTTCTCCAGATGGAGGGCCTGAGCAACGAGGTGCCGTTCTTCATTTACCCCTACGACCCTGAGGATGCACTCGCGGTCACGGGGTCGAAGAAGCGCATCAAGAACCGCCTGGCCAACAAGGGCATCGTGGTCCGAGAGGTCAACCTCTACGACCTGTCAGTGGAGATTCTCAAGGAACGCGGAGTCTGGGATCGATTGATAGCGCTCGAACCCGAACAGGAAAAGGCCGACTTCCGTGAGTTGCTCCAGGGGATGCTCGACCCGCAACTCCACATTGCGTCCGCGATCAGGGCAAAGCTCGCCGAGGGTGACTTCGACATCTTCTTCCTCACCGGCATCGGCGAAGTCTTTCCGTATGTCCGTTCGCACAACGTGCTGAACAATCTGCAGAGTGTTGTCACAGGCAAGCCGATGCTCATGTTTTTCCCCGGCCGCTACGAACAGTCCGCCACGCTCGGATCATCACTCGTACTGTTCGGACGACTCCAAGACGACCAGTACTACCGAGCCAAGAACATCTTGGAACAGGAGGTTTAACTCGATGAATCTACATGCGATCTTCGCCAAGGACGTTCAGCGCCCGATAGAAGGTGTCATCAAGGCTGACGACACCGCGCATTTGGGCACCGAGGTCGACGAATACGTCCTGACCAACGAGGCGGCAAAAGGCCTGGAACTGCTGCTTGAGGCCTACACGAACTACACCAACGCCAACGGCGTGTGGATCTCGGGCTTCTTCGGTTCCGGTAAGTCGCACCTGCTGAAGCTGCTCGCACACCTCCTCGGTGACGTGGACGACCAGGACTTCCCGCGAGCCCGCGTCTCCGAGAGCTTCCGCTCCAAGGCACAGGACGCGTTCCTCCCGGCCCTGCTGACCAAGGCCGAGAGGATCCCGGCTAAGAGCCTGCTGTTCAACATCGACCAGAAGGCCACCCTCATCACGAAGGATCAGACCGACGCCTTGCTGAAGGTGTTCGTCAAGGTCTTCGACGAGAGCCGCGGCTACTACGGCAGCCAGGGGCACGTCGCCCGGTTCGAGCGCGACCTGGACAACCGTGGCCAGTATGAAGCCTTCAAGGACGCATACTCCCGTATCTCCGGGCGCAGCTGGACGCAGGGACGTGAAGAGGGCGTCCTCGAGGAGGTCAACGTGGCCAAGGCGTACGCCGAGATCAGCGGCCACACAGACAGTACGCCCACGAACATCCTCACGAAGTACCGCAACGAGTATTCAGTCTCAATCGAGGACTTCGCCGACGAGGTGATGGCCTGGCTGGACAAGCAGGAAGACGACTTCCGGCTGAACTTCTACGTCGATGAAGTAGGCCAGTTCATCGGGTCGAACACGCACCTGATGCTCAATCTCCAGACAATCGCCGAGTCGCTGAACACCAAATGCCAGGGCCGTGCGTGGGTGTTCGTGACTTCCCAGGAGGACATGGACAAGGTCGTCGGTGACCGCACGAAGCAGCAAGGCAACGACTTCTCCAAGATTCAGGCCCGGTTCGCCACCCGTGTGAAGCTCACCAGCGCCGATGTGGAAGAGGTCATCCGTAAGCGACTGCTGGAGAAGAACGAGGCGGGCGAGGCCGCGCTGAATTCGATTTATTCAGAGCAGCACGCCAACTTCAAGACCCTGTTCGACTTCGTGGACGGGGCGAAGACGTACCGTAACTACACTGACGAGGCACACTTTGTGGGCACGTACCCGTTCGTCAGCTACCAGTTCCCGCTGTTCCAGGCGGCGATCGAAGGCATCTCCGACCACAATGTGTTCGAGGGCCGCAACAGCTCAGTTGGTGAACGCTCGATGCTCGGCGTCGTGCAGCAGGTCGCCAAGGACATCGGCGACGTCGAGGTTGGCAGGCTGGCGACCTTCGACCACATGTTCGCGGGCATCCGCGCCTCGCTGAAGTCTGCCGCGCAGCGTTCGATCGACGTGGCAGAGCGCAACCTGGACAACGAACTGGCCGTGCGGCTGCTCAAGGCGCTGTTCCTGGTGAAGTACGTCGAGGGCTTCCACGCCACCCCGCGCAACCTGACCGTACTGGTTTACGACCGTTTCGGGCTTGACCTGCCGGCCCTGGCCAAACAGGTGCAGGATGCACTGACGCTGCTGGAGACTCAGACTTACGTGCAGCGCAACGGCAACGTCTACGAATACCTGACCAACGAAGAACAGGTCATCGAGGAGGAGATCAAGAACGTCGACATCGATGCCTCGGATGTCAGCGGCCGGCTCTTCAAGATCATCTCCGGTGACGTGGTCCGCACGAGCAAGCTGCGGTACACCAAGAACGGACAGGATTTCGCCTTCGGGTACAAGCTTGACGATCAGGTGTACGGCCAGCAGCGCGAACTGACCATGCACTTCATCACGCCGGAGTACCCATTCGGCCCTGAAGAAACCCGGATGCACAGTGCCGGCAAGGACGAGCTTCGGGTCATCCTGGAGCCCGATGAGCGTGCCCTTTCGGACTTGCGCCTGCTGATTAAGACAGAGAAGTACACCAAGCGCAAGCAGACGACTTCGCTATCCGCAATTGAGGACCAGATCCTGCGCTCGAAGGCGACGCAGAACGTCGAACGCGAGAAGGAACTTATCGAGCGCATCCGCCGGGCAGTTGGCAAGGCGGACCTCGTGATCAACGCCGCCGGCGTAACCTCATCCTCCCAGGACGCCATCACGCGCGTCACCGATGGCTTCCAAGACCTCATCAGCCGCACTTACACCCAGCTCAGCCTGCTCGGCGGTGTTGCGTACAGTGAGCAGCAGGTTGTTACGTTCGCCAACCCCAACCAGTCAGGCATGATCGACGATTCGTCGCTGTCGATGCTTGCTGTACCAGGTGACGAGGTGCTTTCGTTCCTACTTCAACGCGACCGGCTCGGCGAGCAGGTAACGGTCAAGACGATCGTGGATTCATTCCAGGCCAAACCCTACGGATGGGATCTCGCCTCGATAGAGGTCGTCATCGCCTGGCTCGTTGGCAACTCGAAGATCACTGTCACCGTCGATGGAAACATACTTAAGCGGACCGAGGTAGCTGCCGTTCTGCGCAATACGCAGAAGCACTCGCATTCCGTGCTCGCCCCGCAGAAGCTCTTTGACGAGCGCAAGGTAGCGACGTTCCGCAAATTCTGCACCGACTTCTTCGACGAGGCCACCCCACCAAAGGACCCGCTGGAACTGGCACGGCACGGCAGCGAAAAGCTCGGGGCAAAGCTCGACGAGCTAAGGGCGCTGGTGATCGGATCGAAATACCCGTTCGTTGAGCAACTGGCTGCCCCCATTGCCCTGCTCGAACAGGCTGTGGGCAAATCCGACGAGTGGTACCTGACTGATTTCAGTCTTGGCGACGAATTGCTCGACGCCAAAGAGAACGTCATCGACCCTATTCAGTCGTTCCTGGGCGGCGGCCAGAAAGTTATCTACGACGACGCCACAAGGCTGCTCTCGGCTAATACAAATAACCTTGGGTATTTGCCTGCAGGAAGCGACGCAGACGTTAGACGACTCTTGGACGACCCGAACGCTTTCCGGGGCAATCGCATGACCCAGCTCAAGCAGGCAGCAGACGCCCTTGGCTCGAAGGTCGAGGATACGCTCGCCGCCCATCGCAGCACGGCCATCCAGGACATCGAGGGACGCAAGTCCGAGGTACTCGGCAGCGCCTATTACGGTAATGCCACGGAGGAAGCGCAGCAGCGGGTCATCCGTACAATCGACCAGATCATCGCCCGCTTAGGCAGTGAGCGCCAGATCGCGCTCATCCGCGAGCAGGGTAATGGTTTTGAGGAGCGGACCTATCCCGAGCTGCTCGACCAGCTCGCATCCTCTCCCCGGGCTACGGCCGGCACGGACAGCCCGGAGCCCACACCAAAGCAGACCGTCTCGGTCAAGAGGATCACCGTGCCCGGAGCCCACGGTGTGCTCGAGAACGTGGATGACGTCGACCGCTACCTCGATGCGCTCCGCGGTGCACTGCTGAACACGCTCAACGACGGAAAGAGAATCGCGCTCTGATGGAAACCGCACCGCTGAAATCGTTCGCCACATGGGCTCGCATTGCACTCATCCGCGAAGTGTCAGCCCGCATCTCCGTCGTTCTGGCATCGGAGGAGCTGCGGCAGGAGCAGCCCAACGCCGTCGCCGCCCTGAACAAGGCCGTCAACGCTGCTGGCGGCAGCGACAAGGGCCGCGACACAGTCGCGGACAAGGTCGCCTACACCTGGTTCAACCGCATCATCGCGCTGCGGTTCATGGACGCCAAAGCCTACACCGGCATCGGTGTCGTCTCCCCTGAACGGGGCCGCGAAGGAGGCCAGCCCGAGATTCTCGCAGAAGCCAAGCGCGGGAACATCGACGGTGCAGTCGTCACCAATAAGCGAACGATCGAGACCGTTACGAGCCTACTTAACGGTACGCGCCGCAGCAACGACCCACAGGGCGAGGCATACGCGCTCCTTCTCGCGGAGTACTGCCGCCATTGGAACCGCTCAATGCCATTTATGTTCGAGCGTGAAGGTGACTACACCGAACTACTTATTCCCGGGAACCTGCTCGCCGACGACTCCGTACTGGCCCGCGCCGCGAGGGTGCTCACTGAGGACGTCTGCCAGGATGTCGAAGTCATCGGCTGGCTGTACCAGTTCTATATTTCGGCCCGCAAGGATGAGGTCTTTGCCGGCTTTAAGAAGAATAAGAAAGCAACGGCGAAGGAGATTCCTGCGGCAACGCAGCTGTTCACGCCGCACTGGATTGTGAAGTACCTGGTGGAGAATTCGCTGGGCAGGTTGTGGCTGCTAAACAACCCTGGCTCCCGCTTGGCGGAACAGATGGAATATTACATTGCTCCGTTAGAGCCTGAGACGGACTTCTTGAAGATCAGAGGCCCAGAGGAATTGAGGGTTCTGGATCCGGCGTGCGGGTCTGGGCATATGCTCACTTATGCGTTTGATCTGTTGTATCTCATGTACGAAGAGTCAGGCTACGCACGTTCGGATATCCCGGGTCTGATCCTGCAGCACAACCTGTTCGGGGCGGAGATTGACCCGCGGGCAGGTGCGTTGGCGGCGTTCGCTTTGGTGATGAAGGCCCGCGGGGTGCAGAGATCCTTCTTGAGCCCGGGGAAGGGCACGGAGCCGAATGTCTGTGTCCTAGAGCCGGTGCGTTTCTCGCTTGATGAGCTGGAGACTTTGGTGTCCCGGGGTGGGGACAAACACGCCGAGAAGGCATTCTGGCAAGCTTTTGAGGACGCGGACACGTTCGGGTCCCTGATCCGCCCGAACCAGGGACTCATTGAACCGATGCGGAAGCATCTGGAGTCTATGGATGGGGCAGAAACCTTGTTCGGCGGGGATGTCTTGAACCGTGCCCGGACAGTGGTTCGGCAATCGGAGTACCTCTCGAACCGATACCAGGTGCTGGTCGCAAACCCGCCTTATATGGGGTCCGGCAACATGGGAGCAAAACTCGCCGAGTTCGCAAAACGCGAATACCCAACCTCCAAATTCGATCTCTTTGCCATGTTCATGGAACGTTCTCCAGCGCTACTCGACAAGTCCGGATATGCTGGTCTAGTAACCATGGAGTCATGGATGTATTTGACGTCATTCAGGGCGCTACGTGCTTCTATCCTGCTTAACAAGAGTTTCTGTTCAGTTACGCACATGCCGTATTCGGGCAAGGGCGGGACCCCAATGGGTATAAATTTTGGGACAGTTGCGTTTATTCTCAGAAACTACTTGGATCCCGATGCGATGGCAGATTATCAATGTATTCGGTACTTCGAAACTGATGACCTAGGTGTGCCACTATCTTTCCCCGTTGCAAATGACCGCCGCGCTGTTCGTAAAACCGCAGATTTTCAAGTAATTCCTAATCAACCCATCGCTTATTGGGCTGGGCCGGCAACGTTGAAGTCATTTCGACTTGCGTCGACTTCCATTGCTTCAATGGCTAATTCTGAAGGGAAAAACGTCACAACTGATAACGCCCGTTTTGCGCGTTTTCATTGGGAGGTTCAGCGAAGATATATCGGATCCTTTGACAAAAAGTGGCTACCGTGTGCTTTCGGTGGAGATTATCGAAAATGGTACGGAAACGTGCTAAACGTCATCGACTGGTCTACAGAAAGTCGTGAGTTTTACAGAACTGCGCCAGCCGGTAGGATTATCCGCCCTGAATTTTGGGGCTTGCCGGGCGTTACTTGGTCAAAAATCAGTTCTGGGAAGCCAAGCTTTCGACTGCTGCCCAAGGAGTATATGTACCAAGAAGTTGCCTTGCTGCAGACAGATGAACGTCATACCAGCTTGGTGCTCGGAATTCTAAACTCATCGGTTGGTAGTCACTATCTTTCGCTGCTAAGTCCCACTCTAAATACCCAGAATGAAGACGTCATATCGATACCAATTCTAAATCCGGAATTGCTAAGTCTGAGCGTCCCGCATGTGGTGCAGGAGCTCGTTGCAATATCCCGTGCGGATTGGGATCAGCGCGAGTTATCCATGGATTTTAAGATCCAGCCACTAGTAGCAGCAGCGAATGGTTCGACTTGCCTGAAAGACGCCTCCAATTTACTGGCGGAAGAACGAGAGCACTATGTCCAAAGAATGTTGACTCTCGAGACACAGCTAAACGCGACCCTCGTCGACGCGTATGGATTAGATGACGAAGTTTCCACTGCTGTTGCTCGGGCCGAGATTTCGCTAATGGCGAATGTTTCGGCGTTGGGCGGCGATACAGCGTTGCTGGGATCGCAGTCGCGTGGAATGATCGCGGACTTAATGTCGTATGCAGTCGGGTGCATGTTTGGCCGCTACAGTCTGGACACCCCGGGCCTAGTATTGGCAGATCAGGGTAATTCGTTGGCGGAGTATTTGGTGAAAGTGCCGTCGCCGTCTTTCATGCCGGATCAAGATGGTGTCCTTCCGGTTCTGTCAGACGCCTGGTTTGAAGATGACATCGCGGAACAGTTCCGAGCATTTCTCAAGGTTGCGTTTGGCGAGGATCGATTTGAGGAGAACCTGCGCTTCGTCGAGGAGACACTAGGCAAGGAGATCCGGAAGTACTTTGTACAGGACTTCTATAAAGACCATGTCCAGCGGTACAAGAAGCGTCCGATCTACTGGCTGTTCTCCAGTCCCAAGGGGTCATTCAACGCGCTGATCTACATGCACCGCTACACACCGTCGACCGCCTCAACCGTGCTCAACGAGTACCTTCGCGAGTTCAAAGCAAAGCTGGATGCCAGCCGCCAGCACCATGAGCGCCTCGCTGCAGGCACAGGGGCACCACGGGAGCAGGCCGCAGCCCAGAAAGAGGTCGACCGTCTGCGCAAGATATTGCTCGAACTCGATGAGTACGAGCACGACGTGCTGTACCCACTGGCGTCCCAGCAGGTGCAGATCGACCTCGACGACGGCGTGAAGGCGAACTACCCGAAGCTCGGTGCCGCCTTGAAGAAGATCCCCGGACTAGAGGCCGGCGATGAGTGAGACATCCGCCGTCAGGCCCCACCTGGAGCGTCGCTTTGAGACGCAGCGTGTGGTGTTCTGGCACGACCCCGAGGGTGAGTACGCCGCCGACCTCGACACGCTCGGCCTGGAGGGCGTGCAGACGGTGCGCGTCAATAATGACGAGTATGCGGTCAAGAACAAGCTGCTGCACCAGGAGCCCAAGTCGAAGTTCCTTGTCTACCGCTCGGGTCCCGTTCCGACGGGGATCGGCAATTGGCTGCTGGACCTGGAGCTGGCCTACGGAGTGTTCAAAGCAGACCGGACTTCGCTGGTCCAGCAGGAACTCGGGCTCACCGGCGACGATATTGGCGAAGTCGTGTGGGCGCATGAGAGTTTCTTTCGCGTAGCCAAGCGCGTCCAAGGCCTGAAGAGGCTATTGGACGCCGGCGACGACGCCCGGCTGCTGCAAGCCAAGATGTCAGCGGTTCTGCTCGGTCAAAGCGAGCACAGCCTGCTGGAGATCACGCGCACCCTGCTGATCGAGAACGCCGGCGGTGCGGACGCCAAGTACGGTGCCCTTGCCGAGCACTGCCTGGACGAGTTCTACTGGCAAGGCGTGGCGTCGATCTACGGCTACATGTCGCCGAGCCCAAGCATCGCCGATTTCGTTCTGTGGATGTTCCGGCAGGCCAACGCCGGCTTCAAGTCTGAACGACCGGGCGGCTTGCGCAACATCCAGCTGGACTTCGGGAGCCTTCGTTACGACCGGCGGAGTCAGGAGGCATTGACGAAGCTCGCAAGGCGCGCAGCACGAGATCTGGACTTTGCCGGCACCATCGAGGACTCAAGCTTCCGCGACCTGCTGGGCAACGACCTTTTCGAGGAGACCGACCGCAAGATCATCAGCGACCTGGCACGCGCGGTCGCTGAGCGGACAGTCACGGGCCGTGAGGTCACAGAGGTGATTCGCAGCCGTCAGAACAGCATCTGGATCGACGGGTACCGGAAGCTGTACACAGCGATCAGCTGCGCATCGGAACTCCTGACCGCGCTTAGCGCACTTAACCTGTCGATACAGTCGCTCGATGAGGGCCTGGAGCGATACGGCAGTGACTGGTTCCGCATTGATCAGCTCTACCGGCAGTTTACATTTGCAGCCCGCACAGCAGAGTTCCCTGGTCCTCTGGAGGGCCTGCGCATCCAAGTAGAGAAGTTCTACGCCAACAAGTTTCTCTACGAGCTCGGTAACGCATGGCAACAGCAGGTCGATGGTGTTGACCAATGGCGTTCCACATTGCTCCGGCCCCAAACCACGTTCTTCACCGACCATGTTGCACCCATCACGAAGGACGGCCGGCGCAAGGCCGTCGTCATCATCTCGGACGCCCTGCGCTATGAGATCGCTGACGAACTTGGCTCACGCATCCGCCAGGAAGACCGCTACGACGCGGAACTGAAAGCCATGCTCGGCGTGCTGCCCAGCTACACCCAGCTCGGCATGGCAGCACTGCTGCCACACAGCACGATCGGACACTCCAAGGACGGCGATCCCGTCCTGGCCGACGGTCAGCGTACAGACGGCACTGCGAACCGCAGCAAGATCCTCGAAGCCGTTGACGGGAAAGCGATTCAGGCCGAGAACGTCTTCTCCCTGACTCGGGACGAGCTGCGGGAGCTGTACCAGCAACATCAGGTGCTGTATGTCTATCACAACCGCATTGACGCGACGGGTGACAAGGCGGGGACCGAGCGTCAGGTCTTTGAGGCCGCCGAGGACACGCTTCGCGAACTGATTGATCTGGTCAAGCGATTGACCAACGCGAACGCGACGAACATCCTCATCACGGCGGACCACGGCTTCCTGTTCCAGGACACGGCACTCGAGGACGCCTTCTATCTATCAACGCTGCCGCAAGGTGACGACGTCAAGGTGATCAACCGCCGTTACGTCCTCGGTCACGGCTTGAAGGAAGTCCCCGCGTTCAAGACTTTCACGTCAGCTCAACTCGGCCTCGACGGAGACCTGGACGTGCAGATACCAAAGTCGATCCATCGGCTGCGGCTTCCAGGCGCAGGTTCGCGATTCGTCCACGGCGGTGCAGCCTTGCAGGAGATCGTCGTCCCGGTGTTGGCGGTCAACAAGAAGCGCAAGAGCGATGTGCGAACGGTAAACGTCAAGATCATGCCCGAGTCGGACAAGATCACGACAGGCCAGCTGGTCATCAAGTTGTTTCAGGCCGAGCCGGTGAGCGAGAAGGTTCGCCCCCTGGTGCTGCGCGCAGGGTTGTATGTCGGCGAGATTCTTATATCGAACCAGCTCTCGCTCACGTTCGACCAGGATTCGGCAGACCAGCGTGACCGCTACCAGAACGCGCACATGCTGCTCAGCCAGGACGCAAACGACTACAACAACCGTCCGGTTGAGTTCCGGCTTGAGGAACTCATCCCGGGCACCAATCAATGGCGCGGTTACGCCAAGGCGATCTACACGCTGAAGCGCTCGTTCGCCTCGGACTTCGATTTCTAAGGAGAGAGCGATTATGAGCGAAGTGAGCGAGGTCAATCCAGAGATCACCGCTGGGGTCACCACATCAGCAGATGCCATCCCGTTGCAGAGCGACCTGGACCGAAAGATCAACCAGCTCTTCCCCGGCGTTGTAGTCCGCAAGGACCTGGTAAAGGCGGTCAAGGGCAACGCCATCGTGCCCTCCTTCGTGCTGGAGTACCTGCTCGGCCAGTACGCGGCATCCGACGACGAAGCCACCATCCAAGCAGGCATCGATTCGGTGCGAAAAATTCTCGCCGACCACTACGTGAACCGAAACCAGTCAGAACTGGTGAAGTCCACGATCAAGGAGCGCGGACGCCATCGCATCATTGACAAAGTGACCGTCACGCTGAACGAGAAGGATGATGTCTACCAGGCAGAGTTCGCCAACCTTGGCATCAAGGGAGTGCTCGTCGAATCCGCGACGATCAAGGCTCACCCGAAGCTGCTTGTCGGTGGTGTTTGGTGCATCTGCGACATCGAGTACTTCCACAGTGATGACGCCCGCGTGGTGCCGTGGATACTGGGGTCAATCAAGCCCATCCAGTTGTCGAAGTTCGACTTCGAGGGTTATCTCGCGACGCGGACCGAGTTCACAACCGGCGAGTGGACTGATCTGCTCGTGCAGTCCATCGGGTTCAATCCCGAACTGTTCGGACGCCGTGCAAAGCTCATCCAGCTCGTGCGGCTCATCCCTTTCGTCGAGCGAAACTACAACCTCGTCGAACTCGGACCCAAAGGTACCGGTAAGTCGCACATTTTCTCGGAGTTCTCACCCCACGGCATGCTTATCTCGGGTGGCGAAGTCACCGTTCCGAAGCTCTTCGTCAACAACTCCAACGGCCGCATAGGGCTGGTCGGCTACTGGGATGTCGTCGCGTTCGACGAGTTCGCGGGTAAGAAGAAGCGCACCGACAAGGCGCTCGTGGACATCATGAAGAACTACATGGCGAACAAATCGTTTTCCCGCGGCGTCGAGACGCTCGGCGCGGAGGCGTCCATGGTGTTCGTCGGCAACACTTCGCACACCGTGCCCTACATGCTCAAACACTCCGACCTGTTCGACGAACTTCCCGAAAGCTACCATGACTCGGCGTACCTTGACCGCCTGCACCACTACATCCCGGGATGGGAGGTCGACACCATCCGCGGCGAGATGTTCTCCAACGGGTATGGGTTCGTTGTCGACTACATCGCCGAGGTGCTCAAGTCGATGCGTTCGGCGGACTACTCCGACCGCTACCAGTCGCACTTCACACTCTCATCGGACATTTCGACGCGAGATCGCGACGGCATCCACAAGACCTTCTCCGGGCTGATGAAAATCCTTTACCCGCACGGAGAAGCCTCGGCCGACGAGATCGAAGAGATCCTGCAGTTCGCCATCGAGGGCCGCAAGCGCGTCAAAGACCAGATCATCCGCATCGACTCAACGATGGCAAATGTAAAGTTCGGCTACCTCGACAAGGCCGGTACCTGGCACCCAGTCTCCACGCTTGAAGAGGATGAGTATCCCGCGTACTACTACCGTGAGCGTCGTGTAAGCACTGATGCAGAGGAGGCAACGGGCGATCCAACTGGACACGCCGCGACTGCGGAAGACGGTCAACCAATTGCGCCAGAGAATCTCACCGTAAAACCGCTGTTTGAGGGCCACCAGGAGTTCCAGGAGAACCAGCGCGGAGTCTCCTATGAAAATCTCTTGGTCCCGTACTTGCGCGGAGCCTCGCAGATCACCATAACTGACCCTTACATCCGGCAGTTCCACCAGGCCCGCAATCTCATGGAACTCATCGAGTGCATCGCTGCCACCAAGGATGCTGCGGACGAAGTGAATGTGCGGCTCGTTACTTCCGAGAACACCGAGGGACAAGACAAGCTCCGCAAGCAGTACGAACTACTACTGAAGGTCAAGCAAGGAGCCTCTGTCGCCGGCATAAACGTCGACATCGTCTTCGACGGAGCTATCCATGATCGGTCCATCCTCACCGACACTGGATGGAGGATCCTGCTCGGCCGCGGATTGGACATCTTTCAATACATCACGGGCGACGCCTTCGAACTTGCCACTAGGCTTCAGGAATATCGCCAAGTCAAGGCGTTTGGCATAACTTACATCCGAGATGAAGCGTGAGAAGACCCCGTTACTAATATTCCCGGCAGACCTACTCGGGCCTTGTAGCTGAGTTTTTCTCGCTCAGGACTCTTGGACTGCGACGCGATGACGTCCCGGATGAAATGCACCGTCACGAACACGAACACCAAGACCCTTGCCCGGACTGGCTCGACTGGCCGGAACAGGCAAACCTGCTGCTGGCCATCGACAGATGGGGCTATCTGGACCAGTACCAATCGATGCACCCCTCATCGCTCTTACGCCTGACCGAGTGGCCCAGGTCCTGCGGGGCGCGGACGCGGTCGTCTACGCCGCCGGGGCGAGCAGCGCGCCGACGGAGGTCGCCCGGGTCGTTGACGGCGAGGGCGTCGCCTTCACTGCCCGTGCCGCGCTGCTCGCCGCGTGTCCAGGTTCCTACTGGTCTCGGCGTTCCCCGACGCTTGGCGCGATCAGGGCATGCCGGCCTCCTTTGAGGAGTACATGAAGATCAAGAAGGCGGCCGACGTCGCCCTCGCCGCGACCAGACTCGACTGGGTTATCGTGCGGCCGGGCACCCTCACCCCCGGCCCCGGCACCGGTCGGGCGGCCCTCGGCCCGGCGATCGCCTACGGGGACGTGTCCCGCGCCGACGTCGCCGCCGTGCCGGCCGAACTGGTGCACCGGCCCGAGGTCTCGCGGCGGATCCTCGAGCTGACCGAAGGCCCCATACGGATCACCGATGCGGTCGACGCCGCGACCCGTATCTAGGAAGGAAGACTCCCGATGACTGACATGATGCGCGCCCCTGATCGCCGGACGCGGACCCGAACATAGGCTCCTCCGACACTCGACTCAAAGTGGAACTCATGGAGATGCGCGGCGAGTTATACGATGTTCACTTGGGGGTGATCTGAGATGGCGATCGACGTCCTTTTGGATGGAGAGGCCGTCCCGATTGACGAGGCGGTTTTCCGGACGCTTCTCGACAATTCTGTGGCGGGAACCTATAAGGACTATGAGAATGCGCTAGACTCACGCCGAATCAAGTTCTCCGACCTCGTGCGGCTTGCGGACAAAGGCGACATCCCATACTCACTGTTCTTCGCTCCGCTTGCGCTGGTGCAGGAGCAAGTGAAGAAGAAGACCGAGAAGTTACTCGCGGGACTTAGCAAAGACACATTCTCGATAGGGTCCCGCGCCAAGGTGGAGCTGCGGGACGTCGAACTGATCGTCAAGGACCTGATCCGAAAACAGCAACTCGTCCGGAAGCACGATAACTCGCTCCAGCGGAACAAGATTGTAGGCCTGCTCCGTGATGACCGGTCATCGGTCGAAGCCGACGCAGCACGGCTTATGGCGGCCATCGGCCTTTCTCACGAGGCAGTCCGTGCTTGCAAAAGCAAGGAGAAGGCGCTCGATCTCATGATCGACGGTCTCGAAGCCAACCAGGTCTTGGTGTCGCGAAGTGTCCAGCACTACATGCCGCAGCGCCTGACGCACGTCAAGTTCAGTGGCATGACGATCCGAGACAACAAGGTCCCGTTTATCTTTCTGGCAGGAGGAGACCACGGTGACGACCAGGAGCCTGATGGTCGGACCCTCTTTACTCTTGCGCTGATGACGGTGCTGGTAGCCCGAAGAATATTTGCTCCAATGACCTGGGACGGCGGCAACGCTCAGACGGATCCCGGGCGGGAGTACGATATCGCTGGTGCGATGCTGATGCCGCGCGAGCGGTTTGAGGCGATTGGACCCAGGTCGCTCGACGAGATGAGGATCGCGTCGGACGAGTTCAAGGTCACTCCCAGCGCCGTCGCAGTACGCGCGATGAGGCTGGGAAGGATCACTGCTGAGACAGCGACCGGCTACCTTGCGCAGTTGCGAGAGGAGTTTCGGAGCCTCCCGAAGGGCGGTCCTCGAAATCGGATTCTCCCAGAGAACGCTGTTCGCAAGTACAACGGGAAGGAGCTCAGTTTGCGAATGCTGCACGCGCTCGATAATCAGAGCATCTCACCAGGTGAGTTCTGCCGTGCAGTTTGCTTGAACCACCTCAAGCCATCCCAGATCGACGATCTCAGGCGGGCTCTCGGATGAGCGATTTCGGGCGACGCTACGTTGTCGACACGAACGCTCTCAGTCAGCTTGGGAGGCAGCGACGAGCGAGCGAGTATTTTCTGGAGAGTGCCGTCATCCCAGAGGCTGTGCTACGTGAGGCCAATGGTTTTCCAGACGTCCAATCTCTGCGCGACAACGTCCATCCGACGACGCCAAGGGTGCTTCAACTCCTGGTCGAAGTAATGGCCACAGTGCCGGACACTGACACGCGACTGGTCAACCTCTACGCCAACCTGGGCAACGCCGACCCGCTGGTCATCGCATGCGCTTTGGAGGGCCGAGAGCACGACAGCCAGTACCTCATGGCACCGGAGTGGTTCGTCGTCTCCGGCGACGAGGCAGTCCGCAACAAGGCAGAGGAGTTCGGACTGAAGGTGCTCAGCAACTCTCAGTTCGCAGCGCTCATCGACGGGGCTGGGGCCGAACAGGAAGGGTCTGGCAGCGGTGGCTGACAGATTGCAATCAGCTGCGGGATGGTTAAGGCGATGAGTCGTCCTGGCGGTGTGAGGAGGCTGGTGGGGCTTGTCCGCCCCAACCCACTGCGGACCTCCGGATCTGGCTGGATAGAAGATGTCATTGCCGACGACGAGTCAAACTAGCATCATGACAGATTCCTCCGCCAGCGGCTCAATGTTCGCTCGTCTTCTCGAACAACAGTTGACGGCTCTTGAACGGCTCTATGAAGCGTCCGAATCATTGGAAGAAGCACTCGAGAACATTACCCGGCAACGTGATGAAGCAATCGAGGAACTTCGGGGCATAGTTGCGCATCTGGATGCGTTCGATGTCATAGCGAACCTGTACTTGGTGTCGCTGCCTACCGACATTGACTCCTACGTTGAAAGTCAGCATGAGTCCTTGCCGAGCCTGACGGAGCTCGCAGCATTGCTGCTTGTCGAGCGCGGGCCGCGAGTTGTGGGTGATGTGACGCAGACTGCGGGCCAGGAGCTGGAAGATTTACATGGAAAGCTAAGAGCTCTTTTGGATCTTGAAGCCATACGCTTGCACGTTGAATTGCAGCAAGCCGATGAAGTGTTCGCCAACGAGCAGGACACGTCCGCGGATGTTATCCCGCCGCGTATCGAATCACGAATGCGTCTGTCGATCGTGTCCGCCGAGCTCTACATGCGCAACCGTCAGTACATCGACAAGGAACGGACACTGCTGGGGGAGCTGTTCTCGCCGCCTGCAATCGACACGGCCGTCCGCGAAATCCTTGGCTACGGGGTCGCGGATGTACTTGAGCTCTTCGATTCAACAGCAGACTGGCTCCAGAGGAAGCTAGTTGATTCAGGCGAAGAGGCCCGAACTTTCCTGGAAGAGCAACTGGCGGTGAGCGAGGAAGTCCGAGCGACCATTGAAGCAAGCGGGATGGAGGATGCGGAAGCTCTCGACCATCTCGTCCAGGTTGCGGTGTTCCAGCAGATAGCGGGCTTTGGGTCTTTCTCAGCTGCAGAGCTGGCTGACGAGAGCACCATGGACGCTGCCCTTTTGGTGAAGATGCTGTCTGATTTCTCCATCGACCTCGAGGTTCAGTCCGAAAACGTGGTGTCCGATTACCTTGCAGGTGACAACCTCGTAAAGAGGAAGCCTTTTGCCAGCCGCCTTGTAGACGGCGAGCGGCGCTGGATCCTGATTCAGCCCACATCCCTGCTCTATGCGATTCGTCCGGCGCTGGAGAATGCACTCAAGCGCAGCCGATCAGTCACCGAATACAGTGACCATCGTGGTGGACTCCTTGAATCGAAGGGCCTCGCGGAACTGGTCAGAGTGCTCAAACCGGATGTCGCCTACCAATCGGTTTACTACCAAGACCGTGATGAAACGCAGAAATTTGAGGGCGATGGACTGCTGTTCATCGATCGCTTCGCAATCATCGTTGAGATGAAAAGCAAACCCCTTTCCCCCGCGGCACTCAGGGGGAACCCCGGCCGGATGTTTCTGGACCTCAAGAAGATAGTCCTGGACGCAGACGAGCAGGCAAGCCGACTGCGCGCGCTCCTAAACGACGGGCAGGTATTTAGTCTCAGCCGGGCCACGCTCCTGAACTCTGAGGGGCAGCCGCATTCCCAAGTGCAGGACGTCCATATCCCTGTCGTTCCGGGGAGGGAAGTCCTCACGATCACCCTCTCGCTCGACAACCTAAACGCAGTCTCGACCGTCGTCGAGGAACTGACCCGGAGCGGACTGTTGAGTGGGCAGGATGACCCGCCCTGGATCGTAAACCAGCACGATCTGGAAATCATCACCGAGGTGCTTGGGCGCCCATCTGAGTTCATTCACTACCTTCTACGTCGCCGCAAAATGAACATGTCCGGCTCATTCCGCGCTTCGGAGGAGCTCGACTATTTCATGAGGTACCTCACCACGGGCCTCTATACCGAACCTGGACAGCCCGGGATCGCAATGCTGCCTAGCCAGACGGACAGGCTTGACGCCGGGTACGAGTACTCTCGTGGAGATAGGGCAATTGCAGCTGAGAAGCCCCAACAGCCGATCCCGGCGGGCCTGGCGGGCCTGCTTGACTCGCTCAACGAACACCGCCCCTACGGTTGGCTTTCAACCAGCATTGACCTTCTCGACCTTGACGGACCACTCCGGCAAGAAATTGGGGATCTACTCCTCACATTGCGTCGGGAGAGCCGTATGGACGGAAAGATGCACACAAAGTTTGTCGGCTTCGGCATCGCGGGACCGGGTCAGCGTCGGGGCATACTGTTCCTCAGCTTCGCTCGGGGCATCACCCGGGAGGCTGCCATCCGGGAGGCCAGCTTGCGCCTGCGACTGCGGAAACATGCCCTCCGTCTCGACTACCTGGCGGCGATCGGCGTTTGGGACTCCACTGAGACCTTTAACGTCTTCGTGTTCAACGACGAACCATGGCAGCCGAATCCCGGCCTCGATGAGCTCGCGAGACGCGCAGGATACGAGATAGCCGAACCGGCTCCTTAGGACCTTCCGGTTGAGCACGTCCTGGACGGGGGGCCGCTGGAGGCACTGGTGAAGCTACGCGGAGAGGGCCTGATTGCCGGGCTGAACACGTCCATCGCAGCAGTCTTCTGGGTTCGGAGGTCCCGGACGCGTTGAGAAAGCATTGATACTCTGGGTAGGGGAAAAGGGGGGAACACGGAAATGGGTTTTAGAAGTCTTTTTCAGCGAAAAGCCGCAACCGCAGCACGCACGAGTCCAGTTGGGGCGGCAGCTCCTGTCCCGGACGCGCCCACGTCACCGGAGCTCCAGGAGGAACTGCGGGTAGCGTGGGCAGAACTCACTGAGGCTGCCAAGGCCTCGAAAGTGACAAACTTTCACGCCTGTACGCGCACAGGCCGGCATTGGGCCGAAGACCCGGTGGCGGTCAGAGCAGTAGCAGCCGCACTCCGCGAATTCCCGGATTCCGACAGCCAGCAGACGACGTAGCGGCATGTCGCTCGTGGTCTTTACAGCTCACTGGAGCGCGGCGGATCCGACAAGTTCCGCCGTCGTAAATTACCTGCAGACTCTGTCCGTGTCGGTGATCCACTCCGCGTCCTCATGAGGCAGATGAGGCTTCGGTACGCCGGAGGATGCAGGGTGTGCGGTGCCTCTCTTCCGGCCGGAACAGAAGCCATCCATGAGAGCGAGACGAAGACCGTCCGCTGCTTGGAGTGTGCCACCGACGCTACGGAAACCATGTCCCCCGACCTGGAGCCAACTGGTGATGAGTCGTTATCCACTGAGTCCGGAATCGCTGGCTCGTCAGCCCGACGCGAATACGAGCGCCGCAAGGCGAAGGACGAGGAAAAGCTCCGCGAGAAATGGGGGCGGTTTGGAGGCCTCGCAGTCGCCCTCTCTGATGAACGGCAGCACACCAAGTCGTGGGAACGGGGCGCGGTCGGTGAGGAACGCCTCGGCGCTCGGCTGGATGCCCTGGCCGCCGATGGCCTCGCTGTCCTTCACGACCGACGCATTCCCGGCTCGAAAGCCAACATCGACCACATCGCCATCACTCGCGCTGGAATCTGGGTCATCGACGCCAAAAGGTACAAGGGGCGGCCTGAGCTGAAGATCGAGGGTGGCATCCTGCGCCCACGCGTCGAAAAGCTCCTCGTCGGCCGACGTGATAGCACGAAACTGGTCGATGGGGTGCTCAAACAGGTCGACGCCGTGCGAGACCTCGTCGGGGATGTTCCGGTCACCGGGGCGCTGTGCTTTATCGAAGCCGACTGGCCCCTGATCGGGGGCGCATTCTCGACCCATGGCGTTCATGTACTTTGGCCGAAACGGCTAGCAAAACTACTTGTAGAAATGTCAGCCGGCGACGTTGATGTTGTGGCTATGCGTGAGTCGGTAGCCTCGCGATTCAAGCCTGCTTGACGTCAGTTGCCAACGTTCCAGGCCGCTCGGAACCACACTGAGGGGATAGCTAACGGGAACGAAGTCAGGCATCAGCAAGTTTGGACTGTGGCGTACTCCGCCTACGCGCTATTGTCGCCGCTACCGAATCCGGCCTTTCCGCCGAGGGCTGCAACGGCCGCTCCAACCGCGGCGATGCCGACCGTCGCAGCAATTGTGACTAACTTCATTTGGAAGGCCTTGTGCTCGGTGTCCTTTTCAGACTCCATGTTCACTGCTTCGCGAAGCATCTCAAGGATCTTGAATCTGTCCTCGGTGCTCAGATTCTCGCGTTCCAGTTCGCGATTGAGAGTCTTGCGGTAGGAACTAAAAGCCTTATGAACCTTCTTCTGACTCTTCCAGCCGTATTTTTGCGCACTAACAGAGTGCTGCTCGACTGAGTTCATCGTCTCGTCTACCAGTGATTTGAAATTGGGAAACTGCGCAATCGCCTGAAGCGCTACTTCTTTGTTCATGTGCGGCATTTCCGCCACGAAATTGAGGAACTTGTCCTTCGAAAGATTCCGCCACGAGTCGATGTTCAGTTTCTTCTTGACATCATCTTCACTTATCAAGGTCATGTCTGCCCCCATCTTCATTATTCAAGCTCACGCCAGCTCCAACCACATGGTCCGCTAGGGTGTCGACACGCGCGAATCATAGAACAGTAAGTCACCAGTATGCCCTGAGACTTCAGTACTGAAGGTTCCGGCCGCGCATTGTCGGTACACGATATCTACCAGCTCGCCGCCACCGGTGCAGCAATCCCAGCGTCCGCGGTGCGCTGCTACGAGAAGAAATGATCACATCACACCACATCACTTCAGAAATTCGCTGCAGCCGCCCTCGAACACGGTGGGTCGTCTCTGACGGCGACTTGGCAAGTCAGCGCCCGTCAATCCCAGGTCTGGCCGCACCGGCAGCGACCTTCCTGGTGCTCCTGGATGACGAGGACCCGCGTTCCTCACCAAGCAAAATGATGTCTTCGTAACTGAGCATGAATCGAGTCCAGCATCAGCAGCCAGCCGCCGGTAGGGGCGTCTTGGCTTATGTGGAAAAACTGACAGGGAGCGGTTCGTTCCAGTGCCACAACCCGCGACCGGACCGGGCCTATCATGGGGAAGGGAGCAGCCTATTAGCCTCTTGTCGGGACACGCCATGGCACCACACAGCGAGACAAGGCGGGATGACCATATCCCTGGCAGTGCAGCATTGCGCCCAGGACACCGCATCAGGGAAATCCGCCAGGACCTCCACAACCGGCACCCTGTCCGGGCCCGATACCAGGTCATTGCTGCTCATCATTTGTTAGCCGACGGGGCACCTCTTGCGCCCCCGGCTTCGGATGAATATCAAGTGCACCTCTACATGCGGTCCCGCAGCGGGGACGTGAAGGTACGCCTTGCCGCGGCCAGGGAGGCCATAGCAACCTCGCCTTATGTCTGGGAGGACCTTGCCGCCGATGGCGTGCGGGAATGGGTAGAGCCTTCGATCGAGGACGATGCGCTGCTGACGGCCGCCCTTGTCTCCCTGGGAGCATTGAACGTCGAAGAACGTCCCTACTTTGGAAAATTCGTGGCCGAACGGACCTACGAGATGCTGATGGACGCAGAAGAGGCTTACTGGCACCGATTCTTCCGGCGGCGCTGACCCATTGCACGGCGAATCAGCGGCTCATCCCCTGGATAGTTCAGGCCGAGCACCTGGCAAAGAAGGCAGCCCTCAAGTCAGCATTGCGAAAATGGATGATGACAACTTTGTGTGTCTCAACTCGGATCTTGGGGTGCCGCGTAGAGTGTGGCCCATGGGACACAAAGAGCCGATGTCGATCGCAAAGGCGCTGCGACAGATCCAGGAGAACAAGCTCATACTTCCGGCAATCCAGCGAGAGTACGTCTGGAAACCTACCCAGATCATCCGGGTGTTCGACTCCATCATGCGCGGTTACCCGGTTGGGAGCTTCCTCTCGTGGAAGGTGCTGCCGGCGACAGTCAGCGAGTTCAAGTTCTACGGATTCATGAAGGACTACAGCGCTTTCAACAACCGCCACAACCCAGTAGTCGACATACCCACCGACCGTGAAGTCATCGCGGTCCTTGACGGTCAGCAGAGACTGACGTCACTCAATATCGGACTTCGAGGTACCTACGCCTATAAGGTCCATGGCGGCTGGGCGAACAAGCCATGGTCCTACCCGGAGCGTCGTCTCTACCTGAACCTTCTGGATGAAGCCCCCGAGAATGAGCTCGGCCTCAAGTACCACTTCCAATTCCTGACCAAAACCGACATCGACGCAGCGGCAGCCGACGAGAGCAAGTCGTGGCTCCCGGTGTCCGAGATCTTCGACGCAGCCGAACCTTCAGCAATGATGATGATTCCGGCGAAGTACGGCGTCGGGAACAACCTGAAAGCAATGGAGTTCGCATCTAAGCTCTGGGAGGCGATCCACCACAGCGCGAGCCTCCATTTCTATGAAGAAGACGTGCAGGACATTGAACGTGTCCTCGACATCTTCGTGCGAGTCAACTCCGGCGGCACCGTCCTCTCCTACAGCGACCTGCTCCTGTCCATCGCCACAGCGCAATGGGAGGGTGATGCCCGTGCCGCTGTCCATGGCCTGGTGGACTCCCTAAACCAGACGGGAAACGGGTTCAACTTCTCCCGGGACACGATCCTGAAATCGGGACTGGTGCTTGCGGACATCGGTGACATCGGGTTCAAGGTCAAAAACTTCAGCACGCCCAACATGGCCAAGCTCGAGGCCGGCTGGGATGTCATGAGTACATCCCTCCACGTTGCGGTCGGACTTCTTAGCGATTTCGGTCTGTCCGGCGGTGCACTCACCGCGGACAGCGTCCTCATACCGGTTGCGTATTACGTGCATCGCCGGAAGCTCGGACACGCATACCGTGAGTCACCTGCGTCCCGCCAAGATCGTGAAGCTCTTCGGTCATGGGTTCTGCGGTCTCTCATCGTCCGCGGTGTCTGGGGCTCTGGCCTGGACACCTTGCTTCGTGACCTGCGCGAGGTCATCAAGGCGCAGGGTGCCTCGGGGTTCCCGGTCGCAGCAATCGAACAGGCGATGGCACTTCGCGGTAAGTCGCTCGCGGTCACAGATGCCCTGGTCGACGACATCTTGACCCTGGAGTACGGGAAAGCCCGGACCTTTGCAGTGCTTGCAGCCCTGTTCCCGCATGTTGACACGCGTAACCTGTTCCACGTCGACCATGTATTCCCGGCCGCGCGGTTCAACAAGAAAGTACTGGCGCGTCTCAAGAACCCCGACGGCACACCGCTGTTCACCCCGGAGTCCATCGAGGAGCTTGTCTCAAAACGGGATCGCCTGCCGAACCTGCAGCTGCTCCCAGGGCTCGAAAACATCGGCAAGTCTGACAAAGCGCCGGACGACTGGCTTGCTGCGGAATATCCATCCCCGGATAATCGAAGCGCATTCCTCGAACGACATGCCCTGCCGTCGCCGCTACCGCACTCCGTTGACGAGTTCACCGCGTTCTTCGATCAACGGCGCGCGAATCTCACGGCTCGTATCTGGATGATGTTCAAGATCAGCGGCCCGGAACCAATCGGAGCTCCCACAGCCCCTCAGCTTGCTGACCTGGATGAGGAGCTAGCTGAAGGCGACTACGAGGATGACTGACTGACAGAAGGGGTTGAGGGCCCGTTCCGACCGCGGGACATCCGAACAGCGACGACCTCATTATGAGCCAACGGATAAGCTCGGGCTCTGACATTACACCAGGACAGGGTCGTCGTGGCCGTGCTCTGGGCCGTAGGTAGCCTGCCGTTGTCTTCAGCCTTCTTCGCGTTCTCGGAGCCGGCACGCCATCTACGAAGTAGATTCGGCCGAGTCCCACTACAATGACGCACTGATGACAAGACTTCGGCCTCAACAGAAACTGATGGATCAATGACACCTCGTCCGCGCCGCGCCTGGCAGGCGGCAGCAAAAGCCAAGCAGGAGTCCAAAGAACTAGGACAGCTACACCCCGTCGAACCAGTATCACGCCGCAGCGATGGCTCACCCAAAATAGGTCCAGGCCAGGTTTACGTGGTGAGCTCGGGAAAGGTCTTCCACCCTGCTTGGTGCAACTCAGTGGGCAATGTCTGGGACGACAACCCCAAAAGGCTGCTGGTCGTCGATGAATCGAGCGTGGGTGGTCGGACGGCATGCAAAGCCTGCGACGAACCTCTTCAGGCCTAACCTCGGTCTTGGCTTGCATCCAGACGGAAGTTCCTGACCAGGTCGACCAGTGCCGATGGACAATGGGGACATGCCAGCTGCTTCTGCCCCCCGCACCGTCCACCACCTCTACTCCACATCAGGTCACCTCCTCCCCGCGTGCGGTGTAACCCCCGGCCCCGACGGGTCCGAGTGGCACACCGGACACGACGCCGAGGTCCTGCAGGCGTTCTCCGCGCACGGATCCGCGTGCTGCTCTCTGTGTCTGGAGTTGTCCCTGTCATCTCCTGACTGACATGTGCAAGGTGGTACAGGTGGTACCTGATCTGCCATACTGGTAGAGAAAATAGGTATACGAGTGGAAATCCTGCTCAGCCCCGGCTGAGCAGATCGTCCGTCCAGGCGGGCGTGGATAGTCCAGCTTCGGCTCCCGGGCGTGGCCTGGGAACGGGGGCTCGGGGAAACAGTTCTGAACTGTGGAGCCGAGACGCTGGACCTTCCGAACACTCATTGCCTGGACACAGAGCCAGGACGACAGGACCGACCAGAAGGACGAGAAGACCATGGACATCACCAGGACCGCACAGGTGACGCGGACGAAGCTGGCCGCGACCGCTGCGGCCCTGGCATGTGCCGCGCTGGTGCTCAGCGGCTGCAGCAGCTCCGGCGGGGACGGGCGGTACTTCGCCACCTCAGAAGGACAGAACGGCGACATCGTCGTCGTGGACGGTGACCGGATCACCTACTTCGACACCGCGAGCCGCCAGGACCTCGCCTGCCACTCCATCAACTCCGTCCTCGACGACCCGAAGGCGGCCGCGGCGAAGGGCGAGCTCAAGGACGCCTACACCGTCCGCGGCACCGGCAAGATCAACGAGTCCAAGTCCTCCGTGGACTGGACCGAGGCTGGCCGCAGCACCACCGAGACCGGCTCGATCACCTTCGGCAAGGACAAGTCGACCATGGAGTTCGTCTTCTCCAACGGCGTCAACGACGTCGTGCTCGTGCCCGTCGACAGCGAGCAGGGCAAGGCCGTCAAGACCAAGTACTGCGGCTGAGGAGGCTGACCCCTTGACTGCCCCGATCGACCTGCAGCACCGGAGCCCCGTGGACCACGCGTCCGCGGGGCTCTGCCTTTTCTCTCCCGGGATGCGCCCGCGCGCCAGACAGGATGCAGGAGGTCGGACATGACGCTCATCGGACCGATCAGGTACTACAAGGAGCGGGTGGCGTACCCCAGCGACGAGCAGCTGCGTGCAGCAAGAGCCACCTGGGATTTCGACGACATCCGCCGGCCGACGGACGATGTCGACTGCACGCACATCCAGCTGATCGAAGTCTCCTGCCGCAACGCGGGGGAGCGGCGGCAGCTCGAGGAGGAGAACCTCACACGCTTCTTCGACTACATCGGCACCCGGGCCGGCTTCCGGGTGCTCACCCACCAGAAGAAGCCGGACTCGGCCACTTCGGCCTTCGTTTCGCACGAGATCGTCTACGTCATCGAGTCCCGGCCGACCAGGGGGTACGCCAAGCTCACCCTGCGCTCGGAGCTGCCGCGCAGCGGGACCGCCGATGCCGTCTCGGACATCTTCAGCGCCGAGGGAATCGACCGCATCTCGCGGATCTTCGACAAGGGCCCCCGGAGGGATTGAGGCCGGTGCTGCAGTACGACTGCCGCCCGACGGGAAAGGAAGACCCCGTGGACATCACGTCCACGGGGTCTTCCTGTGTCTGACTGGCTGGCAGTCCCGTATGAGCCCTACAGCCGTCCGCCCTTCAGGCGCAGCGCCCGGTACTCCTCGATCGTCTCCGGCGGCCGTCCGTACTTTGGCGCATGTGTCTCGACGAAATCGATCTCGGCCCAGGTGTCCCGGTGCCGGACCCGCGACCTGGCCAGCACCGCAAGCGCGGTTACTGAAACGACCACGTTGGCCAGCCACCACAAGATGGCGATGAGGACCGCCGCCTGGACCAGTCCCCGTTCAGAGGAGCCCGTCTGTGCTGCCACGGCCGCCAGGGCCGTTGAACTACCCAAAGCCATGCACCCGAGCAGGAGCCCGGCCACCCAACCCTCCGTCGGCACCCGCCGGCGCGCCAGATCAGCGGGGCTGTCGCGATGGCGGACCAGCCGCAGCGCCTCGCGCAGGAAGAACACAGCAGCCAACGCGGCCAGGCAGTTCACCGCCAGCTCGCGCGCTCCCTCGAGCCACCAGCGCCCCGAGTGCCACCAGCCCAGCGGAAACTCGTCGCGCGCCTTGCCTCGCAGATTCATCCGTTCCATCCTTTCCCCCGTGGCAGGCAAAGGGCGGCGCACCCCTTGTCGGAGTGCGCCGCCCTCATCACCAACGATCAGTTCTTCGGGTCCTCAGCCGGCTTCCTCCGCGACACGGGACCGTCCGTGCGCTTCGGAGCCGGATCCGCCGTCCGCCGCGGCTGGGCCGGAGCCGGCTGCGACGGCTTCGGGGCCGGAGCCTTCGGAGCCGGGGTGGGAGCCGAAGCCTTCGGAGCCTGAGCCGCCGGTGCCGATCGACGTCCGCTGCGTGGAGTCGGCTGGACACCCTGGCTGCCCTGAGCGCCTCCGGTAACCCGGCCACCGACACGGGGCTGGATAGGAGCAGGAGCAGGAGCAGGAGCCGGGGCCTGCGGACGCTGACCGGACTGGCCCTGCGCCTGCGCCGGAGCGCCGGTACGGGGCTGGATCGGAGCCCGGTGGACACTGCCCTGGCCGGTCGGAGCCTGGACCGGAGCCTGCGGGCTGCGGCGCTGACTGCCGCTGGCCTGCGGGATACCCGGTCCCGCCTGCACAGCACGGGAGCCGGAACCCGCGTTGGCCTGCGGCTGCTGGCCTTCGGCGGCCCGCGTGGCCCGGGTGCCCGGAATGCCCGGGACCGCTGCGACGACGGGGTTCACCTGCGCAGGTCCGCCGGTACCCGCGGTGAAGCGCGGGCCCTGGCCCGAGGAGGCCGGAGCGGCCTGCTGTCCGGTGCCGAACTGCGTCGGGGCCGACTGGCCGGCGACCGCCTTGCGGCCACCGCTGGTGGGCGCACCGCTGTCGGTGCCGCCCGCGAGCCCGTTCTGCTTCTGGCCCTGACCCTGGCCATGGCCCGGCTGCCCGGTACCAGGAGCACCCTGCGCGCCGCCGAGCCCGAAGCTCGTCTGGCCGCCGGTGGCCTGGCCGCCCCGCGAGAAGGGACCCTGGCCCGTGCTGTAGCCGAGGTTCGACAGGCCGCCCTTGCCGCTCAAGGTCTGAGCAGTCTCCTTGTCGGAGCGGGAGCTCCCCGCCTTGCCGCCCGTGAGCTGCAGAGGACCGCCCTTGTCGCCCGGCCCCTCGGGACCACCGGCGGACGGGCCGCGGCCGCCGCTGTCACCACCACCGCCGGAAACCGGACCGAGACCGGCGGGGCTGCCGCCGTCGGGGCCGGCTTCCGGACCATCGTTCGGACCGGCGGCCAGGGCCAGTGCGCCCTTCCCGGCAGCAAGCGACTTCTGCTCACCGTTCAGGCCGCCGGCGTTGGTCGACGAGCCCTTGCCACCACCGGGGGTGCCGCCGGGCTTCGTGGCCCCGCTGCCGCCGAGCTTGCCGCCGACGCCGGAGGCGAGCTTGTTACCCATGGCCATGCCCGCTCCGGCCCCGGCTCCCGCAGCCAGCGCGGGGAGCATGCCGCTCTTGTCCGGCTTCGGTGCGGTGTTGGTCTCGAGGAACTTGTCCACGAGCTTGGTGAACACCTCGTCCATCGCCTGCAGCACGACCTTGCGCACCCGCAGGAGCGCCAAGGTGATGCCGATGATCAGCAGCGAGGAGATCAGGGTCAGGATGACCACGATGATCCCGCCGAGCATGCCTGAGCCCCACAGGCCGTCCTGGGACATCCAGGCCGACACCGGTCCGGAGATGATGTCCGGGATGGAGATCAGCAGCTCCGAGACGAACTGGTAGATGAACAGCGTCACCAGCACCTCGAGGATCAGTGCGACGGAGTAGACGATCACCTTGCTGATCGCGGCGATCGCGCCCAGCGTGGCGAACGGCACCGCAGCCACGAGGCTGAAGGTGCGCTTGACCGCGCCCACCAGCATGCCGATGGCGTACCAGAAGCCGAGCAGGACCATGCTGCCCAGGACGACCCCGGCGTTCTGCCAGTACATGAACTTCGCCGGGCCCGTACCGACCTGGCTGACCGCCATGTGGTCCTCGCGGGTCAGGCCGCTGGTGACGTTGTTCGAGCTGTACATCGTCATCGAGTCGGGGCCGAAGCCGGTGTTCAGGTAGTTGTACGCCGACAGCGCCGACATGTTGCAGGAGACCGGGACGTTGTCCGCCCAGACCGAGAACCCGCAGCCGTGCTTGGTGCCCTGGGTCGAGAAGCTCGTCGTGTTCCCGCCCGGGTTCGAGGAGGTCAGGCCCTTGCCGCCGACCGCCAGCACCGGATGGTTGGTCGGGATGTAGTCCGACTCGCCGTGCCCGCCGAAGTTGTCGCTGTCACCGTAGGACTTCTTGTCGATGAACCACTCCTTCTTCACGTCGCTGTTGACCGGCAGGTTGGTGATCGCGCTCTTGATGCCCGACTCGAAGTCCGACGCCGATGTAATCTGGCCCGAGATGTAGCTGTTGAGCATGCCGAAGGTCTCGCCCACGGCGTTGAAGTCACCCGCCGGGCTGCCCTCCATGCCGACCAGGCTGTTCTTCCAGGCCGTCTCGGCATTGGTCGCACCGGGGCCCACGCTGATGTCGCGGAAGGTCGAACCGTGCGCCTGCTTGTTGATCGCCAGTGCCGTCGTGCGCACCGACATCATCGCGTTGTTGCTGGCCTGGCCGTTGTCCCAGGCGATAACGGCCTCATCGGGAACGCCGAGACGGTCGTTCATCATCCAGGCCTCGAAGTCCACGTACGTGGAGAGCACCACGCGGGTCGGGCCGGCGTGCTGGCCCAGCAGCGAGTCATCGAACTTGTCCAGGACGCCGGTGTACATCGAACCCAGCAGCGGAAGGCCCACGCCAATGAAGACGACGCGCACGACGAGCTTCTTGATCGCCGAGCCGCGGTCCATCTTCTTGAACAGCACCAGGCCAATAATCAGGAACCCGATGAAGAGCGGGACCAGCGCCTCCCAGGCGATGGACTGCAGCAGGCCGTACCAGCTTGCGATCCAGTGCTGCAGGCCCGCCAGGGCACCGCCGCCGGCCTGGCCACCGGTCATCCCGTCGGCGAGGTCCTGCTGGTGCGCGCTGTTCGTATTGCCACCGGAGTCCGCGACGCCGGCGACCGCCTGGTAGAACCACATGAAGGGGTTCAGCACCTTCAGCAGCTGGATGATGAGATAGAACAACGTGCCCACGGCCAGCGCCATCGCGTAGAGCAGCCAGATCGCGCCGCCACCGATGAGCGACAGGATCTGTCCACCGATGCCCGAGGACATCGTGTCCAGGCCAAGGTCGGCGTTGGCCGCGCCGAAGTGGGCGTAGTCCACCATGCCGGAGTAGACGTTCTTGCCGCTGCCGCTGGCTGTCGCATTCAGCGTGTCGTACCCAATGGTCTGCGTGGAGCCCGTCGCCTCGGCGAAGAGCCAGCCGACTACGTTGAAGAGGCTGAATTCGGAGTCGGCGTAGCCGAGCATGTCGCCGCCCGTCGCCGGGTCGGCGGTGATCGCCCGCCAGTCCTCGTTCATCCGATCCTCGGGCTTGTCCTTGCCTTCGGGGGAGTTCTCCTGACTGAAGTACGTCGAGGCATTCGACGCCAGCTGGTACAGCGAGTAATTGTCGCGGTCCTCGTCGTCGGCAGCGTGCGCTGACGGCGCGAACACCGTCATCAGCAGCGGCACAACCAGTGCCACGAGCAGCGACAGAGCCAGGACGCGCACCAGCCCGCCCCGGGCAGTCGCCGCGGCCCGGGCCCGCGCCGCGAGCGTGATGGTCCCGTTCATCTTTCCCTTCCTGTCTGTCGTGTCCGTGATGGCCGTCATGACTTGCCCAGCTTCCGCGGGGCGGTCCCGGCCTTCTTCATGGCCTTCCTGCGGTCGGCCCGCCCCACCTGGTCCTCAGAGCGGTCCTCCTCGGATTCGACGCTCTGGCGGGCGCTGGTGAGCTTCGCGCCGGGTGCCGGCTTGTCCTTCATCAGCTGGTCCATCCGGGCCGCCTCGTCGGCCTTGGCGGCCTCCAGACGAACCTGCCTGCGCTGGGCCTCGCGGAAGGGGTTGATCCCCAGCGCGAGGTCGAGGTGGAAGACCACGTTCGACACGTCCCGGCGGAGGTAGGTAAGGTTCTCGCCCTTGGTCGTGATGAGCTGGGCGAGGTCCGGCGGGATCTGCTGGTGCAGCTGCTTCTGGTACTCCGCCACCGTGCGGTCGCGCATCGGCCCGAAGAGCGTGTAGTCCGCGGCGTCGAACTTGTTGAAGTCCGAGTCCGCAAGCATCTTGTCGACGTCGTTGTAGCTGTAGACCACGCGGCCGCCGCGCTCGTGCATGTGGTCGAACTGGTCGCGCAGGTACTTCTTGACGCGGTCGTCAATCTGCTCGGTGCCGTGGATCACCACGGTGTCCCCGAGCCCGAGCTTGCCGACGGCGAAGCCGACGATGTTGACCAGCTGGGCCATGGCCACTCCCTTGCCGCGGCGCATCAGCCGCGAGAAGTCGTAGACCACGCGCCGGGCATCCCGGACCCCGTCCACGGCCGATGCCGTGTGGTTGTTGAACAGGTCGCCGTTCGTGCTGAGCATCGTGTTCGCGATACCGCGCAGCACGTTGTACGCGCGCAGCTGGTCGGGCTCGGTCTTGCTTGAGTTCAGCAGGGCCTTGTGGGCGGTGTCGAGGTACGAGACGAACATCTGCAGCCGCGGCACCTGCTGGTGCGGGATGTTGACCACACGCAGGCGGTGCCGCTGGTCCTTGGCGTTGTGCCGCCACATGCCCTGCTCGACGTAGAAGTCGGTCGCCGTGTCCTCCAGCGCGGAGCGGATGATCGAGCCGATTGCCCCGTCCGTGGTCTCGTAGAGCTGCTCAAACATCAGCTTGAGCTTCTCCATCTGCGCGGCGAAGACCGTCAGTTCGTCGTCCTCGTCGCCGAACAGCTCGAAGGGGTTGACGTCACCGCGGTTCAGGTCCACGCGCGAGGTCAGCCGCTCGAAGTTCGGGCCGAGCTTGTCCAGGTCCGCCCCGTCCAGCACGAGGTGGACCACTGAGCCGTTGCCGAGCATGCAGGCCTGTGAGATCTTCGAGCACCACATGTTCGAAACACGCTGGCGGTCCAGGTACTCGCTCAGGGTCGCGTCGGCCACGACAACGTGGTGCTCGTACCGGTTCACGTCCATGAGTACGGCCGAGTTGTTGACGTCGCCGACCATGTAGCCGACGTACTCGCCGCCCCGGTCGTTCAGGCCGTTAGTCACCAGCGAGTACGAACCCGCGAGCTCGGTCGAGGTGAAGTGGAAGCCCTTGCCGCGCTTCTTCTCGTTGTTCTTGAACAGGCCCGAGAGTTCCTGGCGCTGCTCGCCGGCGTACGCGGCAGCCTTGAGCGTGCCGAAGCGGTCGATGTACAGGCGCGTGACGCGGTCGACCGAGTCGTCCAGCGTCTCGAGGTCCGGAGCCTTGAGAAACAGGCGGTTGTGCACCGACAGGTAGCTCGCGCCGTCCTGGATCTCGCCGATGGTGACCTCCAGGTCAGAGGAGATCTTGGCGGCCTTGCGCTTGGAGGAGGTCGTGCCGGTCTCCTCCTGCTCGTTCGCGTCAAGGCGGTCGAGCTTCTCCGACTGCTTGGTGAACGAATCCACCCACTTCTCGTCCATCCGGCGCACCTGCTCCAGGACGACCGCGGTGACGCGCTCGTCGAGCCCGTCCGGGATCCGGTCGATGCCCCAGAACGCGGCGAAGTTGTCGTGGGCGGCGTCGTCGTGGAAGAACGCGAGCACGCACGCCACGGAACCGTCGACCTCGAAGTAGTCGGAGCGGAAGACGTACTTCTCCCGAGGCTTGAGCGCCAGCAGGTGCGGATACGAGTCGAACCGCCCCTCCAGCTTCTTCATCTCCTGGCGGCGCTGCCACCAGTTCTTCTTCGGCTCGGCCACCTCGGCCACCTCGGCCGGCTCAGCGGCGACCGCCGGCGCGGTCACCTCGGACGGCTCCGCCGTCCCGTCCGTGGCGGGATCGCCGTCGAGAGCGGCCTCCAGTTCATCCACGCCCGGCACGGCCGTCGCGTCCCCGCCCCGGGGCTTCTTCCCCGGAATGCCCAGCTGCGCGCGGGCCTTCGTCATCAGCGCCATGTCACCCTTCGTCCTTCCTTTGTTCGTCCAGCTCGGCCCGGTCAGTTCAGTGAGGCCTTGAGAGAGTGCAGGTCGTCCTCGATGCCCTGGTAGAAGACCCGCAGCATGGGCTCGGTCTCCTCGCGGTCGAGGACCGTAGCCTCCTTGATCATCAGCGCGGACCCCTCGACCTCGGACTGCAGCACCATGTGCGCCCGGCGCAGAGCGTCAGCGCTCTTGCCCTTGAGCAGCAGGTACTGGTGGATCGAGGTGAACTTGCCACCGACGTGCTGCGTGAGGATGTCATACTGCTCGTTCTGCAGCTCGATCAGGTCAGGGTCGCGTACCTCGAGGGCGTGGTTGCGGTGCTCGAGCGAGGCCACCTGGTGGTAAATCCGCTGCGGCTCCTTCGTGGTGACGAAGGCCCACTCGCAGTTCGTGTCGATCTTGCGCCAGAAGGCGTCGACCCGGTCCAGGATGCCGATGCGGTCCTCGTCGAAGAGCAGGTACGACGATGAGCCGACGACCAGGTAGACCTGCCCCTCACCGCCGTCGGAGAAGTGGATCCGGCCGTCCTCCTCGATGCCGTCGATGCCGACGATCGAGTAGAAGTCGCTCGGGTCCGAGCTGCGGCGGGTGAAGACGTTGCGTGCACGGGAGGGGGCGTACGCCAGCAGGGCGGGCACGTTCATCGCCCGCAGCTCCTTGGTCTTGGTCATGCCGCCGAAGTAGACGATCAGTGCCAGGCCCCAGATGACGAAGAGCGTGATGAACACCGGACCCGAGCTCGCCACGAAGGTCTGCGTCACCGCCCACAGCAGCGCCAGCGCGCCCCCGCCGAAGAAGAACAGCTGCTTGATGGGGGAGGGCTTGGCCGCCCAGCCGCCCTTGCTGAGCGTGATCTCGTGGTCGAGGAACGACCTGTTGAGGCTCGTCGGCACCTTGTACGACATCTTCGCCATGAATCTCTCCCTGCTGCCACCACTGATTTGTCTGCGCCTGTCCGAATGCCCTCATAGACGAGGGATACATGACTACTCTACCTTAGATAGACCTATCGAATTGAGCGTGACTGACGCAAGAATGGCACCGCCCAACGGACTCGGACGTGCGATCCGATGCCGTCGGGCGGTGCCGTGGCGTGCTGATGTACGTGGACGGGCAGTCTATCGGACTGACCTCCGAATAATCATTCAGGAACGAGTCTGCGCAACCTCAGCCGAAGGAGGGGACGAGCTTCCTCTTGCCGCCCTCGTCCTTCCAGGCCAAGGTCGCGTCGAACTTCTTTCCCTTGCTCGAGGTGAAGCCCGTACCCTTGATCGTCTTGCCCGCGGCCAGTGCCGCGAGCTGATCGTCGGTGAAGGCAACCCCGCACCAGCTCTTCGGCGGGGAGTCCAGGGAGGCTTCGAAGTCAGGCACGATCTTCTTACCCTCACCCTTCTTCTCCTCGCGGAAGAAGACCTTGCACTGGAAGCGGTTACCCTTCTTTGAGACGAAGTCGCTGGACTCGACGCCCTCGCCAGCCATGAGGCGGTCGATCTCCTCGGGCGTAAAGGTGTAGTGGCACCAGGACGCCGGCGGCAGCGCGTTGCCGCTGGCGTCGCGGCGGCCGAAGCCGAGCTTCTGGAACCCGACGAACTTCCGGCCCTTGAAGGTGCCCTCGTCAAGCTCGCCGAAGACCTCGTAGGCCTTGCCCGTGGTGCTCTTCGCCGAAAACTCGATCGTCTCCCCGGCCAGCAGCCGGGCGACCTCGTCGTCGGTGAAGCGGTGGCCGCCCCACTCACGCGCGAACACCACATCCTTGCCCGTCTTGGCCCAGGTGCCCTGCACCCGCTCCTTCCGGGTGACGGCCTCCTCCTTGAGCCCCAGTGCGGAGCGCATCGTCGCGGCGTTCTTCTGCATGGTCGCGATGTCCTCGCGCACCCAGTCGGCCACGACCGCGAGGCGCTCCTCTGCGCTCGGGCCGGTGCCCGCGGCAATCTCCTTCATATCGGCATAGACCTTCTCGGTCAGCGCCAGATCACCGATCCGGGTCCCCGGCAGGAGCCGCCAGCTCATGTCCCCGGCCTCGGCGAGGGTGAGCTTGCGGCCCTTCTCCAACAGCAGCGGGTACTTCGTCTTCGTCGAGGTCACCTCGGAGTACGTCGAGGTCCGGGTGGCACCGGTGCCCACGTCGCGCTTCTCCAGCTGCTTCATCAGCCACTTCATGCTCGGGTGCTCGGGGCGCTTGTTCGCACCCTCGAAGACGAAGGGCTCAGCGTTGGTGCCCAGGCCCTTGGCCGATTCGTTCTCGTCGCCCTCGGCGGTGTCGTCGCCGGCGTCCGGATCGAACACCGCCTTCCAGCCTGCCGACAGCGGGACGTTGGCGATGCCCACGAAGTCCGGGTAGTCCTTGACGTGGCCCTTCTGCTGCTCATAGATGTAGTCCTCGGCGATCATCGCCAGGTAGTTCTTGCCCAGCGTCTCGTAGATCAGGCGGCCGGCCTTGCCGAAGCGCTGCTCGACTTCATCCAGTGAAGCGGGCACCTTCGGGCCCGGCCGGTTCGCACCGTGCGCGCCCTGGGGCTTGACGTGCGTCTTGCGCGGCTGGCGGTGTGTCAGGAGCTTCACGTCCACACCCACGACCCCGGCAATCTTGTCCACCAGAGGCGCGAGCTCGTCGAACTGCTCGGGCGTGATCGTCACGTCGGCAGTGCGCGGGTAGCTGACGGCCTGGGCCTCGTACATGGACTGGTAGGTCGAAAGCACCAGCTGGGCCTTGATCCCCTTGCCCACCAGGAGCGAGGACAGTGCGGCCAGGTCCAGCAGCTTCGGTGGCGCGGTCTGCTTCGCCGCCTTGCCGTCGAGCACGACGGGGGAGGGGCCGTACTGGTTCGGCACCTGGTCCTTCTGGTCGAACCGCGGCTCCTCCGAGTTCGTGTACATCACGTCGTTCTCGTCACGGAACCGGTTCTGGAAGAACGGCTTCTTGACGTAGTCGTTGTACGCCTTCAGTTGGTCGCCGACGAGCTTGACCATCGCCGACTTCAACCGGCCCTGGCGCAGCACCGTGTCCTGCCCGGACTGGCGCGCCATGTTCGTGGCGATGCGGGTGAACTGCATCGAGAGCAGGTCGAACTGTGAGCGGTAACGCGCCTTGCGGTACTCGTCGAAGTCCAAGAGCGACGGAATGACCTTGCGCGCGGCGAAGGCCTTCTGCAGCGAGGCCGGAGCCTCATCAGTGAAGTACATGCGCGACCACTTGCCCGGCTTCAGCCCCAACTCGAGGAAGGCATTGACCGCGATCATGCCGCCCTCGCCCGTGGGGTCGACGTCGGTGGCGATCACGATCTCGTCGCACTTGCCCAGGGTCCGCTTCACGTCCTGGGCGACAGAGCTCGCGTTCTTGATCACCTCCAGCCTCCAGTCCAGCTGCTGAGGATCCCAGGGCAGGTTGCCCAGGTCCCAGGTCCGGTACTTCCCGGCAACGTCCGGATCCGCCACCATCCGGTGCGGATCGACGAACTCGTACAGGTGCCCCCGGGCGTGGGCGATGACGAACTGCTCCCCGTTGTACGTGCCGTTCATGCCGCCGAGGGCTGCAGCGAAGTGCCGCGCCGCGCTCGGCTTCTCGGTGAGGATCCCGACAACCATCATGACTCCCTTTCGTCGGTGACTCATAAACCAATCGACTCATAATTCAGTCACAAGCCTATCGATAGAATGAGTCGAATGGCGAGTCTAAGCGAGTCGTACAGCGAGTCGAATGGGAGCGGCGAGACCCGCGCCGGCACGCCGGTCAGAGAGGGCCTGGATCATTCACGGCGACCCCGGATCGAGGTAACGTCTATAGAGTCGCCACCCGCTCACGCCCGACCCAGGAGCACGAATCCCATGGCCCTCGACCACGCTTTCCTGCGCACACCACAGGACTTCAGCAGCATGCTCATCGAGATGCAGGAGGGCAGCTGGCCGCCGGACGAGGCAGACATAATCCGTATCGCCCAAGGGTGCTCGATGCTGATCGAGTGCATCGATGCCTGGGAGAGCGCCACGCACGGCAAGAACGTCTTCGACGTCGCCCGCGGAGAGATCTGCACGGCCGACGTACGGCGGCTCCTCGCCCAGGAGGTCTCACTGAGCTATGAGGGCGACGTCGCGGTGCTGCTGGTGCCGCCTGCGGACGAACGTGTGCGCGTGGAGATCCGCGCCGACGTCGACGAATACCAGGGCCTGCTGCGCCGTCCGGAGATGGTCCTGGATTGGGAGCAGGATGGTAAGCAGCACGAGCACTACATCTCACTCAAGCCCAAGGGCGCGCACTGGTACATGCTGTCGCAGCTGCGCGACGACATGAAGGAAGGCCGGCTCACCGTCCGGTCCTAGCTCCGCCTCAGCCGCGCCAGAGCTCGAGTCTCCCCCTGAAAAAGAAAATCAGCCCGCGCCTGGCGGCAACGGGCTGATCGTGATGGACATAAAGTAGCAAGGATGGCTGTCCATGCCTCGCTGATGCTGAACGGCGCTGATCACCGTCCGGAGGTCGGCAGCGGCCTTCAGGACCTTCCCGAGCGTCTTCAGGTTCTCCGGATGGTCTACACCGGACTCCAGCTCCCTGATCCGGATCGGACGGACCCCGGCGACCTCAGCGACCTGCTTGTGGGAGGCCTTCCCCCGGAGGCTGACCAACAGGTCCGGCAGGTCCTCGTCAAGGTCCTCGAACATGCGGAACTTCTCGGCGGTCCCCATGCGGGTATGACCCAGGTGCCAGTGGCCACAGTGTCCACAGCTGTACGAGCTCATCGAGGGATCCTCGCTGAGCCGGTGCGGGATCTCGTCCTCGCTGCGGTAGCGGCGCTTGAAGACCTTCTTCCCTTCGCGCATGGTCGTGCACTCCCGCGGGGCGTCCTCGGCCCGGGAGGCGGGGTTCGCCATCCCCGCGCACCGCGGAGCGCAGTACAGCCCGAGCAGCACCGGGTCCTGGGGACGCAGCCCCAGACTCCTGCCACACCCCTTGCACCGCTGTCTCTTCGGGAACAGCACCTCAGCCACGCCCGGCCTCCTTCATTTCTGCGTTGCCGGGCCGGTCGTCGCGGCCCTCCTCCGCCTTCTTCCTGGCGCGCCTCTCGCGTGCCGCGCCCGGATCCGGGCGCGGTAATCGGGGTCATCGCGGTACCTCTGCCGCTGCCGCTGCTTCTTGCGCTCGGCCCGCTGCGGGTCCGCGGCGATGTACCTGGCGCTGGCAGCAGCCTGGTCGGCCCGGAACTGCTGGTCCTGGCGGTACCGGCGGGAGTGGTCGCGCTTGCAGGGACGGCACACCCAGGTGCCGTCCTTTGGCCCAGTAGCCGTTGTCGGCGTCCATCGTGTGCCCGCGGGCACAGGTACGGCTGCCCGGCCGGCGCAGCGGCTTGGCCCCCCCTTCTGCATGTGCCCGGGGTTTACGCAGGCACCGCGACCACAGGCCATCCGCAGGATCTCGTCCTGCGTCAGGGACCCGAGCCCGAGCTCCTGCTGCAGGGCCTCCCAGGCGTATCGGCGCGGCGTGACTGAGGACCGGCCGTTCGACAGGCCGAAGCGGCCCGAAGCGGTCCAGACCCAGCAGCCTGTGCCGTCGAGCCTGCCCGCCTCCTTGTCGACCTTCTCCCAGAACCGCTCGGCGTCGGTCGCTGTACTCCTGTGCGTGGCGGTGCTCACCGGATCGGCCGCCCTTCCCGCTCGCGCTCGAGCTTCGCCTGCTTCTTCGTCGCCTCCCGCACCCGGTCCCGGACGAAGACCGCGTCCTTGTGGGTGATCGGAGCCTCGTGGACATTGTGCGAGCCGCGCAGGAAGTTGCTCGTGCGGTCCGCGATCGAGTACGCGAGTGCCTGCTCGATCGCCGCGCTGGTCTCCTTTACCTCACCCAGCTGCCCGTGCAGCGCGGCCAGGCCCTGGGTCTGCTCACGGCCCATCTGCTCCAGGGCTTCCATGCGCGCCGCGATGCTGCCCAGCAGCGGATCACGGGAGCGGAACAGCTGCGCCGCGCGCCGGGTGGCAGCATCGGTCGCCAGTCCAAGGTCGAGCTGGGCCAGCAGAAAGGCCGTGACCAGGCTTGCCTGGCTCAACCGCTCGGTGAACTCGCGGGCTGCCGTGTCGCCGACACCGAGCTCACGGACGGCCGCTGAGCGCAGCTGCTCCCGCAGCGCGCCGACGATGGCCTCGGGCAGGGCCCGGACGGCAGGCTGGCTCTTCACGCCGTCGAGCCGGAAGCCGCTCTGTGGCAACGACTCGCTGCCCTCGTCCCCTCCGCCGGAGCCGCCCCTGGCCGCCGCAGACTGCACGGCCTCCTGTTGGTCGGTGTGCTGGAGCGGGACGGGCGGGAGGAGGTTGGCATCTTCCGGCGGCGGCACCGGGAGGGCCGCGGGGTGCGCTTCGGCGTCCGCGTCGTCGTGCACCTGCGGCGTCGCTTCTGTGTCCACGGCGACGGCGTCGCTCTGGGCCGGGGGAGTGACGCTGCCTGCTCCCGAGCCTCCCCGCTGGCCGGCACCGGTGTCCCGGTCATGGTTCTCGGCGCTCTGCTGCGGGGCCTCATCCTTCTCCGGCGTGTCCTGCTCCGGCTCCGCCGGCTGCGCACG
Source organism: Arthrobacter sp. 05L417 (assembly GCF_056397865.1). Lineage (NCBI taxonomy): Bacteria > Bacillati > Actinomycetota > Actinomycetes > Micrococcales > Micrococcaceae > Arthrobacter > Arthrobacter sp. 05L417. The sequence goes on from NZ_JBFTOG010000002.1 coordinate 245,580, forward strand.
TTCCTGGGCCCGCTTCAGGCCCTCGCTCCCGCCGGTCCGGTACGCATCGAGGAAGGACGTGTCGACGTCCATCAGCTCGTCGGTGGACGGCATGATCTCGTTCAGCCCCTGGCTCACGTCAGCTCCCCGTTCTCCTCGTCCAGCAGATAGTTGTCGCCCCTGGTCAGCCCGAGCAGGGAATCGAAGCCCATGGTCACGACCCGCTCGAGGTTGGCGTTGTTCGTCGAAAGCGCCTTGAGCTCGTCGACGACCTGGTTGATGCGTGCGGTGAGCAGATCAGGGATGTCGAAGTCGAGATTCTCGCGCCGGATCTTCTCGGCGATCGCCTCGGCGTAGTACTCGTTGGCTGAGGGGTAGCCGCGCCGCTGCGCCCAGTACTCCGCCCGCTGCTTCTCGTCCGAGGACAGGCGGGTAAAGACCCGCTCCCTGCGGTCGCTGCCGTTCTGGTCGGTGCTCGGTCCACCGGACCTGGTCGCAGCCCGCGCAGCGGGAGGCGCAGCCTTCGGCTCGTCGACGACGGTCATGTCTCACCTCTCCTGTCATATTCGACTGATGTACGAGTTCATTCTAACGTCATTCAATTGTCTGTCACGAATGATTGAGCAATGACTTGTGACAGACCTTTCGGAGAGGTCGGGCAGAGAGGTAGAGTCATCTGCGTCACCCGGTCAGCGCCTGATCGCGTGTCCCAGGCGGCCTCGGTTCCTCGACCCCAAGGCCGGGGCCGCTGGACGTTGGTTCGCACCTCCCGTTCATGGGGAAAAGAGAAGGCCCCGACGCGCATGAAGCGCACCGGGGCCTTTATTCCTGGCTGCCGTCCCAGAGCCCAGGCCTGTCCAGTCCGCCCGGCATTTTGCTCCACGTTGCGTGCCGTTCCCGCCCGGGCGTACGATTCCATCGAACATATGTTCGAAAAGGAAGTGGACATGCAGGCCTCGCAGCCAGAACCGTTGGCGCTCGACGAGCCGCTGATACTCCCGTTTGCGCCGGAAGCCGTCGCCTGCGGCTTCCCCAGCCCTGCAGAGGGATATTGGTCCGGGGACCTTGATCTTGTCCAGCACCTGGTCCGGGACCCAACCTGCACATTCGTCTGGCGTGCAGCCGGCCATTCCATGACCGGAGCCGGAATCAATGACGGCGACCTGCTGCTCGTGGACCGGGGGATCGATCCCGTTCCGGGCAAGATCGTGATCGCCGTCGTTGACGGCGAATACACCGTCAAGCGGCTGGACGTCATCCAAGGACGTACCGTTCTCGTGGCAGAGAACCTCGACTATGCGGATATCGTTCTCCACGAACACACGGAGATGTCTGTCTGGGGTGTGGTCACATGGATTCTGTCTCCTGCGAAAATCAAACGTGGTGTCAGACCCCGCCTATAGTCTCCAGCCGTGGCAATGACGACTCTGACCCCAGCACCCGATCAAATCGCTCTCGTAGACTGCGTCTCCTTTTACGCCAACGCGGAGCGTGTCTTCGACCCCACGCTGCATGACCGGCCGACCCTTGTCCTCTCGAACAATGACGGCTGTGTGGTTGCCGCGTGCCCGCTGGTGAAGGAACTCGATCCTGACATCATGGGCAAGCCGTGGTTCAAGATCCGCGGCTGGTGCCAGGCCAAGGGCGTCGAAGCCAGGTCATCAAACTATGAGCTCTATGGCTCGCTGAGTGCACGGGTTGCCACCATTCTGGGCCGCTTCAGTGCGTGGCAGGAAGTGTATTCGATCGATGAAAGCTGGCTAAAGCCGCGGGGCGCTCCTGAAGAACTCGAATCACGAGGACAGGAGATCCGACGGACTGTCCTCCAGCTGACCGGCATTCCTGTCCGCGTCGCGATCGGTCCCACGAAGACCCTCGCCAAGGTAGCGGCTCTCGGCATCAAGAAAAACCCCGCTTTCAATGGAGTTCTCGATCTCCGGCGGTTTTCGGACGAGCAGCTTGACCGGATCCTTGACTCCCTCCATGTGACTGACCTCTGGGGCGTCGCCGGGCGTAACGGCAAGCGCCTGGCTGCGCTCGGCATCCACACGGCCAGAGAACTGCGCGACGCTGATGCCAAATGGCTCCGTAAACGGTTCTCCGTCGTCATGGAAAGAACCGTCCTGGAGCTGCGCGGGCAAAAATGCATCGAGCTGGAGACCCAGCCGCCGGCTGCCAAGGACCAGCTGATCTATTCCAGGAGCTTTTCGCGCAAGCTTACGGACCCTGACGAGATGCATCAGGTTCTGTCGATCTACGCCCAGCGGGTCTCAGCACGTCTTCGGGCCCAGGGGTCCGTCGCCGGCGTGCTCTCGGTGTGGGCTTCGACCGGCTGGGCCGACGAAGGAACCGTCCCGCATTCAGCCCACCGGGCTGTTCCGCTGGCTATGCCGACCGATGACCCGATCGCGCTTACGAAAGCTGCCAGTGCGATCCTGCCTGATCTGTTTCCGACCCACGGCATTCGCTACGCCCGTGCAGGAGTTGTGCTCACGGGACTGCGCGCGGGTGACGGCGTTCAGTTCTTACCTGTGTTCCAATCCGAATTCGAAGATCGGGGAGTAGGGAAGGTACTTGACGAGATCACGAGAAAGCTCGGCGCGCAGGCTGTGGGTGTGGGCCTGGGCGGCATGAAGACCCCGCCGGCGTGGGAGATGAAGCGCGCCATGCTCTCGAAGCGCTGCACGACGCATTGGGATGAGCTGCCGGTCGCTGTGGCCTGACGAATGACGCATGAGCCCTATGCTCAGAACCATGGAAGTTGAATTGACTATTGAAAATGCCCAGGGTGAAATGACCCACGTCACCGCCACAGGGGCGGACTACGACACCGCACTGGCCGCCGCCCAGGCAAAAATCCCGGAAGAATCCCGGGCAATCGCCATCCGCGTCCCGGACCGAGAGATGTAACCAGCCCAAATAGCGACAAGGGACACGCAGCAAGGCACGGCCCCTGATCCACTACTGCCGATCAGTTTCTCCAACCCGCACGTCGCCGAGAACACCGATGTGTGCGGCGAGATGGGAAGCGCTGACAAGCTGGCCCATCTCCAGCCAATAGTCGATGGCCGCACGCCTCGCACCGGCACTGTCCTTGCACAACCGCGCGTCCCTTACTTGAGGAGAGCTGCCAGGTGCCACAAAAACGCGGCTCTCGCCCATCTTCCATTCCTGTACCCCAAAACCGTCGCACCTATGCCCGTTGAAGCGCGCGTGCTTCTTGGCGTGCTCCGCCCCATTGAAGACCACCCATGCCGGAGTCAAAGGTAGTACACGATCCAGGAATCCCTGATGGTCGTAGGCAATGCCTCTGTTGTTCCCTTGAGCCACCGTCTTGTTCAGGTCTGTAACACCAACCCCGTACTCGAGGAGTTGGAGTTCATCCTTCGGGCGGAGGATCACGTCAGTGAGCCCAGCAAGGAACAGTCGCCGCCAAAACGAGTTCTGAATATTGGAGTAATAGTGCCCCTCCCGGGCGCTCACATTCCCGACTGCCGTGCCAACAACGACGACGTGAAGCCCCGGGGCGAGGATGTCAGATAGAACGTGCTCGGACCTGTCAGGCATAGCTACTCCTCAGATAGTGGAACAGACGTCGCCGTGAGATTTCCAAGGAAGTCCACGCCCGTGTTGAGGAATCACGGCTTATATTGAGCGACGCAAGTAGCCAAATTATGCGCTTGAAATGAGACCCAAGACCAGACAATCGCTCTCACCGTGGCGTGGGCCTTCTATGTCATACGTGCATGCAAAGCTGAAACATCACCGACGGACCATTTCCGTCGGGCCAGCACAGCACGAGGGGGATCATGACTGACATTTTTATTTCCGAGCCCAAATTCTGGTGGCGCGCCGACGCCGGGCAGATCCGTAAATTCGTACCCGTCGATCCCGATGTCGAGGACGGGCGTCAACGCTGGGACGATCGCGAGCAGATTCGCTGGGGCCTCGTGACACAAGCTGTCATCAAGGTCTCCCAGGCACTGGCCGCCAGCGAGTGGGAGCGGGACGAAGAAGACGAAGGAGCCCACGGACTGGTCCGGATCGACACTGAGGACCTGACCGCCCAGGAGAAGAAGATCGTCCAAAAGTGGTTCAGCATGGATGAACCCGTGCGCATGGATCCCTGGTTCGAACCACTGCAGAACGGCCGGCACCGCCTGTGGTCGACGCTGGACTTCTTCGGCAGTGAACCAGTTCCGATCAAGGGTGACGCCCTCGGCTATGCCAACCCGGCGGACACTGAGGTACTTGGGCAGAACTGGCAGCAGCTCTTCGTGATGAACGTCCAGGATCTCGCCGCCGTGGACTGGTTCGACACCGCTGACCCCGTCAATATCCGTTTTACCAACGCACTGAGGACTGCGGCGGGCGGACATTTCCCGGCATCGTGCTGATCCGGCTGACCCAATGAAAAGAGATCACCCCAGGAAGCATCAGCTTCCCGGGGTGCATTGTTTTCCGACCGGCCTGGCGCAGGTTTTGATGCCCGTCAGGCCTTCCTGCCCTTCGTTGTCGCACTGGCCGTGCAGTCCACGAGTGCCGAGGTGAAGTCCTTCGACTTCCAGATCTTCTTGTCCTCCTCATTCGGCAGGAAGTCCGAGATCGAGCCGGCCCCTATTGGTGCGCCGCCGGCGAGGAAGCGCAGCGTCTCCTGCGAGAACCCCGCCTGGAAGACGACGCCCGCCAGGCACTCGCCTGAGGCTGCGTATGTCTTCTTCTGATCCTCGTTCAGCGCATAGGAGGAGAACGTCGAAACCAGCCCCACGGTCAGCTGCGAGGAGGAATTGATGCTCGTGCCCTGCGGCACCGGGAACTTCGGCGTGAGATCCGGCTGCCGGGCCTGGGGGAGCTCCTGTCCCTGCTTCGGCGGCGCGTAGACCTGATCCTTGCCGTCCTTGCTGGTCGTGGCACCCGGGGCAGCGGTCGGCGGGATCACCGCGTCGACGCAAGCGTCGAACTTGTCGCGCAGCTCGGGGGAGAGCATGATCGCGGCGTCCATCGCGCTGACCTCGCGCAGGCCATTTGCCACCGCGGCGATGTCGTCGCTGCCCTTGCCCACGATGTAGGCCTGCGCGGCGTCCGAGAGCTTCTTGTCCTGGGCGGCGCGGACCAGGCACGCGCCGCCGTCGGTGCTCTTGGCCCCGGTGCCCTTGAACACGAGCCGGTCCAGCGCCTTGCCGAGGTCCTCGCTGGTCACCTTCGCCGCGCTGGTACTCGGGCTCGGCGACGGCTGCGCCGTCTCTGAGCCGGCGGAGCATCCGGCGAGCAGGCTGCCCAGCGCCGCCAGTGCGGCGGCGGACAATGCCGCCTTCCTCGTCATCGGGGTCTTCATCGCCATGGCCTCTCCTGTCGGGTCGATGTCTGCGCCGGATGGCACAGAGCCCGCATCCGACTGGTCTTCCAGTACATCTTATCCGATAGGCCAATCGAATGGTCTATTGGATGATGCGCGAAGAGCGACATAAAAGACGGCTGACAGAAGGTCTGCGCCAGGCCCTGGCAATGTCTGGTATCGCCAAGGGGCAGCTGGGCTGGGAGGGATCAACGGAGTTGATCCGGACGGGTGCTCGACGCGTCCCGAGCGCGTCACCCGGTCCCTGGGTGGGCCGGGTCGGGACGGCTTGCCGCGCCCGGACGACGCCGAGCGAGAGAGGGACTGCCAATGACCCGGACGACTGTGCCGACGGACCTGATGCCGCGCTGCCAGATCGCAGACCCGCAGGTGCAGGAGCACCTGCCGTGCCAGCACCACGAGAGCGGCGGCGTGCAGTGCGAGAACCCCGATCCGCACACGGACGATCACTGGATCTCGGAGCACACAATTTCCCACGCGCTGGCCGGAAACGGCTACGCCTGCACGGCGTTCGACCCCGCAGAGCCGGCCCGAGCCTTCCAAGGGCCTGTCCAGACCTACACCGAACAGCAGATGGTCGACGCGCTCCTGCGCTGCGCCGCGGACCGGGACAGCCTCCCGCGCAACGACTACATCCGCCGCAGACACGACGACGAACCATCCGCGCCGCTGCTGGAGCGCCGGTTCGGCTCCTGGAATGCAGCCCTGGAGAGAGCGGGCCTGAACACCACCGAGCAGCCGCTGCACTTCCAGGGCGCGACCACGAAGTGGACCGAGGAGATGATCCTCGACGCCCTGCGCGAGTGCTGGATCAAGACCGGCTCCATCGCCGTGCTCGCCTACGAGGCCTGGCGCACCGGCGGCACCGACGGCATTTGCCGGACCCATGTCCCGCCGGCGGCCACCATCCGGTTCCGGATGGGCAGCTGGTCGCGGGCCACGCAGCTCGCCGTGGGATGAGCCGGCGGCCCTGACGCGGGTGGCTGCCATCCCGCTCATCCCACTGACCGCACACAGACCGAAGGACTCCATCATGACGATCGCCCGCCCCCTCCATGACGTCATCGACGACGCACGGCCGTCGGACGCCATCGCACAGCAGATCCAACTGCAGGCCGCCGCTGCGCTCCTGCCCGAACAGGAGTGGTGCGGCGGCTGCACCCCCGGGGACGATCCGGTGCCCGATGTCGAGGGCGGCATCCCTGGCATGCCGCAGGACGTCGTCCTGCGTACGACAGAGCCGCTGCCGCTGCCCGCGGCCTGGAAGGCCGCCTGGGGCCCGGCCCCGCTCTACGACATCGCGTACCTCGCCTGTGGGCACACCGTTGCCCGCCGGGCCTCCTGACCCGGGGCAGGGATGCAGCGACGCAGCGCAGCTGCGCCGGGGGACTCATCGACTGAACCATCGACCAGCGAAGGAGCGTCCCGCTCATGCCCATGACACCACTGCAGAGCTGGGCCCTCATCGTGCTCCTCGCCGTCTTTGTGCTCGGGCTCATCTGCCTCTACGCCGAGGCCGAGGCTGCGCTCCGGCGCAGACATACAGACAAGGCGGCAGCACAGCAGCCGCAGGCCGAGGAGGCAAACAGCTCACTCGTTCCCATTCCTGTACCCACCGCCCGCCCGACCCTTCGTCTCATCCAGGGGCAGGGCCAGGGCTCCGCGAGGTCCCGTCGCGGTCCCGCCGAGGTCTACGACTGGGCCCGCCGGGGAATCTAAAGAGACTCCTTCCGGCTCCCTGGCCTCCTGCGGGGCTGGGTCAAGACTTCATGCGGCCCACCGCCGCACCACGAACAGCCCCGGGCCGTCGCGAGAAGCGCCGGACACACCGTTCCTGCCGCAGCCCGGCAACGAAGCCACGGCGGCCCGGGGTCAACAACCATTCACCTGCCCGTGCAGGCATCGAAAGCGAGAAGAACCATGGACCAGACCATCGCACCGCCCGTCATCAAGCACAGCGTCGCCGTCGACTTCGGCGTCATCGAGCTCACGGGCACCCTGCAGCACGCCGACGCCCAGCGCAGCCTCGTACTCCTGACCGAGGAGGCCCCCGAGCGCATCTCGGTGAACCTCGAGGCATATGGCCTCGTAGCCGGCCCGGGGCGAGTGTTCATCAAGGACTGGTCGGAACACACTGGCTTGGCCGAGCGCCTGCAGGAGGCGGGGCTCGTGCGCATCATGCGCTCCGTGACCGTCGGCCCGTTCGCCTCCACCGCCCACGAAGTCGAGGTGACGCTCCGATGGCCGCGGACACCCATGCGCTGAGCATCCTGAAGCTGAGCACCGGCCACCTCGAGAAGATCGAACAGCTCCAGGGACGGATGCTCGCCCTCGGCGAGGAACAGCTGGAGGTCGCGCGCCGCCAGCTCGAGGCCCAGGACCCGCAGAACGTCCTGGCCTGGCTGCAGCTGCAGCAGGCCCAAGGACAAGCACCCGAGCCGACGCTCGTGGACCTGGTCCGCCGACGGCTGCGGGTCTGAAGCAGACAGGAGGAACACGATGGACAACGTCATCGAGAGCGCCGGTGTATTCATCGCCACTCTGGCCTTCATGATCTGCGTTGCGTGGATGGGCTGGTCGCTGTTCCGGCGGCGGTTCCCGAAGCGGGACGTGCGGGTCGCGTATTTGGAGGAGGACTACCGGCGGGCCTGCGCGAGTGGCGACGTCGCCGCGGCCGACCAGATCGAAGCTGAGCTCTGGGATCTCCGGGCAGCACCGGGCTGGCCGGGGACCGGGAGGACCGGGTTCGATCAGCACAGCTGATGCGGGACCCGTAATGCAGGACAGGGCAAGGCCATCTGGGATCAACGCAGTTGATCCGGAAGGAGCACTTAGGAGCGCTCGATCAGCACAGCTGATCCGAGTCTTCATTCGAAAGATCATCGTCTGATCAGCACAGCTGATCCGGATGGGGGTCTGAGAGACAACCGAACACTTCAACTCACCATCACGCGCGGAGCAGGGACACTGCCCGCGCGTTTCGTGCACAACGAGGAGAAACACTCATGTCGAACCCCCGCAACTCCGCCACCGTCATCGGCCGCCTGACCAAGGACCCGGTTGTCTTCAACAACCAGGACGGCTCCAAGAAGGTCGCCTTCACCCTGATGGCCGACCACAACTACACCGACAGCCAGGGCAACCGCGGCGCTGACGCTGTGCCGGTCGAGGCTTTCGTGCGCGCGACCACCAACGGCATCGGCCCGTTCGCGAGCATCCACAAGGGTGACCTCGTGGCCGTGAACCTCAAGCTGCGCCAGGACCGCTACACCAAGAACGGCGTCGAGGTCTTCGAGCTCAAGGCAGTCGTCGAGGACATCACGTTCCTCGAGCCCCGCTCGGTGACCCAGGCCCGCGTGAACGAGCGCGTCGCTGCCGCCGAGGCGCAGAACCAGGCCCTGCAGACCCAGCCGGCTCCGGCTCCCGTCGCAGCCGCCGCCGCACCGCAGCCGGCCGTCGCCAGCGCCGTCCACAGCGAGGAACTGCCCTTCTCCTGAGAAGCGCACCCCGCAGCAAGCACAGCCCACAACTGAATAACAACCGAATAGGCGGGTCACGCACGCCGGCGGTCCCCGTTCGAGGAGCCTCGCGCTGCTCGGATGGGGATTTGCTTTCGCTGGCCACTATCCTGCCCTGCCCCCACTTCATCAGCCGAGAGAAGGAGTTCCGCCATGCAGATCGTCGCCGACGCGACCATCGAGGCCACCGATCATGACCATGCCCTGCGCGCAGGGCTTACCGACCTCGTCGGCTCGGCGATCACCGACCACCCCGGACCGGATGTCGAGGCCATGGTCGACGACGTCGTCACCGCCGTCATCCAGAAGCTGCGCCTGCACGCCAGCCAGGTCTTCGTCGCCGATCACGGCGGCACCCGCCCCGTAGAGCGCTTCCGCACCGTCACCGGGCGGATGGACCTGGACGATCCGGAATGAGCCTGGTCGTCCAGCTCGAGCCCGCTGCCGAGGTCCAGCCGGCTGCCGGGCTTCCCGCAGCGGCGCGGATCCTTGCCGAGGCGTATCCCCGGATCGTCGACTTCGACCCCAGCGGGATGACGATGGAAGAAGTGCACTACTTCCTCGGTGAGTCGGCTGCCGTCGCCTTCTTCCAGTTCCTGGTCCTCACCAGACGGAGCAAGGCCGCGGTCGGGATCCGGCGCTGAAAACTTCCGTGCAGAGCGGTTCGATCCCGCAGCACGCTGGTTGATCATCAGCGTGCGCCAGTGGACAACTGCACGGACCGGCCACGGAACGGGTTCGATTCCCCAGCGTTGTGGCTGATCCCCGCAGCGCGTCCCTGGAGATCTCCGTGGCTCCGGCCTACCAGCGCCCCGCGCGTCCTGTTCTGCCTTCCGGCAGCAGCGGCGTAGCGGGGCGCTGTCTTTTCGTTCAGGTTTCGTTCCTGGGCGGTGCGGAGGGGATCGGCGCAGCCGATCCGGATCTGACGACGAAGGACCACGTCCCCGTCCTGCCCACACTTCACTGGAGGTCCGCGATGTCTGGTCTTAGCTGCCCCAACGATGGCTCGCCGATGGAGTCCGACGCTCCCGCCACGGCCCGCGAACGGGCCGGCCGGAGCGGTTGCGCCTGCACCCACACCTGCCCGGAGTGCGGCTACTCCGAGATCCGCTAATCACCGCCCATCGACCGAGGAGGGGCCATGTCGACCTCCGTGCAGCACCGTCATCACCGCAACCACGACCACACCCTCACCGGCTTCCTGTCCGCCGTCGCACCGGTCTGCCAGGAGCTGAACGCCGCCGACGACGCCGACGAGCTCGAGCGCCACGTCGGCTGGGTCTCGCACTCGTGCGAGCCGGACTACCAGGTGCTCGTCGAGCTGATCGGCCCCGCGCCGGGCCTCGCCCTGCAGCTGGTCATCGACCTGGACATCGACTCGACGGTCGCCTCCGCGCAGATCGTCGGCACGGCCGATGACGAGTCGTTCACGACGGACGTCGAGGTCGGAGTCCGGTTCCTGTCCCATCTCGTCGAGCACCACCTCGCGCCAGCGGCCAGGCCGTGCGACGGCTGCACGGCTCCGGACTCCCTGCGGGCACCGACCTGGAAGTGAGTAGCGAACGGCTCCTCGTCCCTTTCCTCACAACCCTCGCCGGCTCCTTCCCGGAACCGGCCCACGGCGCTCTAGCTCAGCGGCAGAGCACTCGGCGTTCTGACTGCCCGCGGTTCGATTCCGCATCACTCCCTGGTCGGGCAGACCCAGGCAACAGGCCCGTTGCAGGGCGACGCACGAGAGGTCACGGGTTCGATCCCCGTGAGCGCCACAGACCCAGGGTCGTACAGGCCCGCGCGATCCATCAGCTGCACCAGCCAGGAGGGCACTGCCATGACCGACACCATCACCCCCGCCTTCCTCGACATCGTCAAAGACGGCGGTCCTGCGGTCCAGGAGGCTCTGTTGCGCTCGACCGAGCGCCACCGCATCCTCGGCGGCAAGAGCGCCCGGATGCTGCGCCGGGGCGACCGGGTCGCGCTGCGCGACCTGAACCCCGATCTGGATGGCGGCACAGCCGTCGTCGAGCAGGTGCGGCCCTCGGTGGGCAGCACTGTCCACGTCCTCACCGTCGGCGGTGAGGCCCATCTCGTCCGCGGCTCGCGGCTCGCGCCTCGTGCTCGTCGCCCGCGGACCTGAACAACCCTGACCAGCAAGGAAACCGCCATGTACACCGGACCCATCAGCAACGGCATGCTGCTCGGCATGACGCACAAGGGACGCAGCGCATTGATCCGCGAGCTCAGCCCGGACGTGCGCCGCAAGCTCGCACACATCGCCTCGCTCGGTGCCGAACAGGAGACCAGGAAAGCCGCAGAGCACTTCGACGCTGGCCGGCGTGTCTGGGCCGGTACCAGGCTCGACCACGCCCAGTCACTGAGCCGGCTCGCTGCTGAGCTCACGGGCGAGCCCGACGGCGTCTTCATCGTCGAACCCATCGACTCCGGATCCGTCGCGGCAGGCAACTGATCTCTCTCACTGGACCCCTGGCACCGAGCGCATCGCTCAGGGCCGGGGGTCCTGTCTTTCTCTTTCCGGAACAGCCAGCACAGCTGGCTCGGGCGTGCCCGTGGAGAAACTCGCCTGCCACCCCGGCCAGAGCGCCCGACGACCACTCCAGCAAGGAACCCCCATGAAGCGCACCCCCTCCGGATCTGTCATCGGCGGCCTCATCGCCGCCGTGCTCTGTATCGTCACGCTGACCGGCTGCGAGGACCTGCCGAAGGCCCCCGGCGTCCCGGGTACGCCGTCCACCAGCACTGCGGCAGCCCAGGACCCGGGACAGGTGTCCTCTGGCAAACCGGCGAGCGTGGAGACCAAAGTCATCCGTGTCATCGACGGCGACACCGTCGCCGTGCTGCCGGTGGCCGGCCTGCTCGAGGCGACCGACAAGCATATCGGAATCCCCGAGCACACAGTCAGGCTCCTGGGCATCGACGCGCCCGAAATGAACTATCACAAGGATGCCGAGCCCGAGTGCGGCGCTAGGGCCGCCACTGATCATCTTGGCGGCATCCTGCCGCAGGGCATGCCAGTGACCATCGAGTTCGACCCCGGGGCAGACAGAACTGACCGTTATGGCCGTTCTCTCGCCTACGTCATCACACCGGCCCACAACGACGCCGCGCGACAGGAGGTCACCGACGGCTACGCCATGCCCTGGTTCCCCAAGGGCGAGCCGGAGCCCCAGCGGATCCCCGAGTACCGCACGGCGGCTGACAACGCCGTGGCACTGCATGCCGGTGCGCACTCACAGTGCTCCTCCATCGGCCGCGGCTGAGCTGCTGCACTTACAGACTACGAACCAGGAGAACCACATGCCCATCCCTACAGCACCCTCTGAGCTGGACGAACTCCAGGTCGGCGACAAGGTCCTCGTCAAGAGGGTCCTCGACCACCCCGCCTGGATGAAGCAGGTCCCGTGCGATCCCCGCAATGGCTCCACCACGAAGTACGTCCGCGACCCGCAGGTCGTGGAGGAGCTGGGGGTGAGCAGCGTAATGGACCGCCGGGCGGTACCCGCGATCGCAGCTGCCGGCAACTGGCCGGGACGTGAGGCGCACACGCTGGTCCGCCTCCCCAACGGCTTCTGGTACGACTGCGCCACCGGCCTGCAGGACGGGTCCGGATCCACGCGCATCGAACGCATGCACTGAGCCTGAACAGAGCCCGGCACGGGGGAGAGCCCCTGGTGCCGGGCTCGTCTCTTTCCTGGCGGCTCGTCAGATCGGCACAGCCGATCCGGATCTGGACTCGAAGGAGACACCCGCTCCTTCCCGACCAGAAGGAGCAGCAAGATGAGCAACGACGACCACAAGTGCAGCCTGGCCCAGCTGGAGCGGGCGCTCGAGGTGCTCGACGGCAAGCTGAAGTGCCTGGGGCTGAACGCCCCGGTGCAGATCCGTGCGATCGGCGGCTTCGCCCTCATGAAGTACGGCATCCGTGCTGCGGACCGGGCATTCACCGTCGACATCGACAGCGTCACCGGCGATTTCGCGCCAGAGGTCACGGCGGCCATCCATGAGGTGGCCGACGAAATGAACCTGGAGCGCGACTGGATCAACAACGACAACGTGATGGACGGCGACGACGCTGAGCTCGTGGCCTCGATATACCAGGCGCGCTGGATCGACGACGACACAGCGTACGAGTGCATCAGGCTTCAGCTGGCCAGTATCCCCACGCTGACCCGCGCCAAGATCATCGCCGCGGACACCGCGGAGTTCTCCGGCCGTGCACAGGACCTGCCGGATCTCCTGGAATTGCTCCGATTCCAGGGCATCACCACCGCTGCCCGGTTCGATGCTGCTTACCCGGATCCCTACGACGAATACCCCGCCGCCCGCGAGGCCGTGCACGAGCACTTCGCTGCGGACAGGACGTTCGCCTGAAGAAGACCCCACCGTCAGAGCGCGTGCTCCGGCGGTGGGGTCTCTTTTTTGTGTCCGTGGTTTACTGCTGGCCGGAATCTTCGGAGTTACCTCCGTCGTCGATGTCCTTCAGCCGCTGTTCCAGCCGGGTTGCGTGGGCCTCTTTGACTTTCCGGTAAACCTTGACGCCACCTGCAATGACCAGACCTGCAGCCGCCAAGACCCCCGCGGCGATCAGGTCCTCTGTACGGGCATCCTGCTTGCCTGCGTGGTAGCCCTTGCCATAGACCGCGCTTCCCGCCACGAATCTCTCCCTTTGTTGAATTTTGAACTCCGCCGAAAGCCCTATCCCAGGGTGCGTGGAGGGGTTGTGCCGATGCTGCGGATCATCCGCGCTTTGCCGGCGCGGGGTTGGAACCTTCTTGTTGTTCTTCTTCATCTTCGATTCTCAGGTGCAGCCAGTGGTGGTGACAGCGGAGCTGTCACGGAGGAGTCATCGACGAAGGACGGCCTGCAGTGCAACGCCGTGCCCCACAGGATTCCGAGGAGAACCGCCATGAGCACCATCGCCGCACCCATGCAGGACGCGCTGCCGTTCGACTTCGGCTCTGATGTGCTGGTCGTCAGCGCGCCCGTCTACGACGAGCAGGCCCCCCGGGCCGACCGCGAACTGTGCCAGCGCTACGTCACCGCATGGTGCGGCACGGCGTTCACGGCGGACGGCACACGGGCAGAACGCGCCGAGACCACCTTCGCGGACTTCCAGGCGGCCGCCCGCCGTCTGGCAGAGGGCTGAGGAACCAGCGCAGCTGATCCAGGTCCGGCATCGAACAAACGACTTCATCAAACAAGAGGGGATCACCGTGTCCACTGCCACCACTTCCGAGCCCGACCTCGACGCTGAAGCTCAACGCGTTGCCGCCGTCCACCGGCTCGCCACGAGCAAGGCCTTCTACCCGGAGCTGCGGCGCGCCGAGGCTCAGGCCCGGGTCCAGCTCGCCGCCGCCGTCATAGCAATGGACGAGGTCGAGGACCGCATCGCCGCCGGCGAGAAGATCCACTCACTCTACGAGCAGGCTGCAATCGAACGGGCCAAAGACGCCTACGCCCAGGCACTGGCTGATCTCATCCGCGGCGAGTCCAGCGTTGAGGCTGACCCGTCGACTCCCAACCCATGAACCAGGAGCACTGATCACCATGTCCTTCCTCGAGAAGATCGGATTCGTCGAGACCGCCGAGCAGGAGGCCCAGCGCCTCGCGCAGTCGCCCGAGGGCTCGGCCAACCACGAACTGTCCAAGCTGCCGGTCACCATCGAGCAGTGGCCCCAGGACCTGCTCATCGAGCTGCCCTGGCACGCCACCGAGCGGGGCTCAGGCCACCGCGTCGTCGTGGTGCCCATCGAATACCGCGGCGAGGCCCGCACCGAGGGCGAGGAAGAACCCCGTCCTCGCAAGCGCCACGCCGGTTGGTGGAACTGCGCCGTCGTCGCCAGCGACCACCCCAGCTACCCGGTCGGCGGCTACCGGCTGAGCATCCCCGCTGCCGAGCTCGCCCGCGGCAAGCGGATCGAGCTCTGAGAGAACACATCCCACGACGAAAGAGCGTGAACCACCATGCCTGACACGATGCAGACCACCGGCCGCCGCGAGCGGATCCGCCGGAGTGTCGGCAGGACGCTCCTCGTCACGGGGATCGTGCTGAACGTCCTCGCCCTGCTGCCCGCGATCGCAGCCAGCGCCTGGACCGGTCACTGGACGGCGAGCGTGGTGCTCGTGGTCCTGTCCGGTGCGGTCTGGGCTGCTGGACTTCTGGGCCTGAAGACCTGGGCTGCGCGGCTACGCCGTCACAACGACACCCAGCCCAGCCAGCACCAATGACCAGTCGCCCTGCCTGATCTCACCAGAGCCCCGGCTCCTGCGCTCCGGCGCGGGGTCGGGGCTCTCGCTCTGTCTCTGAGGCGGGTCCACGCGCTGCGGGGCAGCGCCTGGTGTTTTGCAACAGCAAGAGAACCATCCCGAACAAAGGAAGAGCCATGACCACCCTGACCACGACGCGTGTCCCGCTCAAGCAAATGGACCCTGCGATGCTCGTGTTCGAACTCGAGCGGGAGATCCAACACCTCATGCCCGGCACCACGAACACGGAGCTCGTGACCCGCGCAGCTGCGAGGGCCTCGTTCCTGCACCGGAAGCAGACCCGCTTCATCAGGGGAGACATGCCTCGCGTGCCGTACATCGAGCATCCGCTGCGCGTGGCGTTGCGCCTCCTGCGCTGGGGCGTCACCGACGCTGAACTGATTGCCGCAGCACTGCTGCATGATGTCGTCGAGGACTGCAGCAAAGAGCTGCTTGCTGCTTTCGGCCAGCCGGGTGAGGATCCCCTGGGCTGCCTGGCACGGCTGTACGGCCGGCGCGCCTCGGTGCTCGTTGGGGCGGTGACCACCCCTAACGGCAGCACCTCCTACGAGGAGCACCTCACGCGGCTTGCCAACTCCGGTTCCCGGGCGCTGCTCATCAAGGCCAGCGACCTGAAGGACAACGCCGGTTCGATCCGGCACCAGCTCGGCCACGGCCAGGATTCGCGCATGTACCGCATGCTCTTCAAGTACATGCCGGCCGTCGAGATCGTCGGAGCAGGTCTGCGCCGTTCGCTCTGCTGCCCTGCGACCCAGCAGTGCACCATGGCCGCCATCGCCGCGATGGAAGATCTCAGCCACGATCTGGCAGCCCTGTCGGCCGAGCATGGCATCGACTGAACACCCCGTCGGCCTGGAATCCACCAGCACAGCAAGACCTCCCTGGCACAGCTTCAGCTGTCGCCGGCGAGGTCTCTTTTTTTGTCGCTGCCCTGCGTGCCTCTACGGTCTCGTTTCCGTGAACGGAAAATTGATGTCCCCCATAAGAAGGGTCCGAGCAGGAGTGCAAGCACTGAAAAGCCCATGAGCCCGAAAGCGAAAACCGCCGGTCGCTCTTCGTGCAGCTGCTTGAGCCGCGCGACGATGCTGGTCTTCTCGGGGCCTTCGCCAGACCCACGCTGGTCCTTCTGGGGTCCGTCGGTGGTCTCGTCGTGGTCGGTCATGGTACTGATCCCTCCGTGGGTCGGTTTGTGGTCTGTTGCTGGTCGGACGATGGTCTCTATCGGGGCCTTCTGTGGTTCCAAACAGCCCCGAGCTGAGCGGCACGACAATGTCGCCGACCATGAGCACGCTCATCGACAGCAGTGCGAGGCCGAGCACGTACGCGACCGGCAACTGCTTCTCGATGTGCCCCGGCTCTGGCCGTCTTAGCACGCGGGCCAGCCATCGCCGAATCGCCCTGAACCCCTCAACCGGAACCCTTCTGCTCCCGGTGTCATGGAACCCGGGCGCCGAATACTTCACCTACCTCGACGACTGATATGTAGGAAGTTTTGTCAATAGGCAGAGGTGAGCGGCTCCCGGCTTTGCGCGGGGGGCCGCTTCCTTTGGTGCCGTCCGGGTGTGGCGGTTGTGCTGGCGAGTCTTGTATGCGACTGGCAGTGTCAGACTGATATTCGCGGGTTGGATTACCGCATGACGATTGTTCGGCTGGGGCGTATCGCTGTCTAAGATCAAGCGTCAACGGTGTCGCCCGTTTGCTCATAGTCGCTCTCTCGAGTTAGCCCCAAAGTGCTGCCACGTCACGTCCGCCATGCGCCCGGATGGCACGTTTATCAGGCCGCGGTCATGCGTTCCCCCTGCTGCAAGGGCGCGGCCAGAGACCAGCACCAGCCGGCGAGTTCCCTGGCGATCGCGGTGTTGGCTGTGACGGGTCGTTTCTTCCGGGCTTCGAACACTTCCCATTTGTGGTGGAGCCGGTGGTTGCCTTCCAAGGCGCGGATGCGGGTGGTAGGGGCGACCAGGTCCAGTTGGCGCACCAGGCGGAGCCCGGGCCGGGAATACGGGCGCTGGTGTTGCCAGGCCGCCTCGATCAGGAGTTTGCGGGCGTACTTGCTGCCGGCCTTCGTGATCGGTCCCTGGTGCCGGGATGGGCCCGAGGAGGTCTCGCTGGGAACCAGCCCCAAATAGGAGCCGATAGAGGACCCGGTGAAGCGGGTCCAGTCGCCGATCTCCACGGCGAGTCCGAACCCGGTCGTGACCTCGATGCCACGCAGGCACCTCAACGCATCGACCACCGGCGTGTATTGGCAGTTCCTGGCAACCGCCGCGACGCGTTGGTCAATGCGCTTCAGCTGCGCTGCGAGCAGTTCGGCCTGCTCGACATCGGCCTCGTAGGTGAACTGCAGCACCGGGGAGCCAAAGTGCTGCCGGTGCAGCCAGAGCCCGTGTTCCTTGGTCCACTTTGTTTCTTTCGGATACCTGATTCCGTGCCGGAGCAGGATCGCGTTCAGACGCTGACGGGCATGGGCCAGGTCCTTTGCGGCCGCTGCCCGCAACCGGGACAGATCCCGCAGGTCTTCCTGGGCAGGGGTCGGCACCCTGATCTCGGTCACGGTGCCCAGTGCAAGCATCTCGGCCAACACGCGGGCGTCTCTTTTGTCCGTTTTGACCTTGTCGCCCGGGGCGCGCAGCAGCTTCGATGACGCCGCGACCACGCAGTCAATGCCCGCTTCCCTCAGGAGCCGGGCCAGTACGTAGCCTGTCGGCCCGGACTCGTAGACGGCCTTCACCGGTGCCTCGAAGCGGCGCATCCAGTCCAGGACCGTGGCCGGGTCCGCGGCCATGGTTGCCCGGACCAGTTCCCCCGGTGGCCGGGACCAGCGCGCATCCCACGACGTTCACCGCGTGAACATCGAGGCCAATGAACGTATGCTCAAACATAGCCGGGACCTCCCAACCCTCACATGTGGCACTACCATTCCAACCCCGACGGGGCCGTCACGGCCAAGGGATGCGCCAATGGCAACCCACGGACCTGTGAAACAGAAGGCCCCGGCCCCACAGCCGCGGCCCGCTCCCGGCCCGCCCGGATACAAGGCGGCATCACCGCCGGGTGATAGGTCCGGCCGCGCCCCCGCCCCACATGGAAACGGACCACGCGAAGCCGGCGCTGCAGGGCCGCCCGGCGACAATGGCCGCTCCTGACGGGCCGGGTGCTGAACCTGCCCCATTCATATCTCTAAGAACGGGCCAAAGCACCATGCAACCTTTCTCCCTGCGGAAAACACTTCTGATCGCCGTCGCCCTCGGCGTCCTCATCATCGTCATGGTCATCAGCGCCCTGAACAAGGCCGCCGGCCAAGATCAGGACAATGACCCGGTCGAGGGTCAGGAAAACATCCAGCCAGCCCCCGCAGCATCACTTGAACCAAACCCGGTGCAGGGCCTCCCCGAAGAGGACAGGGACCAGATCCCCCAGATCATCCGGCAGTTCGGCACCGCCTACGCCTCCCACTCCTGGCTGGACAGCGAAGCCGGCGTCTGGCTTGAAAAGACCAAGCCATTCACCACCGCCGCGTACCAGAACGCATTGGAGGCCGAGTTCGCCGGCAACGAAGACAGCCCGTCGTGGGCCGCCTTCAAAAAAGCACAAACCAAGACCGCCCCCGAAGCCATCACCACGGTCATTATCAGCGCATCGGGCGCGCGCCTAGCTGAGAGCCGCACCCGATGTCCGGCAGGACGGCAAAGCGGCCCTCAATACAGCCGGCCCTCCAGGCGCCGCAACGAGCTCGCTTCCTCGTCCACAGCGAATCCACCGACCTCGCCGACAGGATCCTGCGCCGCAGCCTCAGCAACAGGGAAAACGTCGTCGTCGAAGGAACCCTTTCCTGGTCCGGCCTTCGCGACCGCAACTTGAATAGTTCGCCAGCAACGACTACCGCAAGATCACCATCCTCGACGTCGAGGTCGACCAGCCCACAGCGATACGCCAGGCGCGGCTCAGATGGTGGGACGGCCGCCAAGAGACCATCCAAGGACTGAGCTCTCTGGGGGGTCGCTTCACCCCGCGGGAAGCCATCGACTTCCTCTACAGCCGCGGAAACCGCTACAGCGCCTGCAACACCAACGCCGTCGACTTCTTCAACGACCCACGTACCGGCATCTTTGACAGTGTCCGGCTCATCGTCGAAGACAAAACCGCCGCCACAGTGCCGTCACGAAAATACAAACTGGAGAATGGCGCACTCACCAGCGCTGCGCCACGGTACCTGGCAGAGGAGATGCCGCCGGCGGCATCTGATCCGGGATCCATGACGGATCCGTTGTCGGCTATCTTTTAGCCCGCTGTCGCGCCGCTTTTCTGGCCAACGGCCCGGTTGCCTGGGTCTAGGAAATCATGGTTGCCGAGCGAGCACGCCGGAATGGTGTGGGACAGGCTTTGATGCTTGCAGCCGAGTCGTGGGCCCAGGCGCAGGGCGCTGCTTATGTGTCGTTGGCAAGCCGTCGTGCCGGTGATTTCTATCTTGCCCTCGCGTACGAGGATGCAGCGACCTTCTTTAAGACGCCACTCAATGCCCCTTAAGGCGCCGAGCGATGGACCCACATGTGGCGGCCGATCAATGATGCCGCACTCAAAAGGACAGGGCAGCGGAGTGGTGCCCTTGGGCGGGGCGGGCAGCCCGAGACTGGCAATGGCTAGAATTCACCTGCCCTCAGTTCCAGGAACTATGAGGTCTGCCCGGAGACGTGTCTCATCGGCGGCGAAGAATTTGTCCTCCTTGGCCATCCAACGATGCCAAAGTTTCCCGTGACTTTCTCCATCTCGATCTATGCCGCGTCGCAGACGCTCATCCTTTGAAGCCTCCACCCACATCGCGAAGGCAATCTTGCGGATGCTCTCGCGTCTGGTGGACGTGACTCCTTCGATGAGCACCACCGGAGACCAGTTCATCGTTGCCCACGCTCCCACGGAATCACCGAACTCATCGCGCTCCCAATCCCTTTGCTGATAGTGGGCTGGTTGCCCGCTAAGTAGAGGGTTTCAGGATCCGTTCCTCGAACCTGGGCCGCCAGCCAGCAAGATTGTTCTAGGAAATGAAGTCATCAATTGGGATGACAGGGGCGTTTAGCAAGGGAGCCATTTCCCCGGCCAACGTGCTCTTGCCGGACCCGGAAGGCCCATCAATTCCCACGATCTTGATGCCGTGAACGGCGTGTGCACTCAGCACGGCTTTCAGGATGTTCTGCAAGGCGGCATTCACGTGATGATCCTCCGGGCTCATTGAATGTGGCTGTCAGCCGGCAATGGCGGTTGAATCACCGCCCCGCCCAGATAGCGAACCTGTATTAGTCCAGCATTGGTAGGACGGAAACCGCATGCATCGCGGTAGAAACGCTCCAGGTGGTCCTCGAAGTCAACATGCAGCCATTCGCAGCCTGCTCCCCTGGAGTGCTCCGTCTCAGCCGCCACGAGTCTTTTCCCGATGCCCTTCCGGCGCGCCCGGTGCGCCACCAAAGTGTCTTCGATGAAGGCGTGCCCCCGCCCGTCAGATTACGTTGACGAAGCCTACGAGCCCCTGATGGTAGCGCGCGGTGACCCATCCCAGGCAGAGGCGCGAGAGCCGATCAGTCCAATCGTCGTCAAAATACGCATGGTTGAAGCCTTCGGCGTGCAAATGATTGATATCTTCGTTCCGAAACGCCCCACGCCAAGTGATAGTCATGCTGAACAGCATTGCAGCGGGCAGACCCCCCGTCCCCCAAGCGTCTGGGATCCTGCTTGGCGGGCGGAGTGTGCCTTGTTGGTAGCGGCTTTCAGAGGATTCCGCATATTGCTCCTGAAGGGGTTGCGGGCGCGTCGTTAGCGGATGGAGTTGGGATGATTGGCTAAGGGGGTGACCGTGATCTTCATGTAGGGAAACATCGGAAAGCTGCTGAGAACACCATGCAGCTCGTCGTTGGTTGCGACGTCGAACACCGAGTAATTGGCGTACTCGCCGACAACCCGCCATATTGACGCAAGGCGGCCTTCCTGTTGCAGCTGCTGGGAATATTCCTTCTCCAGTCCCTGCAAACGGGCGACGTCCGCTTCTGAAAGATGCGGTGGGAACTGCACGTCCATCCGCGTCAAGAACAGCATTCTTCTTCCCTCCTTGATGGTCGAGGCTAGGACAGCCTGTATTTAGCGAGCTTGTCCTCGTCGATCTCAGCTCCCACGCCGGGAAGATCGCGAACGGAAATCGTGCCATCGCTGATCCAGAGTGGATCGGCGAGCAGGTCATCGGACATATCTAAGAAATTAGACAGTTCTCCGGCCTGGCGGCTTGTGGCCTCGTGGGCGGCACCGAACGTTACTGTCGCGAGCGAGCCGACCTGAGTATCGATCTGGTTGCCCATGGTTACGTCGATCCCAAGTCCCGTGCAGAGCCCCAGAATCTGGCTTGCCTCAGTGAAACCTGATCGTGCGGTCTTGATGCAGATGGCATTACAACCGCCGGAAAGGAGCTCCCGAGATGCGTCCCCTGCCGTGGGGACGGATTCGTCACCCACCACAGGGATAGGTGACTTGTCGACCAGGCGCCGGCGGCTCATTGCTTCCTTGGCATCACATGGCTCCTCGAGCCGGGTGAGTCCCAGGCCCTCGGTGCGGCGTAGCACCTCGAGAGCCTCGTTGGCGGTCCAGCCCCGGTTGGCGTCCAGGTAGATTTCCACATCGTCGCCGAGACCCTCGCGCAGTACGTTGCATGCCTCCACATCAAGTTTCAGCGGCCGTCGGCCCACTTTCAGCTTGAACGTGGTGATGCCGTATTCCTCGCCGAACCGCAGGGCCTCATCCAGGAGTTCGTGGGGGGGCCGGAAGCCTAGCATGTGGCTGACCCGCATCCTGTCGGTAAATCCTCCCAGGAGTCTGTGGACGGGCGTTCGGAGTGTCTTTCCGATCGCATCCCACACAGCAATATCCACCGCGCCTTTCGCAACCTGGTTGTGGATGGTCCGTCCCAGCACCGCATGGATCTGTGCCCTGTCTGTGACCTCCAGACCGATCAATTGCGGGGCGAAGGTCTTCCCTATGATCGCCCCAATAGACTCTTGGGTCTCGCCGTAGGTATACGGGCGGGGAGGTGCGTCTGCAATACCTACAACACCGTCGTCGGTGTACAGGCGTACCAGGACGTGGTCAGCATTTGCGACCTCACCGCTGGCAAACTTGAGAGGATGCCTATAGGGAATGGAGTAGGGAATCACTTCAATCCGTTCGATTTTCAACGGCACGGCACCTTTCATGTGTTGCGGGAAGGGTCATGGCAGACGGGGCACTGCTGCAGGCGCTAGGCATAGCGATGGAAATCCGCTGAAGGAGTTTCGTGATTCCGTTATCAACCCACAACACTGAAGGCCTCACGGCCAGCAGGCTGGCAGGGAATGAATTCGCCGCTTCAGAAGTGCCCCGGAGCCTTCCGGTCCGGGGCGCTTCATCTGGACCGCCGGCCTTGGCCGGGGCAGGCGCGTCAGCTGCTTACTTGGACTCACCGACGCGGGCGAGAACGTAGTCGTAGACAGCTTCCTCGCCAGCTACGCCATCGATGCGCGATTTGGGGTCGAGAATCAGTTCGGGCTTGACTGCGGAAGCGATGTCGTCGGCGTTGTGCGGGTCTCCGGGGAAGTAGAGCTGCTGGGTCACCGGCTGGAATCCGGGGGCAGAAGCCTTGATGTGGATATGGGCCGGCCGCCAGGCGTGCCACCCCGCTGCGCTGATAAGCTGTCCGCACGCTCCGTCAGTAGGGATCTGGTATGGAGCGGGACGCATGGTGTTAATGGTGAAGTGGCCTTCGTTATCCGCCTTCACCGTTGCGCGGAAGAGCCACTCCGGAAGGCCCGGTGCATACTGCGAGTAGAAACCGGCCGCATCGGCGTGCCAGATTTCAATCTGTCCGCCCTGGATCGGGTTGCCGGCGGTGTCGGTGAAGCGGCCGCTGAAACGCAGTGGCGTTCCCTCCTCATATTCCCGCATCTCGACGGTGGCGGGGGATTCGAGCACCGGAGAGTCCGGGACGTAGTAGGGGCCTTCAATGGTTCCCATGGTGCCGGGCCGGTCGTGGGAGTTGACGTCCTCCACGGTGTGTTCGAGCCACACGTCGAGGAACAGGGGCCACTCGCCGTCGGTGCCGACCTTAATCAACCACGCCTTCAGCACGTTGTATTCCTCGTACGTGACCTGGTGTTGTTTGACGATCTGATTGGCAGCCTCGATGAGGGCGCCGGCCAGCAGGTTTACGCGCTCCTTGGGCACCCCGATGCTTGCAACCTTGCCAGAGGCGGCGAAGCGCTCAGTGGCCTTTGAACCGGCCTCTACAGCAGTTCCCTCATATTCTGTACGGGTGTCGTTCTGAACTTCAGTCATGGTGATCTCCACTCATCTTTGTAGCGGGGGACGGGAAGGGCTTTCATCTGTCGTGAAGAGCCGCGGCAACGGGAGCGCGCGGACCTAGGCTTCACGTGACATCCAACCTCAGATTAGGCGGCGCATAAGGACGCAACAAATATTGATTGGCGTCCAATTATGTCAAGAGAATTACCTAAACGAACCCTTGGTCGAACCTAGGGATTTGCCTGATGTGAGAGCCATCGCCCTGAGCCAGACTGGCTCGCATACATGTTTCCTTCGGCAGGAGCCAATCGTCTTCGATACGCCGCCCGCCAACCCCAAACTCTCCATAGAAGGAGTAGGTCATGACCGAGAACCTGAGTCGCGTCCGTGAGGTCCTTGCCGACGCCGTGATCGATGACCGTGAAAACGGCGTGATCCGAGCCAAGCGTGAAATCTTCACCAATGAAGAAATCTTCGAACTCGAGATGAAGCACATCTTCGAGGGCAACTGGGTTTATTTGGCCCACGAGTCCCAGGTTCCCAGCGTGGGGGACTACTTCACCACCTACATCGGGCGAACTCCTGTCGTGATCACCCGGGACAAGGACGGTAAGGTCAACTGCATCGTCAACGCCTGCGCCCACAGAGGCGCAATGCTGTGCCGCCGCAAGACAGACAACCGCACCACCTTCACGTGTCCCTTCCACGGCTGGACGTTCAAGAACTCGGGCGAACTGCTGAAGGTCAAGGACTCCCGCAATGCCGGATACCCGGAGACCTTTAACAAGGAAGGCTCCCATGACCTCACCAAGGTCGCCCGTTTCGAGTCCTACCGCGGCTTCCTGTTCGGCTCGCTTAACGTCGATGTTCTCCCGCTCGAAGAACATTTGGGAGATGCCACCAAAGTCATCGACTCGATCGTCGACCAGTCACCCGAAGGGCTTGAGGTCCTGCGGGGTTCCTCCACCTACACTTACGACGGGAACTGGAAGGTGCAAGCCGAAAACGGCGCCGACGGCTACCACGTCACCGCTGTCCACTGGAACTATGCAGCCACCACGGCACGCCGGAGCGCCGGCGACTCAGCCAACAAGACCAAGGCCATGGACGCCGGCAAGTGGGGCAAGGTCAAGGGCGGATTCTACTCCTATGACCATGGGCACCTGCTCCTCTGGCAGGAATGGACCAACCCCCAGGACCGCCCCCTGTGGGACCGCCGTGACGAACTCGTCGAAAAGTACAGCGAGGAAATGGCGAACTTCATGATCAACATCTCCCGCAACCTTTGCCTATACCCGAATGTCTACATCATGGACCAATTCTCCTCGCAGATCCGGCACTTCCGTCCCATCTCCGCTGACCAGACCGAGGTGACGATCTACTGCATCGCCCCCAAGGGCGAATCCCAGGAAAGCCGGTCCAAGCGCATCCGTCAGTACGAGGACTTCTTTAACGCCACCGGCATGGCCACTCCCGATGACCTCGAAGAGTTCCGCTCCTGCAACAAGACCTATTGGGCCACCAGCGCCCCGTGGAACGACATGACCCGCGGCTCCACCCACGAGATCCAGGGCCCGGACGAGCAGGCACAGGCGTTGGGCATGACCCGGGTCATCGCCTCAGGTTTGCGTACCGAAGACGAAGGTCTGTACCCCATACAGCACGGGTACTGGAAGGAAGTCATGGACCGTGCCCTGGCGGAGGAAGAGGAGCGTTCGGCGCTGGAATCCGTACCAGTCACCGCCTGACCGAACCAACGGAACCAGAGAGAGCTGCAAAACCCATGACAAGCCTTACCACCCCCGCCACCTCATTCAAGACCGCCGAGCAAATCGCCAACCTCGAAACAGTGCGTGCCTTCCTTTACAAGGAGGCCCGTCTGTTGGACGACCGCCAGTTCGATGAGTGGCTGCAGTGCTATCACCCGGACTCTGAGTTCTGGATGCCGGCTTGGGACGTAGATGACCGCCTCACGGAAGATCCCCAGAACGAAATATCACTCATCTACTACGACAACCGCGGCGGAATTGAAGACCGCGTGTTTCGCATCAAGACCGACCGCTCGTCGGCCACATCGCTGCCGGAACCGAGGACTGGACACAACATCACCGACATCGAGATTATCGAACACCACGGCGACCAGGTGAAGGTCCGCTTCAACTGGTTCACCCTGTACTTTCGCTACAACAGCACAGACATGTACTTCGGTACGAGCTTTTACACGATCGATCTCTCCGGCCGCGAACCGGTGATCCTCAAAAAGAAAGTCGTCCTGAAGAACGACTACATCCACCACGTGGTGGATGTCTACATGATCTGACGGTTCGCACCTGTCGGCCGTGTTCGCTAGAGGTCACGGCCTGAAGTGTCCGGCAGGACATGACCTCATACGAGACAACAGCACTAACTTTCGGGGATCGTGAAGACGCGATTCCCAACCAGGAGGAAATCATGGGGTATCAGGTAGCCCTCAGCTTCGAGGACGGCATCACCAAGGTCATCAAGGTCGGCGACTACGAGACCGTCCTGGACGCAGCGTACAAGGCGCGCATCAACATTCCGTCGGACTGCCGTGACGGTGCCTGCGGCATCTGTAAGGCTTTCTGTGACTCGGGCTCCTTCGACCCGGGCGACTTCATTAACGACGCGATGACGGAGGAGGAACTCGAGAAGGGCTACCTGCTCACCTGCCAGGCGGTCCCGGAGTCGGACCTCGCCCTTCAAATTCCGGCGACCTCGGAGTCCGCAAAGACCTCCGCGGCCACGTTCACCTCCACTCTCGTTGAGCTCGACAAACACTCGGAGTCCACGATCTCCTTTGCACTGGAGGTCCAGAACCGGGATGCCCTGGCGTTCCTGCCCGGACAATATGTAAACATCAAGGTCCCGGGCGCTAAGGCCGAGCGCTCGTACTCCTTCAGCAACGGGCCCGACGCCGAGAAGGCATCCTTCATGGTGCGCATTACGCCACAGGGCGCAATGTCGGAGTACCTCCGTGAACGGGCTGCTGTTGGGGACACCATCGAGTTCACGGGCCCATATGGTTCATTCTTCCTGCGCGACCCCAAGCGTCCCCTGCTGCTGCTCGCAGGCGGAACGGGTCTCGCCCCGCTGCTGGCAATCCTGGAGAAGCTATCCCAGAATCCGCCCTTCACCCCGGTGCACCTGATCTACGGTGTCACTCGGGAAGCCGACATCGTCGGGCTTCACTGGCTGCGCGCCTACGAGGCCAAGCTGCCGGACTTCACTTGGGACTACATCGCTTCCGAGCCGGGCACCTCGGCGCCTCACACCGGCTATGTCACCCAAATCATCGAGCCCGCCCACCTCAACGATGGCGATGTCGACGTCTACCTCTGCGGGCCACCGCCCATGGTGAACGCTGTCTCCAAATGGCTGGACAGCGAAGACATCCATCCTGCCAACTTCTACTTCGAACGCTTCGCCCCGAAGGAGAGCACCGGGGGCGATGCCGAGACCGGTGCCCCGGCCCCAGCGGAGAAGATCCAGGCCGCCGGCGACACTATCAGCCAGGCTGAGGCCGTCTCATCACTTGAGACCGGCTGGCTGGATTTCCGCAAGGAAGACTGCTTTGCGCAGCTGGATGCCCGTATGGGTCTGGAACTCGCCGTCAGCGAGCTGCTACTGGGACGCCTCAGTGAGGAGCAGCTGCGTCAGTTCCGGCGCCTCGCCGAAGCCACCACGCGCTCTGTCAGTGCAGGGACCGTCCAGGATCCGGAGGAGTTTGCGCGGACAAACGAAGAGTTCCACGAATATCTCTTCATGGTCTGCAATAACCCAACCCTGCTCGAGTCCTACCGCAGACTTGACGTCCACGCGCAGATGGCGGCCACGTTCGAAACCGGAACCCGGATCTTCGAGCGGGTCACGCGAGACCACCTTGACCTCGTGGACGCTTTTGAACGCGAGGACAAGTCACGGGTCCGTGAACTGATCACGGGCCACGCGCAGGCAGCCAAGGAAACGATGGCCGGAGCGATCGACGCCAAGACGGCGGTTTACTGATGGCAGCGCCATACGCTGGACAGTTCGTCACCCCTGGCCGGTATGCCGGCAAGATTGCCGTGGTGACGGGGTCAGCCCAGGGAATCGGCCAGAAGGTTGCACAGCGCATTGCAGCAGAGGGGGGCGCCGTCGTTCTGGTGGACAGGGCCGAACTGGTCCATGAAGTGGCCCGGGAAATCGGGGAGGCAGCACAAAGCTCCGGTTCGGGCGGCTCAGCCACGTCCGTGACGGCCGATCTGGGAACCTTCGCCGGCGCGCGGAACGCGGTGGATGCAGCGCTGGGCACGCACGGCCGTGTGGACGTTCTGGTCAACAACGTCGGGGGCACCATCTGGGCACGGCCCTATGAAGAATACGACGAGGAAAAGATTGAAAAGGAAATCCGCCGGTCGCTCTTTCCCACTCTTTGGAGCTGCCGAGCCGTGCTGCCCTCCATGCTGGATCAAGGCTCCGGCACGATCGTCAATGTCTCGTCGGTGGCGACCCGCGGCCTGCATCGTGTCCCGTATGCCGCGGCCAAGGGGGGAATCAACGCGCTGACCCAGTCGCTGGCCATGGAGGTGGCCGGCCGCGGCGTCCGCGTGGTCGCGACAGCTCCGGGCGGCACCGAGGCGCCACCGAGGAAGGTTAAGCGGGGGCCCGAGGCTGAATCCACGACCGAGCAGGGCTGGTACCAGACCATCGTGGACCAGACCGTAGAGTCTTCCTTCATGAAGCGGTACGGCACGCTTGATGAACAGGCTGCGCCGATCGTCTTCATGGCATCCGACGAGGCTTCCTATGTAACGGGAAGCATCCTTCCGGTGGCTGGCGGAGACCTCGGTTGAGTCGGCTGTGATTCGAAAAGTCCGGAGGGATCATGCTGCGCTCGACTAAGCTTGCCAGCATGATCCCCGGCTCCCAGCAAGGCACCACAGAGGAGGATCTGTCACTCCTGGGCCGGGGGGAGGTTTACCAAGAGCTGCTGGAGACGCTGCGCACAGTACGTAAGGGCACGGTACGAACAGTTGTGCTCAGCGGTCTGCAGGGCTCGGGAAAAACCGCTCTTATCGACCGCTTCCTGGAGTATTGCCGCTCAGCTGCCCGCGGCGTACGCGTGCTGACGGCAACCGGAGACGAATGGGAGTCGCAGTTCCCTTTGGCTGGCTACTCCCAGCTGATGGCCACTCCGCCGCTGCGATCCACTACCGAAGACTTGGCGCTTCCGGTCCGACTGCCTGATTCCCCGGACTCTCTCACCTCCGCTCAGGTGGCCAAGCATGCAGCAACCTTCATGGCTCATCTCGAAGGGCTTCAAGGCCACGGGTCGGTGGTCGTCGCTGTCGATGACGTTCAGAACCTTGACGCAGACACCCTGCACATCCTCGTTTTCGCCATGCGGCGGCTGCGCGACAAACGAATCCTCTTTGTTGTCACGCTGGATCCCGCGCACAGCCAGTCTGTTCCTGCTGGTGTCTTGGCGTTCTTCACAGGGCATCAGGTGTCCCCGTTGCCGCTCGAGCCGCTGTCGACCCAGGAGGTCCAAAACCTCGCCCGGCGTCGCTTCGGCATAGATTTGAGCGCTACAGCAGCCCACGGCATCGTCCAGCATACTGGCGGATTGCCACAGCCTGTCGTTGAACTCCTGGACGAGCTTCCCCCTGAAACATGGCAGTCGTGGTTTTCGTCCCTGCCGCCGAGCTCCCGTGTCCGGGCCCGGGTACGAAGCCTTCTCCATGGTGCTTCCACTGACTTGATCGCCGTTGCCGAGGCCGCATCAGTACTCAGGGGAAGTTCCGGGATTGCAGAAGTCGCCCATGTCAGCGGCGTCGAGGCCGTGATTGATGCCTTGGACGAGGGCCACCGGGCTGGATTGCTCGGCCTGTCGGTGGAGCAGGCGCGCTCGGTCGTGACGTTCTTTGAGGCAGGCACAACCGATTCCGTTTATGAGCAGATAGTCCCGAGCCGGCGCATCGAACTTCACCGCAGGGCTGCAGAGATCGTTCAGGTTGAGGGTGACCGTTTAGGCCACAGGGTGTCTGTGAGCCCAGGTCCCGATGAAAATCTGGCGTCCGAACTGGAAGAGTACGCCCGCCGACAGGCTCTTGTCGGTGCGTGGCGGGACGTAGCGACTGCGCTGTTTTCAGCGTCACGGCTTTCAAATGACATCCGTACAGGTAATGACCGGCTGCTCAGGGCGGTGGACGCGTTGGTGGGCTCCGGCAACATGGCCCAGGCACAGATGTGGGCCGCTGCCGTGGATGCCATGCCCCCCTCGCCGTTGCGTTCCTCCGTTCTTGGATATCTTTCGACTGCATCAGGGCAGAATCAAAGTGCGCAGGCCCAGCTGGAGATGGCGTGGAAAACCAGCAATCCTGAACGGGACCCGGCGGCGGCCGCGCAAGTGGCACAACGCCTCGTGGTCCATGGAGTGGCCTCGTGGGACGGGCCCCTTATGACCCGCTGGGCTGAGCGCGCCATGTCGCTGACGAAACCTGGTACACCGGCATATATTGAATCGGAGGCCATATACGGGTTGGGCCTCTACGCCCAGGGGCGCCTGTCCGAGGCGGAGGAGTCTTACCGAGAGGCTTTCGAGCACGCCTCAGAAAACGCCCAGAAGCAGCGCGTCCAGATAGGCGCCGGCTGGCTTGCCCTTCGCTTGGATGACGCTGAGACAGCGCAGGTTCATTTCGAAGCCGCTGCACCAACCGAATTCCGCGGCGGCTCGTTGCGGATCTCCTTGTGGGCGGAGGCCTGGTTGGCCCGGACCCACCTGGTACTCGGCAACTGGGACGCCGCTGCCGCGACTGTGGCCCGAGGTTCAGTTCGCCTCGAGGCCTCGAGGATGTCCTTGGTCCGCCCCTTGCTGTACTGGACTGCGGCTGAACTATGGTCAATGCGCGGCGATTGGGACCGGGCGAGATACTACGTTTCCCAGGCATCGGTGCAGCCGGGAACGTACCGAGCCATGCAGGTACCGGCCAGCCTGGCACGCGCCCGCTTCCATGAGGCAAGGGCGGACTATGAGAGCGCCCTATCGGTGTTGCAGCCGCTGACGGAGCTGGACCCCTGGACGAAAAACCATGTCTCCTTCTGGCCGTGGCAGGACACATTCGTCAATGCCCTTGTCATGACCGACCAGTTGGACAGGGCTGATTCATTTCTGACTGAATTCGAGCAAGTGCGGCGAGAACGGGCGGTGCCGTCAGATTTGGCCCGCATGGCCTGGGCGCGGGGCCGCCTGGTGGCGGCGCAGGGTCACCCTGAGAGCGCCCGGGAACACTTCGAGACGGCCTTGGCGCACCTGCGTGGGTTGAACCGGCCGTACCTCCGTGCACGGGTGAGCTTCGCCTACGGGCAGAGTATGCGGCGAGCCGGAAAAAGACGTTTGGCATCGTCTGTGCTGCGTGTCGCAAGGGATCTGTACGATTCATTGGGTGCTGTGACATATGTGGACCGGTGTGACCGCGAGCTGAAGGCAACGGGCCTTGATGCCGGGAATGTGCCGGATCCGTCTGACGCTGTCCTCGCTGCGGTCGCGCGGCCGCAGACCCAGCTCACGGCGCAGGAGCAGGCAGTGGCTGAACTCGTCGCGGCCGGAACGACCAACAAGGAAGCTGCCCGTAGCCTGTTCATTGCTGAGAAGACCGTGCAGTATCACCTGACCCGCATCTACGGAAAGCTCGGAATCCGGTCCAGAAGTGAGCTGGCCGCAAGGTTCCGGGCACCGGAATGACCGCTGAACGTAAAGTTCGATTCATTCCGCAGTGAGAGGGCGACGGTAAGGGTTCTCCCTCATTCCAACGGCTATCGGTTGCCGTGGCCACGGTCGGTGGACAGAGGCCGGGGACGGGACGTCGTGACGGCAACTACGGTATCGAGGAAGCTTTGGAAGAGCGCTGACCTGTCCTCGCTCCGCCATGCGACCGCCAGCTCCACGTCGGGAGCTTTCTCGATATCGCAGTACACCACGCCCTCGAGCTGCAGGGCGCGGATGCTGGCCGGCATGAGCGCAACTCCACCACCGGCTGCAACATAGGAGAGCATCATGGACGTCTCACTGAGCACTTGGGTGATACGTGGCTGGAAGCCCGCCTGACGGCAGACGCTGACCGTTGTCCGGTGCAACACCGAATCGGGCGGGTAGGCAATGAAGTCCTGGTCCTGCAGCTCGTTCATGGCCACCGGCCTGCCGGCCGCCAGCGCACTGAACGCCGGCAACGCGACTATCAGTGGCTCACGCGACAGAACACGAAAATCAATCCCAGGGGCAGCGATCGGCGGGCGCAGGAGCGCCACATCCAACGTGCCCTCGCGCAACCCGTTCTCCATGGCCGGAGTAAGCATTTCACCGTGCATGTGCAGCGAAAGCCCCGGCAGGGCCTGCTTGGCGCTTCGAACAATGGAAGGCATGACGCCGTACGTTGCCGAGCCCGAGAATCCGACGCGGAGCACCCCCGCGGCGCCATGCCCCACCTGATAGACGTCTGCTCGGAGGGTCCCGACTGCGTTGACGATCTGCCGGCCCCTGTCCAGCAGTTCCTGGCCTGCCGCTGTGAGCTCCACCCGGCGCGTGGTCCGGTTCAGGAGGCGCACACCCAGCTGCTCCTCCAACTGACGGATTTGCTGGGACAGGGGTGGCTGGGCCATGTGCAGCCGCTTCGCCGCACGCCCAAAGTGCCGTTCTTCAGCTACGGCGATGAAGTAGTTCAACTGGCGAATTTCCATGACCTCGGCCGTTCCCCTGTCCCACATGGCTGACCTCAGCGGCAAGTATTCCAATCAAAGCACTGTAATGGGGCCGGATTAAGACAGCTGCAATACTTATCGGAACCGAATCCTCCTTGACCACGCGGTTATTTGGATGCTGCGGGCCTTGTTTCAGGGCCTCACCCGGGAGCGCTGCCTGCGTCGTCATCTTTTCTGGTTTAGGGGGGCCGTTACGGCCGGCGCCTTGCGCAGGTTTCGATGATTTCCCCGCCCCTCCGTTCGGCTTCTTCAAATTTCCGCTGATACTGGGCAGAGGCCTCGTAACAGCACGCGCGGCGTGGCGGTTCTTCCGGTGTGTTCTGACTGCGCTAAGCCTGTTGAATAACCAGCCGCCAACTTTTGGGTGCTCTTCGGAGAGTGTCGCCTCACGCCGCAGGACCGCTGCCCGCTCTTCGAATGGAGCTTCAGCACCATGCCATCTACGCTGCTTCGCTTAGCGCTTGCAGGCTTGGTCGATGTCGGTTGCGGAAGCGCGGCCGATCGTTCCCAGCGACTCTCCGGTTGCAGGTTCAAGAACGGTTTGATTAGTGGCGATTTCGAAATCCCAAGCTCCCTCGAAGATCCTTGCCTGCCAAATGGAGGAATCATGACTGATGCCTTGGCGGTGCCACAACCATAAACGCTGATCGTGGACATATCTGTCCTTTGTAGATCGTTTTGGGTCTACGACTCGAACTGAGTGTGGATTTCGATAAGGGCCGGTTTCTGGCTTTCGAGGGCCTTGAGCAGTGCGGCGCGGAGAGCCTCCCGGGTACTTACGGACTCCGCTGCCACGCCGTAACCACTGGCGATCTGTGCGAAGTCCAAGCCAGGAACGTCGAGCCCGGGGGTTTCGCCCGTTCCCAACAGCTTGGAGAAGCCCCTCAGAGCTCCGTAGGTCCCGTTTTTCATGATGAGGAAAATGCAGGGGATATTGCACTGGGCTGCGGTCCACAGAGCCGTGATGCCGTAATTCGCAGAGCCGTCACCAATGATGCCAATCACCTGCCGGTCCTTATGCGCGAGTTGCGCTCCTACCGTGGCAGGGAGGCCAAAGCCAAGCCCGCCGGAGGCGGGGAAGAAGTAGCTGCCTTGGTGCTTCAGGTCCATTTGCTTCCAGAAAGCAGCGGACGTTGACGTGGATTCCTTGACGTAGACAGTGTCATCCGGCGCCGTAATCCGCAGTTCCTCGAAAACAGCCTCCGGGTGGATGGCATCGAAAGTGCTTGCTGTAGGTGCGGCGAAGTCTGACAGTTCGGGCAACTGCTGCCTGCTGGTCTGCTCGACACTTTCAGACAAAGTTTGCAGCGTTCCCCGCACGGATGCCACGTACGAGTTGCCCATGGGTGCCCTGGCGGCCTCCTCTGCGTCACTTGTCACATGGAGGATACGGGTGCCGTCCTTGAGGTACGCGCCCGGGGCATACTGGTGGTACCGGA
Organism: Arthrobacter sp. 05L417; assembly: GCF_056397865.1. NCBI lineage: Bacteria > Bacillati > Actinomycetota > Actinomycetes > Micrococcales > Micrococcaceae > Arthrobacter > Arthrobacter sp. 05L417. Next base: position 279,224 of record NZ_JBFTOG010000002.1, read on the forward strand.
ACACCGGTGCGCCGACGACAAGAACAAGGTCATGGTCGTGCAGTATTTCCGAGATACTATTGATAGCTGCCGGAAGGACCCCCCGGAAGCTGCGGTGGCGTGTTGGGAACGGGCAGCGGGACGCCGACGGCGCGATCCATACCGGTGCTGCGAGCTTGTCTGCCAGCGTAACGGCGAAATCGTTGGCATAGTCTGCGTCAACTTCGGGCCCGAGGACGATCGCAGGGTTGGTGGCCGAGTTCAACTCTTCGACAATTTCTCGGGCTTGGTCCGCCCTAAGTGCTTGCGCCGAGACAGTGGTCCGTCCGGCAAGATGACGTGCTTCCGTGGGCGAGGTTTTGTCCCAGTCGTCATAAGGAATGGAGACGTACACCGGCCCCTTTGCCGGCAGCTGTGAAATATGGATCGCTTGGCTGATGGTCCGGGGTACGTCTTCTGCGCACAACGGCTCTGCGCTCCACTTCACAAGCGGCTGTGGCAGGGAGGGCGCGTCCATGTTGGCCAACATGGCCTCCAGCCCCACCATTGATCGGACTTGCTGGCCTGCTGTGATAACCAAGGGTGAGTGAGAATATACTGCATTGGTCAGTCCACCCATGGCATTGCCGGAGCCCGAGGCGGCGTGGAGGTTTACGAAGGCAGGATTGCCTGAGGCTTGCGCAAATCCGTCCGCCATGGCAATCACTGCACCTTCGTGCAGGCCAAGAATGTACTGAAAGTCGTCGGGGAAGTCCTGCAGGAACGGGAGCTCATTGGAGCCGGGGTTGCCGAAGACCGTGGTCAGGTTGTTCTGGCGGAGGATCTCTATCGTTTCTGCTCGGATGGTTCGCGTCACCGATCGACTCATTTCTTAGTTGATGATATGTACCACTTTGTTTAAGGCTAGAAATCCCACCGCCATTTAGCCAATAGATATTTGCCGGTCCGCCATAGACTATATCTATGCCACCAGTAACGCCTTCCGAGAATTATGACCTGAACCTCATGCGGACATTTGTGCACATCTATGAGACGGGAAGTGTTAGTCGGGCGGCAGAACAGCTGTTCATCAGCCAACCTTCTGTCAGCTACGCCTTGGGCAAGCTCCGACGCATCTTCAGGGATGAACTTTTCCTCAGGGGATCGGACGGGTTGGCACCGACAAGTGTGGCGACGGCGATCTACCCCCAGTTGCGCCATTCCCTGGAGCTGATGAACGAGGCGGTGCATGGCGTGACGGTGTTCGAACCGAAAACCTCAAATCGTAACTTTAGGCTGTTGCTCACGGATATCGGAGAACTTGCACTGCTTCCGGCCGTTCTTGCACGGATTCAGGACCTGGCACCTTTTGTCTCCCTCGAGGTTCACCCTTTGGTATATGGGACGGTACGGGAGGACCTCACTCAAGGGAGGGCTGACGCGGCAATCTGTACGCCACGTATAGATGCACCCGGTCTGGTCCGGGATCAGCTTCTGGTGCAGCCCTATTGGGGCATTTGCTCGGTCTCGCATCCACGTATAGGAGCTGAACCAACTGTGGACGAATTCCTGGCGGAACGGCGGGTGATGGTCAGCGATCAGCTCGGCCACGAGCACATTCAGCAGCGGCTTCGGGAGCTCAACTACGACCAGATTCCGGCGGTCATGCTCCCCCACTTCTCCGCTATGCCTCACATCTTGGGTACCACGGACTATCTGGGCATCGTCCCGGAGGTAGTTGCGCAGATTTTCTCTGCAGAGGGCCCGGTGAAGATGTTTAAGTTGCCATTTTCGGTTGCCAAGGGAAAGGTGGCCTTGTATACCTACCGTCGGCCCGGTCCAATACCCGCTCTAGAGTGGTTGCGCAAGATTATCCGTGACGCCCTTCAGGAGTCTTCCGGGGAGGGGTAATGCGGCGAGTGGGCGATGTTCGGCAGGGGCACGTTCTCCCCACAGTCCCTTTCATGGTCGTATGAGCGCCCAGCCGCTATCTACTCCGGTTAGACACTCGTGGAAGATGTCCAGTCCAGGAGGACGATCGCGACACCAACCTTTTCAACAACGGGGGACGCGCTGTATCAGCCCCGTCGGTAATAACAGGGCCCATCAACTCTATGCAACGTCTCCCATTGCCGTGCTCCGCGGCGTCAGCGCGGAACCCCTCCTAATCACGACACTGTAATCCTCTGCCTCTACCGCAACTCCTCAGACTAATGGTCGGGGAGAGGCAGCGTGGATGTAAGAGGCCGCCGCCAGCTACTACCCAACAGCAGTATGTCGGTGGCCGTCGAAAAGCGAGGCATAGTGACGGCGGCGGAACTCAGCCGTCGATTTATTGTTCAGTCGACTGTGGAGCACGTCTAACCAGTGCTTGGCTCTGCCATCTGGAGCGCCTCATCACCAGTAGGTTTTCCCCGTCCCGGATCCTACCAGGAAGGGAGGGAAGGCAGAGGCCCTGCAGCTTCGATCTTTTCCTCATTGCCCCGGGCTAACCATTCGAGTAGCCCAGCGCGGTCGGAGGAAACATGCAGGGTTCCGTCGCCGACCACCCACTGGTCGCGTTCCTCTGTCACCAGGGTCATGCCCGGTGCTCCCTTAGCGTTCAGCGCCCGCACAACAGCTTCGATGGCGTTAAGCACGGAATCGGGATCTGCTTCCTCTATCGTCCAGGCGGTATCAAGATCGTGGTGGTGAACGACAATTTCGGCAATTCTCAAGGCCACGATAGACGTCGCTGGTATCTGCGTGCCGTACAAGTGGACCTCTTCGACGACAAGATCACCTGTCAGCCTCTGGGCCTGCTCAGCGAAGTATTGTGCGAACTCAAGCACATGACCAAGCAGTTCCTTTCTTGGCAGGGCGGCTAGTTCGGAAATCTCGTGAGCGCGCGCCGCGGCCGTGACATAAGGCTGCTGCTCCTCGCCAGTGGTTGCCCAATCGATGAGTTTGACCAGGGCGCGCCCGTTCGAGGCGATATGGGCTATGACGCTAGCCCGGGTCCGTCCCCCACATAGTTAAGCAGCGGTCATTTCTTCGTCGGACAAAGACTCGACGGTGGCCATAAACGTCTCAGTCTCCCGACCGAGGCGGGACAGATCCGAGTGCAGTTGCGCAGGGTTGATCATCTAGGCACCTTCTCCGTATATATGGCCCGTAAACGGTGATACGGGGAACACTGATTCGTGCCAAAACCGTACCGATTGTGACTATCGGGGTCCTCAGGCAGCCCTCGGCAGGAGGAATTGCCCTGCCATGGCACGAGCGGTGCGCCATGGCAGGGAGAGTGCAACACGTCTCAGAGGCGCTTGACGCCCACCGTGTGATCTGTGGTGAACTCAGCAATTGCCCAGTCGCCGTTGAACCGACCGAGACCGGAGTTGCCTTCGCCGCCGAATGGGACATGGGATTCGTCGTGAACGGGCATTTCGTTGATGTGAGTCATCCCGGCCTTAATACCCAGGGCGAACTGCACGCCTCGGTCGAGGTCCTGCGTGAAGACAGAGCTCGAAAGACCGAATTCACTGGCGTTGGCCAGTTCCAGGGCATGTGCCTCGTTGTCAGCCTTAATTACCCCCACCAAGGGTCCGAAGATCTCCTCACGCGCGATTTCCATGTCGGCGGTAACGTCAGCGAAGACGTGCGGGGGCACGACCCTGCCCTGGATCTGACCCTCGAGAACGGTACGCGCACCTTCTGCCTTTGCCCCAGCGATTTTAGCTTTCAGCGCCTCAAGCTGGCTGTCATTAATTACCGGTCCCACCAGAGTCTGGGTAGAGGCAGGGTCACCAGCGGGAACGCTTGAGGCGGCGGCGGTGAACCGGGCAAGGAACTCGTCGTAAAGGGGCGCCTCAACGATGATGCGGTTGACGGCCATGCAGATCTGTCCTTGGTGGAGGAACTTGCCCAGAACCGCAGCTTCCACTGCCGCAGAGAGATCTGCATCAGCGAGAACAACCAAGGGTGCGTTTCCACCCAGCTCTAGGGCAACATGCTTCAGGTGCTTGCCACTTGCAGCGAGTTTGCCGACGTTCTGGCCGATAGGGGTGGAACCCGTAAAGGAAATAAGGCCCGGGACAGGGTGCGTTACAAAATCGTCCCCGATCTCGGATCCTGCCCCGATAACTACATTCAGTACTCCGGCCGGCAGGCCAGCTTCTTCGAAGATTCTGGCGAGGATAAGCGCTCCTGTGACGGGGGTGTCACTTGCCGGCTTGATGACGACTGCATTGCCCAAGGCAAGGGCCGGGGCTACTGAGCGTTCGGACAGGTGCAGCGGGAAGTTCCAAGGGCTGATGATTCCTACAACACCGACCGGGCGGCGGTAGACGCGCAGTTCTTTGCCAGGATTGTTGGATTCGACGATGCGGCCATGGACGCGCGTGGGAAATGAAGATGCTTCCAGCGTGATGCCGGCGGCCAGTGAAACCTCTACCTGCGCCTTCCCTACAGTGGAACCGGATTCCTTTACGATCCAGTCGACAATCTCTTCCCGACGCTGCTCCATAATTTGCGCAGCCCGGAGAATAACCTGCCGGCGGGCGGAGGGCGGTTGTGCGGACCATTCCTTCTGCGCCGCCTCGGCGGCGCGGTAGGCCTCGTCAAGGTCTTGTTTGTTGGCCTGGCGAATCCTAGTTAGTACCGAGTCGTCGTAGGGGTTCGTGACGGTAAGAGTCTTCTCCGACCGACCGTCTCGCCATTCACCGGCGATGAACTGCTGGGAGACTGGCAGACCGGCAAAAGTTGCGGTGCTTTCGGGCGTGGGTATGGTCATCGGTTGTTACTCCTATTAGGGGGTGGAAATTCGCGCGGCGTCCGGCTTGGCCGAGGTTCCGAGAAGACGGAACGCCACCGGATGAGGTTGAGCTCTGGGCAGCCGCAACATTCGAGATACAGCCGACGCCCTGTTGACTTTGTGCCGGCAAGGACCTTTACCTTCAGGTGGGGCGTGTCACAAGGGTATATACGAAGCGGCCGATAGGCCCAATAGATATTCTTTTCACCCCTATAGACCTCATCTATTCCTATAGGGTTCCCTGGGTGCAGCCTGCTCCTAGTGCCAAGGGCGTGAACTGCTTGGACTCGAACGGCTGACCGGCCGATCATAGAAGCGCACTCTTTCATGAGGTATAGACAGGCCGATCTCTGTAGCGCCTTCTGCTCTGGAATCGAAAGTAGGAGTTCTTACCGCCCACCATGCCGGCGTCTTCCTAAATCATGTAACCGTCTGAGCGGCCCTATCCGGCGAGCATCTGAGCCTGCCGCAACTGGTTGGTGACACGGCAGTGTCTCCTGGGGTTACTTAAGCAAAGTGGGCTCTCCAGGGCGCAGCTAATTGAACCCATCTGCTGCGAACAGCATGCCTCAGACACAAATCATAAAGTCACCAAATCTCCTGTTGACTTCAATGTGGCGTGGAGGAATACTGGCTGAACGCAACAAGCGATCGGGCAGGCCATGTGGGCTCCGATATACGAACGAGGAGGTTCGCCTTGCGAATTGTCAGGTACTTCAGCAATGGAGAAGAAGGCATTGGCAAGTTGGAGTCGAGCAATTTGGTTCGAGTGTTGCCTTGGCGCAATCTGGACGAGCTCTACTCATCGGGCGATGTTGGCGCGACGCTCCGGGCTGTGAATACTGACGAACTGCCTCTAGTGAATCCGGAGAAGATCCTGGCGCCGGTTGGCAAGAATACGCGAATCATCGGAACTGGCGGCAATTATGCCGACCACGCTGCCGAGGCAGCATCAAGACTCAAGGTCCGCGAACCCGTATTCATACCGTTCCTTAGTTCTGCGGTGATTGGCCCTGAGGCATCGATCGAAATTCCTACTCCCGATACCTTCACTGATTACGAGGTGGAGTTCTCTGTTGTGATCGGGAAGACCGCTCGTCGCGTAGCAGCGGCAGATGGCATGGGTTACATCTTTGGCTACACCATAGTGAATGACGTGAGTGCTCGCGATGTGATGGAGCGCGAAATGTTTCAAGTCATGCTGAGCAAGTCGCCCGATACCTTCCTTCCGGTGGGTCCCGCGATTGTGACAGTCGATGAGGTGCCCGAGCCCTATAACCTCGACATCCGTACTGTTCTGAACGGCGAGACTCGGCAGCACTCCAATACAAGCAACATGACGGTGCGCATCCCTGAGCTACTTGAGGCGATTACACGGTATGTCACGTTGCAGCCGGGTGACATCATCACCACCGGCACGCCTGGCGGCGTCGGATTTTTCCGCGATCCGCAGGAGAGCATGGAGCCGGGGGACACCATCGAAGCTGTGGTGGAATCAGTCGGCAGGCTATCCAACTCCGTGGTCAAGGGTTGGTGAGATAGCGGGGTGGCGCCCCGACTCTTGCGCGCGCATGCTCACGCCATGTTTGAGTAACTATTCAAAGGAGAACTGTTATGCACCTAACCAAACCCCAAATTTTCGCCACATCCGTAATGGTGTTGGCCGCGTCCCTGACAGGATGCTCCGAGTCGGCACCCGCTGGGGACTCAACCAAATCCTCTGCAAATGGAGGGCTCACCCAGGTCGCTGTAAGCACCAGCCCGTCTGCGGGTAATGCCTCCCTCTATTTGCCCATTAACGATGGTTCCTATGCGGCAGCTGGTATCGAGGTGACTCCGCAAGTACTGCAGAGCGGTGCTCAAGCTGTGCCATTGCTCCTGAATGGTCAGCTTCAGTTCGCAGCATCAGACCCGGTCTCAGCAATTGTGGCCATTTCCCAGGGCACGCCCCTCACCATCGTTGCGAACGGCAGTGTAGTGCCGCACGATGCCGCCGCCGATCCCAACAGCGCGATCGTCGCAAAAGACTCCGGGATCACCTCACCGGCCGACCTCAACGGTAAGACCGTCGCAGTCAATGCCTTGAACGCCTTCGCCCAGGTGGCTTACAAAGCAACGGTCGATCACGCTGGGGGCGATTCAGCTTCGATCAAGTGGATCGAGCTGCCCATCCCCGAGATGCAGACCAGCGTTGCCCGGGGCACAGTCGACGCGGCAATTACCACCGAACCATTTGTCACCAGGGCAAAGGCCTCAGATTCAGGTGTCCGCCCGGTTGATGGCGGAGCATTCGCGGCCGCGGCGGGTGGTCTCCCACAACTCGTGTACATCGCCTCGACCGAATACGTTGAAAAGAACCCAGAGACCGTGAAGGCCTTCGTTTCATCGATCAACGCGGCGGCGGGGAAACTCCAAGCAGATCCCAGACTCGTGCGCACAGTCGCAAAGACCTCAACCTCGGTGAAGCCTTCAGAGGTCGAGCAGATGTTGGTGCCTGGGTTCGGTCCGCTAACGATGGACCAGGTTGACGAGTTGGAAAAGATGATGGTGCGGTACGCGGTCATCAAGAAACCTGTTGATGATTTGTCCGCCCACGTCTACCTGCCCAACTAGATGCAGTCGCAAACGGAGGGGAGCAGCTTTGTTCCACCTGCCACACTCACCACTCGGGCCGCCTCATCGACTGCGGATGCACGGTCGTATCCCAGTGGATCGAATCGCACGGCCAAGACGGGAGAGAACGTGCTCCATGACCAAAGAGTTGCGGCAGCCCAGTACCCGCTAGGGCGTCACAGGCTCAGCTACGGGCCGGGTTTGAAAATGATCTTGCGGCTGTGCTGTATCTTCGGTCTGCTCGTCCTGTGGCAATTTGGCAGTCTCAACGGATTCATCCCAACCACGGCGATTGCGTCACCTGCAGAGATTGGCAACGCGCTCTCAGAGCTGGTCTTCACCCAGGCGTTCTGGGTGGCGATAGTCGCAACGCTAGGCACCTGGGCGGTGGGGCTCGGGGTGTCAACTGGAATCGCTCTTCCCCTCGGGGTTGCGTTTGGTATCTCGTCCCTCGCCTATCGAATGTTCCGCAACACGATTGATTTCCTCCGGGGGATCCCACCGGTCGCACTGATCCCGCTTGTGCTGCTTCTCTTTGGAGCGACCCCGAAGATGGCGGTCGCACTGATCGTGTTCGGATCGGTCTGGCCGATGCTAATCCAGACAATGTACGGCGTACACCAGGTCGACCCGGTCAGCCGTGATGTGGTTCAGTCATACCGCCTCAAGCGCAGATGGGTCTTTGCCGCCCTGATCATTCCGAGCGCAACGCCATTCATCGCGACTGGGTTCCGAATTGCGGCAACTATGAGTCTGCTCCTCACTATCGGCGCACAGATCATCGGTGGTGCTCCTGGAATCGGGCTCGAACTCGACATGGCCCAGCAGGGAGCCCGTATCGCCAACGTCTACGCGTACATAGCGGTCTGCGGTGTACTCGGATTCTTGATCAACCTGGGATTGCTCGAAATCGAAAGGAGAGCATTGAAATGGCATCCATCGTATCGGTGACCCGTCCCAGGCAACAACTCAAGGCCGGACGACGTGCGAGAGGCTTCTTCGTCGAAGCCGTGGTACCCGTACTGCTCATCGGAGGGTGGTGGATGCTCAGCGCAGGAAGCAAAGCGCCGTATTTTCCTCCTCTATCGAGGATTCTCGATGCATTTGTGCAGGTGTGGTTCTCTCCAATCCTGCTCACGGACGCATTGCCTACGCTACTCCGGCTCGCCGCGGGACTCGGGATTGCAACGGTCGTCGGGGTGAGCTTGGGCGTGATCCTTGGGCTAATGCCGGTGCTCAGCGAAATTGTCGCACCCGTCATGGAGTTCCTGCGCGCTGTTCCGGGAGTCGCACTGCTCCCTGCCGCGTTGCTGCTCTTCGGTATCGGACCGGCCATGCCGATCTCTCTCATCATTTACGGCACCGTCTGGCCGATACTCCTTAACACGATTGATGGTGTTCGGGGTATCGACCCCGCGGTGCGGGACGTTTCTGCGAGCTATCGCATCAAGTTCCGTGACAAACTTTTTTTGATCCTGCTTCCTGCTGCCAGCCCGCAGATTATCGCAGGCTTGCGTACGGCACTCGCAATCGGTGTCACAGTGATTGTGTTTGCCGAGATGATTGGATCCACGAACGGCATCGGGTTCCAGATCCTGCAGGCCCAGCGGAGCTTCGCCATCCCGAGCATGTGGGCAGGGATCGTGTTCCTCGGCTTGATCGGCTTTGCCCTGAACCTCCTGTTCTGGGGGTTCGAATCGGTAGTTTTGCGCTGGCACCGCGGCATGCGTGCCAGGAATCGATAGGAGAACGTAATATGAGTTCGATGCCATCTGCTGCCGCTGAGCACGGTTCCTGCGAGCCGCTTATTTCCATCCGAGGCCTAACAAAGACCTACCAGTCTGTCGAGGTAACGAAAGAGGTGCTCGGCGGTGTTGACATCGACGTCTACGCAGGTGACTTCCTCTGTATTGTTGGCCCCTCGGGTGCCGGCAAGACGACGTTACTGCGGTGCATCTCGGGACTTCTCGCGCCAACTTCGGGTGCTGTCTACTTCGAGGGCGAGATGGTAGACCGGCCGCCAGCTAAATTGGCGGTGGTGTTCCAGGACTACAGTCGCTCCCTGATGCCTTGGTTTTCGGTCCTCTCGAACATCATGCTGCCGCTGCGCTCTCAGGGCGTGCCGAAGGCGGAGCGTTTGGAGCGCGCGAAGCTCGCTCTGGCGGCAGTCGGATTGGCGGGAAATGAGTCTCGATTCCCCTGGCAGCTCTCGGGCGGGATGCAGCAGCGTGTCGCCATCGCCCGAGCCCTCGCTTACCAGCCCGACGCCCTCGTAATGGACGAGCCGTTCGCCGCAGTAGACGCCCAGACCCGTGCGGACCTGGAAAATCTGATGCTGCAGGTCCGTGAACAGTTCAACATGACCGTTCTTTTCGTGACCCACGATATTGACGAAGCGGTCTACCTCGGAGACGAGGTAGTCGTGCTGTCTGGGGCACCGGCACGAGTCCGAAGGTCGATTAAAGTCAGTCTCGGTCGTGACCGAGACCAAATAGCAACGAAGTCACTACCGGAATTCGTCGAAAGGAGAGCCGAGGTCATGCAGCTGATTCAGGAAGCGAAGCACGCCCAGCCGGTCTAAGAGAAAACTTCGCCGGCTTCCCCCAGACTTGCAGAAATGAAGGACAGCAACATGGTGGTGTATCAATGTGACGTTGTAGTGGTGGGCTCGGGAGTGGCCGGGCTCGCCGCTGGTCTCGAGGCCGCCGAAAGGGGTGCCAACGTCATCGTGCTCGAGGGCGAAGATAAAATCGGCGGTGCCTCGGCGATGAGCGGGGCAGGCTGCTGCATCGTGGGCACGCCGGAGCAAGCGGCCGCCCATATCGAGGACTCAGTCGAGATCGCATTGCGTGATTGGGAAACCTTCGGCGGCCCGACAGCTGATCTTACGTGGGCGCGTGACTACCTTGAGCACAGCAGGGTCGACGTGTATGACTGGTGCGTGCGCCTGGGCATCACCTGGGGGCGCCCGACTCGGCAAGAGGGTAACTCGGTCGCGCGTTGGCACGCCCCCGACCAGTACGGCGTGGGCATCGTCGAGTCAATTGCGGAGGAGCTTCGAGCATCCCGCGGTCGAATACTGACGGGATCGTCCGCGACCGAGCTGCTGTTCGAATCTGACGCCGTATCAGGCATTGTGGCTGAGAGTAATCAAGGACGCATGAAAATCCGAGCGGGTGCTACGGTCATCGCGAGCGGGGGCTTCGTGAACAATCGCGGGATGCTGATGCGGGTGAGCGAACGGCTCAGAGCCATGCCACGTCTGCTGCTGGGCGGCTCCCATACCGCACGCGGGTCAGGGCACGAGATGCTTGAGCGGGTCGGTGCAGGGATGACCAATCTTGACCATGTCTGGGTGTACCCAGTCGGTACACCAGATCCACAGGACGCGGCTGGGGAGCGGGGAATCGGGGTGCGCAACATTGCCACAGAATTGTGGTTCAACCTGGAAGGCAGGCGCTTCCACGACGAGTCGCTTAGAGGCGGAAAGTCGGGCACCGACGCCCTGCTGGAGCAGCCCGAGCAGAGCTGCTGGGCAGTGTTCGATAGATCAGAGGCGAGCACCGTGCTGCTGATTGACAACGAGTATTATGCCTCGCCTGCGGGCCCACTCCCCGGCCCGATGGAGGAGTTCTGGGCCGAATCACCGTATGCGGTTCTAGCTGGGAGCGTCGAGGAGCTGGCTGAGCTGACCGGTCTACCGGAGAGGAGTCTGCGGGAAGACCTCGAATCATTCAATTCTGATGTGCGCGCCGGGCGAGCGTCTGACACTTTAACCGGCCGTGCGCTGCACGGCCTGGGGGAAGTTGGGCGGAACGGGTTCGCTGCGATTCGAATGTGGCCTATGGCGCAAAAGAATTTCGGCGGCGTCCGTACCGATCTCGAATGCCGAGTGCTCACCCCGGAGGGCAGGGTGATCCCGGGGCTGTACGCTGCGGGCGAGGTCGCCGGAATGGCAGGTGGCGCTATAAACGGCAACGCCGGACTTGAAGGCACCATGTTCGGCCCGAGTCTGTATTCAGGCCGCATAGCCGGCCAATCCGTGGCCATTAACTGAACCTACTGAGCTTGCTTAGGCCTCTCGCCTAGCCGAGGATCTCCGTCCGTGCAGTGACGGCTGGAGGAAACTCACGACCAAAAAAGACACTAAGTAACTAGGAGATATGATGACAATTACAGCCTTGGATGATCAAATTGGCGACCGCGCCGAAACAGCGGACGTGGTGGAGTCCTGGCTTGGGGCCTTCAGCAAAAGAATGATCACTCGCGACGCGGGAGGGGTGGAGGAACTCTTTCTCACAGATGCCTGGTGGCGTGACCTGCTCACCCTGACATGGGACTTCGGTACGGTGCATGGCACCCGAGAGATCGCTGGACTCATCTCCGACGTCGGGCGCACTGCGTACCTCAGCATCGGGATCGATCCCGATGCGGCGGCGCCTTCCCGCGAAACCGCGGATCCCGAAGGCGAGTGCATCCTCGCCTTCGTTTTGTTAAAAACCACGGTAGGAACCGGACGCGGCGTGCTGCGACTAAGGCAAGACACCGACGGGCGTTGGAAGGCCTGGATACTTTTCACGACTCTTCAAGAGATCACCGGGCATGAGCAGGCGCGCGGAGAGAGAAGGCCGCTGCGCTCACCACTGAATTCCTCTGGCTCACGAGAAAACTGGTATGACCTGCGCCAGCGACAACTCAATTTCTCGGACACCGAACCCGAGGTACTAATCATCGGCGCGGGCCAGGGTGGTCTCATGACAGCTGCCCATCTTGGCTTCTGGGGAGTAGAAACTCTCGTAATCGATCGGAATGCAAAGGTTGGAGACAATTGGCGGAGCCGCTACCGTTCGCTGGTTCTTCACGATGCGATCTGGGCAGATCACCTGCCCGGCCTGGATTTTCCTGATTCCTGGCCGGTGTACTTGCCCAAGGACAAGCTCGGCGATTGGCTGGAATTTTACGCATCAGCGATGGAGCTGAATGTCTGGAGCGGAACCGAATTATTGGATTCGGAGTATGACGACGAAACCGGCAGCTGGCGGGCGCGGGTGCGGCGGGCTGATGGTTCCGAGCGCATCATTTCGCCCCGCCACATCGTGTTAGCCACCGGAGTGCATGGAACTCCGAAAACGCCGGATATTCCCGGAATGAATAAGTATCGCGGAACGATCGTTCACTCAAGCGCGTATACAGGAGAGGAAGCTCCGGCCGGCACGCGCGCCCTGGTAGTCGGTGCGGGAAACAGCGCCCATGACGTCGCCCAAGATCTGCACAAACGTGGCTTTGAAGTGACGATGATCCAGCGATCGTCGACCTACGTAATTTCGCAGAAGACTAACTTTGAATTGACGATCGGAAGGCTCTACCACGAGGGTGGAATGCGAACGGAGGATGCCGACCTGCTGGGCTCCTCTATTCCGTTCCACCTCTCGCTGCAGCGTGCAGTCGCGCAGACAGCAAGAGCAGCGGAGATGGATCGGGAGATGCTGGACGGTCTCACGCATGCAGGCTATCGCTATGACCTAGGAGTCGACGGTGCCGGCGCCATTTCGAAAATTCTTAATGGGCCGGGCGGATACTACATTGATGTAGGTTGTGCCGAGCTGATCGCCGATGGCAAGATCGCCATGACGCAGTCCGGGGTGGGCCGCTTCACCGCCGAGGGCGTCGTGTTCGAAGACGGAAACTCTGGCAGTTTTGATCTCGTGGTGCTGGCGACTGGATATACGACCATGCTCGACACGGCGCGAAAGGTATTGGGCAACGAGGCCGCAGACCGGTGTAAGAAAGTCTGGGGTCTGGACGAGAACGGCGAGATCAGTGGAATCTGGCGTCCGAGTGGCCATCCAGGCCTCTGGTTCATGGGCGGGCCACTGTACTTGGGCAGGTTCTACTCTCGTTTTCTCGCCTTGCAGCTCCACGCGAGTGCGTTGAAGCTTGAGTAAGTAAGAAGGGCAACAAATGGGGCCCTGCAGCCACCGCGGAAGGCTGCGGGGCCCCTAAGCGCTGGGCGTGGTGGGGTGAGCTCAGAACGTCAGCTGGGCACGCGGTGGGTCGCTAGTTTGGAACTACGCGCGCGTCGTCCAAGCCAGGCAGCCCCATCAGTCGAGCCCGAATTCCTTCGTGGAAGAGCTTCACAGCCTTTGCAATGCGGCTTTGATCGCGCGAAGATAGCGCCTGCGCGACTTCAAGGCGAAGCGGCAAGCTGTCGGCGGCCCACGCATGCCAGTAAGTGCTCGACTGATCGGGATGAAAGCTATTCTCCAAATCGACTAGCACCCGGGTCAGGAAACTGCACAGCGCGTCGAGCAGCGGCTGATGCGCAGCCGCGACAAAGCTGTCGAGGAAATCGTAAAAACTGTCTGAAATCTTGATGGTACTAGCGTGGGAGGCGGTTCCCTTGGCCACTGTGATCAGCCTCGAAAGCTCTTCATCTGTCGCCGCAGTGCACGCCAAATCGCTCGCGTGGAGGTGGAGTACGCAAAGCAAATCAAGCAGCTCGCGCGCACCAACTTTCTCCCACTGCACCAGTACGGCAAGGGAATTGTCGAGAATGCCGCGAGATGATTCGGCAACGTAAGTTCCACTTCCGTGTCTGACCTCGAGGAGCCCCATCGAGGTCAGTACTCGGACGGCCTCGCGCACGGTCGGGGAGCTGACGTTAAAGTGGGCAGCGAGGTCCCGCTCGTTGGGCAGTCGCCCACCCCGCTTGAGATCACCGTTCGCAACCAGGCGCTGCAGTTCGTCGACGATCTGATCAGCGGCACGTGGGCGCGACTGAGCTTTGCCAACAGTGGTGGGGGGCATGGGAAAACTATTTTCCCGTTTGCTCATCATTTCCTCCGTACCTTCGAGAGACTGCCTGGCTACCGTCCCGCACTGCTTAAGTCTCTTGTTGACATACTACTGGTACTGGGCGTTCCACGATTTTTCTTGAGGGTGTGCCGCTGGCCCTGGCCTCTACCGATATCGAAGAGCCGGCAACTGGAATAGCGCCACCAACCTTCAAAGGAGAACGTTGATGAGGACTGTCGTACTTCCTTGGGATGACTACTTCGCTCCCTTGGGGACAGAACTCGGGTTACGCATTGTGCGACCCGACCACATGACCACTTCCGATCAAGAGTCGGCGGAATTCTACGTTCCCGAGTACAGCATGAGATCTGAACCCATCGCACTTATGGCGAAATTTCCCGCGCTGGCCGTGGTGCAGGCGCTCACAGCCGGCGTCGAGCACTACCTGCAAGATCTGCCCGCCGGCGTCGTGTTGTGCTCAGGACGGGGGATCCACAATACCGCGGTTGCCGAACACGCAGTCGCCCTGGTACTGGCGGCACTGCGGGGCCTGCCTGGATTCGTCATCGACGGACTGGATCGCCGCTGGGAGAGGCGTTCCGTTCCAGGGTTGGCGGATCGCACGGTGACGATTCTCGGTGCGGGAGGCATCGGTCATGCGATAGCTGCACGACTCACTCCGTTCGAGTGCAGCTTGACTCTGGTCGGCGGCACAGCACGACCAGGCGTGGCTGGTTTCATGGAGTTGGCTGAAATCCTTCCCCGCACGGAGGTGCTCGTCGCGTGCGTTCCGGCTGACGAATCGACGATCAGTATCATCGACGGGAAAGCCCTCGCGATCCTTCGCGCCGGTGCGCTCATCGTAAACGTCGGGCGCGGATCGGTGGTAGATGCGGAAGCACTCGCGCAAGAGGTCGCGAACGGGCGGCTGAGAGCGGCGCTTGATGTCGTCGATCCCGAACCGCTTCCACCTGAGCACCCTCTATGGGCGAGCGGAGCACTCATAACTCCGCATATCGGCGGGAAATCCAACGCTTTCCGGCCCAGGGCGGTGGCTCTGGTGGAAGCACAACTTCGCCGGTGGTGTACCGGCGAGCGGCTGATCAACATCGTTGACACTGGCATTTCTGGGAAGGAGCAATTATGAGCGAGGCGAAGCGCCTTCAGGACTGCCTGACACTGGAGGATTTTGAGCAAGTTGCCCTCGATGTCTGGTCTTCCGGCGCCCGAGCGATGATACAGGAGGGAGCGGGCGCGAACCGTGCAGTACGAGCCAACCGTGAAGCATTCGAACGTTGGGCCCTTCGTCCACGAATTCTCACTGATGTGAGCCGGATCGACACAACGACCTCAGTGCTTGGTTCAGAGATATCGTTACCAATTTTGTTCGCACCCTCCGGGATGCACAGCATGTCCCACCCCGATGCGGAATTGGTGACAGCCGTAGCCGCGGCGGCGGAGGACACAGTGATGATACTCAGCGCGGCTACCACAAAGCCCATGGCGGAAGTGCGGCAGGCAGCCGGAGCCGGTACCACTTGGTTCCAAATGTACTGGGGCAGTGATCGCGGCCAAACCGTAGAACTAATACGCATGGCCGAGGCTCAGGGATGTACCGCCCTGGTGATCACGGTCGATCTTCCGGTTCGTCCGATAATGGGCGCGGAAATGCGCGCCGGGGTTGCCGCCATCGGCCATCTCGCTCCGATGTATGTTGCGCCGCGCAAGCAGCATTTGAACGACGGCGCTTGGGATCATGACGCCCGGCTGACTTGGGCCGACATTGAATGGTTTCGCAAGCAGACGACGCTGCCCATCGTACTCAAGGGAATCATGACTCGGGAGGACGCCGCCCTCGCAGTACAGCACGGTGTAAACGCGGTGATCGTCTCCAACCACGGCGGAAGGGCCATTGATACCTCACGGGGAACGTTGGATGCGCTCCCCGAAGTGGTCGAAGCGGTCGATGGGCAGATCGAAGTCTACGTGGACGGCGGTATCCGCAGAGGCCACGATGTAGTTGTCGCGCTTGCGTTAGGTGCCCGCGCCGTACTGATTGGTCGGCCGGTCACCTGGGGCATCGCTTCAGGGGGATCCGACGGACTTCGCGCACTCGTCAATGTCCTTCGCTCGGAACTGACCAGCATCATGGGTCTGATCGGTGCGCCAACCGTGCGTAGCGTCACGCGTGACCGCGTGACCGCAGCGACGCTCTAGTCCATTATTTAGCAACCGAGTCTAGTCGTGAGATGCGAAAGCCTGTTTGAGCCGTCCGGTGGACGGAGTTGGATGGGGACAGCACTCATAATCAGTGTGTTAAGTGGGATCAAAACCCCAACTGACACCTTGTTCGTCATTCCTCCAGCCGTCAATGCACCGATAACAGCAATCCCGTCCAACTAGGGGAGGGGCGCTGTCTGGGAGCAGATTTCCTCGTTGTTCTCCCTAACGAAGCTAACGACGCCGGCGGTGGCCGGATGCGCGGCCGTGGGATGTTCGATGGTCGCCTCGGGGACATGCATGGTGGGGAGGGCGCGATAGTGTCCAGCGAGGGCCAAAATGACGCCAAACGCGACCCAGGCCGTGAGTGTCCACCATTGCTGGGCGGTGTCCGCGTCCGGGAAGTAGCTCAGGGTACGGATCAATGCACCTGATGCGCCGGGGACAAGGAACTGGCCGATCGCGCCCCAGGGTTCGGCTAGGAATTGCCATGGTGCTGTCCCCGCTCCCAGCGGGTTGCCGATCAACATGGTCAGGACCCCGCCAACGCCTATTCCAGCCCGGCCCAGCAGCGAGGTGCAGCCGATGATGAACGCCGAGATGGCGAGCATGGTCAGGCCCATTGCGGCAGCGACAACCCAGAAGTTCCCCTGAAGGTACTGGAACCAGGTGTGCATGATGAACGCCAGCACCAGGCCGGCGGCGACGGCGAACCCTCCGGCCGCGGCGAGCCTGCGGAGGGGGCCGACCACGAGCAGCGAGATGATGACGCCGCCCAGCATGCCACCGACCGCGAGCGGAAAGGACGCTGCGGCAAGGCCGGCCCCAGTGGGATCACTAGGGGACAAAGGTACGACGGCGGTGACTGTAACATTCGCAACGTTTGGGTTGCCGCTGGTCCCGGCCTGCTGGGCACGCTGTGCCTGCATTTGGGCTGCGGCACCATTGAGCAGTTGCGCCGCGACAGCACTCCCGCCCGGTGCCGTGAGAACCTCGGGCGCTTGGGCATCGAGAATGATGGCGCCGTACGTCTCCCGGGAGCTGATCTGGCTAACTGCCTGGGCCTTGTCATTTGCCGGTACGAAATCGAAGGCGCTGGCCGCATTCGACGAGTTTTCGAAGGCGGTCACGGCGGGCTGCGGGCCGGTGATGCCAACCGGGAGGTGATGGGTTTCTGATGTTTTGCCGGGCCACAGAAAGGCCAGGACGACGACGACGAGTAGGGCCGACACCAAGAGGCCGGTGAGAACCGCCGCCGTCCACTTCGTATGTGGCTGGGGGTGTGTAACGGCCATTGTAAGTCCTTCCAAAGGAGGTGTTTGCTGCAAGTTTAGGCTAATTCTACACATGAGGAAATCCCCGACTGTGGAGTAAGCTGATGTAGTGAGCGATGAGAGTGACATGACAGCGCGAAAGCCGCCGAGCGGCAGACGAATCGGGGACAGCGGCACCCGCGACGCCATCCTGGAGGCCGCGCGCGAGCTCTTTTCAGCGCTCGGCTACGACGGCACGTCGATCCGCGCCATTGCAACGGCCGCAGGCGTGGACCCGGCGCTGATCCGCCACTTCTTCGGCGACAAGGAAACCCTGTTCGCGACTGCGATGGCGGAACGCACCACCATTCCCGAGCGGATTCTTGGCGCCTTCGCCGGGGACGCCGAACAGCTGGGTCACCGCGTGGCCGACACGTATTTGCGGCTCTGGGAGGATCCGGATATTCGGCCCGTCCTGCAGGCGCTGGTCCGGTCTGCCGCAACCTCGGAACGGGCCGCGAACATGCTTAATGAAGTCCTCGGCGCGCGCATCCGCCTCCGAGGAAGCGAACTCGATTTCGACGATGAGCAGATGCAGCGGGTTGCCCTCGCCGCCGCGCACATGCTCGGTATCGCCATAGCCCGTTACATCATCAAAATGCCTGCCCTCGCGGCCCAGCCCCATGATGACCTCTTGGCAGAAATTGCGCCCACGATCCACCGCTACCTCACAGCACAGCACCGGTGACCTGTCCTCACCATGCCGGAATGGAAGAACACGGTGACGACGAAGCAAACATTCCTGCGGTCGGCACTCGGCGGCCTGTGCTGAAAAATTCGGGCTGCCGGCCCATGTTAGTCAGGTAGGAATTCCAAGCAGACGGGGGCTCTCCGAATACCAGCGCGAATGGCTGTCATCGCCGCGGCGCGGGTCGCCACCCGAAAGCCGACGAAGGACGCAGCTCATCACCCTGGCATCGGACGGTGTTCTACCGATCCCGATGCAGAACTTTTCGCTGCCTAGATGCGCAATTATTTCATCGACTGACGATGGGGATCGGAGGCCGATAATGGTGATTTTAGACCTGCGCCTCGAGAATTGGCGGCGGTTCTGACAGGATTACAGCCTTGGCCGTCAGGTTTGGGTGTAGTCGACTTGGCAGCGATGAGGTCCTGGCTCCGCTGGCCGGCCAAGATCATGAAAAGTAGCTGCGTACCTGCGGCTCCAGCCGCTGCCGCTGCATCGCTGATCTGACAGACAGTAGCGCGCTGGATCCACCAAGATCCCGTCGGGGTCGCAGTACACCGTGGCGCCGGGCTGACTACGACTCCGTCGAGGTTTAGTTCAACATCAGCTTCGCCTGTGCCTTTCTTTTGCGCTCTTCCGGGATTGCTGCCCAACGCCTTCACACCGACCGGAAGGCTGGAAATTGCCTCGCGGTCGCGTATGGCGCCGTTGATGACAACTCCAGACCGGCCGTTGGATAGGGCGAACTTGGCGATCATGTCGCGCATCAATTGCCCTCGAAAGCGATCCGCCTGCGTCCACTACGAGCACGGCGCCGTCGTCGGGGGCGATACGACCGACTTCAGGAGCGCGTTGTCCTCGAAGCAACAGATCGTTCTGGCCGGTCCTGCAAAGTGGGTTCTTCCGCCCAACGACTGAAATTGGAGGGCGAGGGATGGATGTCTTCTCCCCGTTCATCGTAAAGCTCCGCTGTGTTTATGATGGGCCTATCCAGAACTGATGTCTCGGAAACGGTCCACGCCGTGTAGCCGTCGGACTTTTCATACAACGCCCGCGGTTCGACGCCCTCGCGGCGCAACCAAAGGGTGTCACCGGCAGGAGAGACTGTTTCAACCTCCCCGTAGCGGACATGTCGTCCATATCTCCGGATGCAAATGAACCGGTCCGTCAGAGAGGTCCAATCTGCAACATGCTTATCCATTTAAGGCGGCAACTCCAAACTTGCTCGTCCTGCTGATAGTTACGCTGGTGGTGCGCCCCGGGCGCCCAAATCGAACCCGAGAACCAGAGCTACCCCTGAACAGGGGCAGCTCCTGTCGAATCCTAGTACTACAGTCGCGTTTATGGGGTGTGTCCGCGGGATTTGTAATGACTATGTCGTGCGCGGTGTTGGTGTTTTCGTCGCCAGGTTGAGTGTTCCAGGACGTGCTTCGGGCTGGTGGTGCGATGCCAGACGAGCCGGACGAGCAGC